>DATJST010000308.1:0-25713 GCA_035503975.1 Acidimicrobiales bacterium | reverse complement strand
GAGGGTGCCGGTGTAGAAGCCGCCCTTGAAGGTGCCGTGGGCGGCGGCCAGCACCGCGGTCTCGACCGAGGGCACGATGCCCTTGTCGACGCTCGTGATGAAGTACGAGCAGCCGCTCGGGTCAGCTACGCAGCCGTCAGTGTCGACCCATTCCATCTCGACGGAGCCCGCGCTGGTGCGGTCAGCCGACTCGACTGCCGCCAGGGCACCGAGGCCAACACCGCCCGCGACAGAAAAGATCACGCTGGCGCCCTCGCCGATGAGGGACTGGGTGTCGGTCTTGCCCAGGCCGTCGTCGGTGAAGTTGTTGGTGAACACCCCGTTGCCGGCGTAGTTGTCGGCAGTACGGCCCTTGGTTTGCGGGTACCAGCCGTAAACCTTGACCGACTTGTGGTTGAGCTGGTCGTAATAGCGCACGCCCGCCACCCAGCCGTCCATGTAGATCGTGACGGTCGGGTAGTCCGCTCCTCCGAACTCGCCGACGGCGCCGTCAGGCGCGATCGAGTTGGGCTTAGCCATGGCCGCGGCGAGGTAGCCACCGAGGAAGGCGTCCTCGTTGGTCTCGTAGGCGAGGTTGTCGATGTTCGGCAGGGTCTTCTCGGAGCTGCTGAAACCAGGACAACCCGCCGCAGTCCCGCCCGGGCAGTCGACGATGGCGAAGTCCTGCTTCGGGTTCGCCTTGGCCGCGGTCAGCGTGGCCTGGGCCATCGCGTAACCGACGGTGACGATTATGCCGCAATGTTCGCCCAGGAAATCGTTGATGTTAGGTGTGTAGTCGCTCTCCGAGCTGGACGAGAGGAACTTGGGCACGATGTTGGAGTCCTTGGCCGCGGCGGCCTTCAACCCGGCGTAGGCCGATGCGTTGAACGAGCGGTCGTTGATGCCGCCGGTGTCGGTGACTTCGCAAGCGAGGAAACTGGCCGTGTTTGCGGTTTTGGTGGCCGCCGCCGTCTTGGGTGTGGAGGCGGAAGAGCTGGGCGGTCCCCATGCGGCAAGGGCGAGAACGGCCAGAAGTGCCGTTCCGAGGTTTACCGCCGACATCCGCACCCGGCGTTTTGGATGCATTCTGAGTGACCCTCCTTGTTCGAGTCGGCTGTTGCTTCCCCGTAACGTAGCCGTATCCTGCCCGCCGCGCCTGCCATCGGCGCCCGAGGCCCGCACCGGTCCTGCCGCCTGGGGTTCAGGTCGGGAACGGCGACGGGCTCGGGTAGTGACCCCTCCGCCAGCGGCGGGCCCCCGGTGCCGTCACGACCGCCCCCGCAGCAGACACAGCGGCGTTCATCGCTTGCACAGCTGAGGCGCCGCTCAGGCGGCGGGCCAGGAAGGTGCCCGTAAAGGCGTCGCCTGCGCCGGTGGTGTCGACTACCCGGACGGCCTCACCAGCGACGTGCAGGACGGCTGGACCAGCTCCCGCGAAGTAGGCCCCGCCGGCACCGGCAGTCAGTGCGACCTCGCGGAAATGTCCCCGCAAACTGGCCACGATTTCCTCAGGACCTTCTGCGCCGGTCAACACCATGCCTTCCTGCTCGTTGGCGCACAGCCAGTCCACGCCCTCGCACCACTGGAGGAACTCCGCCGGCCCGACCGCGGCTAACGGCCCGGCCGAACAGGGGTCGACCGAGGTGCTCATGCCTGCGCTGCGGGCGCGGCTCAGGGCGGCCAGGCCGGCAGGCCGGCTGGCCCTATCCAAGAGCACGTAGCCGGACAGGTGCAGGTGCCGTCCCGGCGCCCACAGGCCGGCTACGTCTAGGGCGGTGGTGCTGAGCAGAAGGTTGGCCGCCCGGTCGGTGTACATCGAGCGGTGCCCCGACTCGTCCACCAAGGCCACCACCATGCCGGTGGAGACGCCCGGGTGGCTGGCGACGTGCAGCGCCACACCCGCCTCCGCCAGGGCGGCGACGGCGGCGCGCCCGAGCTCGTCATCACCTGCAGATGCGATCAGGTGAGCCTCGGCGCCGGATGCCGCCATAGCCACCGCCTGGTTGGCAGCCGAGCCACCCGGAGCCGTAACGATGTGCGCGGCCGTGTCGCTGCCCAGGTGCCGCGGGCCGCGGAGGCACACGACGATGTCGACCATGAGGTCTCCGACGACCACGACCACGGGCGCCACCCCGGGAGCGTACTGCTGTATTTCGTCCGCTGTAGTGTCTCGGGCGTGGGCGGGGACGCGCTGGCTACGCCCGACTGGGGCCTGTTGCGGGAGGCGGCGGACCGCGCCGCCGCGCGCGCCTATGCCCCGTACTCGGGGCTGCGGGTCGGAGCGGCCGGTCTAGCGGAGGACGGGCAGGTGCTCACCGGGTGCAACGTCGAGAACGCCTCTTTCGGCCTCACCCTGTGTGCCGAGTGCGGGCTCGTGTCGGCTCTCGTGGGCGGTGGGCACGGGCGCCTGCTGGCGGTAAGCGTCACTGCCGGCGAGGGCCTCCCGCTCCCCCCTTGTGGCCGCTGCCGGCAGCTGCTGATGGAGCACGGCGGGCCGGGCCTCCTGGTCGACCGTGGGCCGGACGCCGCCCCGGCTGGCCTGGGTGAGATGCTGCCCGGGGCCTTCGACGCGGACGAACTCGTGGCACGGCGAACGCTGGAGGCCTGATGCCGCCGTTCGACATGGTCGACCTGGTCCGGGCCAAGCGGGACGGCCTCGAGCTTTCCGCCGAACAGATCGCCTGGCTGGTCGCGAACTACACGGCGGGAGTGGTCGCCGACGAGCAGATGGCCGCCCTGGCCATGGCCATTTTTTTCCAGGGCATG
The DNA here is from genome assembly GCA_035503975.1 of Acidimicrobiales bacterium. Classification (GTDB taxonomy): domain Bacteria; phylum Actinomycetota; class Acidimicrobiia; order Acidimicrobiales; family Palsa-688; genus DATJMJ01. The sequence goes on along the minus strand of DATJST010000308.1, from coordinate 22,968 downwards.
TCGCCCGACGAGCTCGCTGCCCTCACCTCAGGCATGGTGGCCTCGGGCGAGGCGCTCGACCTCTCAGGCCTCTCGCGCCCGACTGTCGACAAGCACTCGACGGGAGGCGTGGGCGACAAGGTCTCCCTCGTGCTCGCCCCGCTGATGGCCTACTTCGGCGCCGCGGTGCCCCAACTATCTGGGCGCGGCCTCGGCCACACCGGCGGCACCCTGGACAAGCTGGAGGCCATCCCAGGGTGGCGCTCGCAGCTGAGCACGTCCGAACTGCTCGACCAGTTGGAGACGGTCGGCTGCGCCATTTGCGCCGCCGGCGCTGCGCTCGCCCCGGCGGACCGCAAGCTCTATGCGCTCCGCGACGTCACCGGGACGGTCGAGTCCATCCCGCTGATCGCTTCGTCGATCATGTCCAAAAAGATCGCTGAGGGTACCTCTGCACTGGTCCTGGACGTGAAGGTGGGCTCGGGAGCGTTCATGGACCGGCGGGAGCGGGCCGTGGAGCTGGCGCACGCCATGGTGGGTATCGGGCACCGAGCCGGTATCAAGGTCTCCGCCCTGCTCACGGCCATGGACGTGCCCCTCGGCCGGGCCGTGGGCAACGCCGTGGAAGTGGCCGAAGCGGTCGCCGCTCTCGAGGGGCACGGACCGCCCGACCTCGTCGAGGTGACGGTCGCCCTGGCCCAGGTGATGCTGGAACTGGCGGGCCTCGAGGGCGACCCCCGGCTGGCCCTGGGGACCGGCGCGGCGATGCCGACCTGGAGGGCGATGGTCGCGGCCCAGGGGGGTGACCCCGACGCACCGCTCCCCGGGCCCCGGCTCACCGAGGTGGTCCCGGCAGCGCGCACCGGCGTGGTGGTGCGCCTGGAGGCCCGCGCCGTCGGGACGGCAGCGTGGCGCCTGGGGGCAGGACGAGCGCGCAAGGAGGACGATGTGAGCCCGAGCGCCGGCGTGATCTGCCTGGCCAAGCCGGGAGACTACGTCGAAAAGGGCCAGCCTGTGATGGAGCTGCGCACCGATGAGCCCCTCCGCCTCGGCCGGGCGCGGGAAGCCCTCCACGGAGCGCTCGAGGTGACCGAGGGCGACGCCCCGACGGCCGTGCCCGCGCCGCTCGTCCTCGAACGCGTGGGCTGAGACCGAGCTGGGGCCCGGGAGGCGCCCGGCGCTAGGGTACGCCAAGTGCAGGATGCCCCACTGACCCTCGAGCAGGTCCGCCGCGCCCCAAAGGTGCTGCTGCATGACCACTTGGACGGGGGATTGCGCCCGTCCACGATCATCGAGCTGGCCGATGAACAGGGCTATTCGGCCCTGCCGGCGCGCGATCCCGACGAGCTCGCCCGCTGGTTCGTGACCGAGACGCCGCGCCCCAACCTCGTTCGCTACCTGGAAGGCTTCAAGCACACGGTGGCGGTCATGCAGACCGTCGCGGCACTCGAGCGAGTCGCCCGCGAGTGCGTGGAGGACCTGGCGGCCGACGGCGTCGTATATGCCGAAGTCCGCTTCGCTCCCGAGCTGCACACCGAGTCCGGGCTCCGGCTGGAGGCGGTGGCCGAAGCTGTACTGGCGGGCTTTTCGAGCGGTATGGCCGAAGCCAAGGTGGCTGGGCGGCCCATCGTGGTACGGGCGTTGTTCACCGCCATGCGCACGGCGGCCCGCTCGCTCGAGATCGCCGAGCTGGCTGTGCGTTACCGGGATGCGGGAGTGGGCGGTTTCGACGTTGCGGGGCCCGAGGTGGGCTACCCGCCGACGCTCCACCTCGAGGCGTTCACCCTGGTGCAGCGAGAGAGCTTCCATGCGACGGTCCACGCCGGCGAAGCCTTCGGGTTGCCCTCGATATGGCAGGCCCTGCAGTGGTGCGGTGCGGAGCGGCTCGGCCACGGGGTCCGCATAGTTGACGACATAACCGTCCACGACGACGGGCGCGTCGCCCTGGGGCGGCTCGCCAGCTACGTGCGCGACTGCCGCGTGGCACTCGAGCTCTGCCCTACGTCCAACGTCCACACCAGCGCGGTCGCCACTCTCGCCGACCACCCCATCAAGCTGCTGCGCCGGCTGGGTTTCCGGGCGACGATCAACACCGACAACCGGCTCATGAGCGGGGTCACCCTGTCCAGCGAAATGGCGCGCTGTGCAGAAGTCTTCGGCTGGGGCTGGCCCGACCTGCGCTGGCTCTCCATCAACGCCATGAAGAGCGCCTTCTTCGACTTCGACGAACGCCTCGCGATCATCAACGGAGTCATAAAGCCTGGCTTCGACGTGTTGGCGGCGGAGTCCGCGTTCCGCGTGTCGAGCGCCCCGGCGGGCCCGGCAGCTACCGCAGAGACGGCGGAGAGCTAGCATTCCCGCGTGAGCAATACCGGAACAGGCGAGGCGCCAACTTTGGCGGAGCGGCACCGAAAGGTGCTGCCCGAATGGGTCTCGCTCTACTACCAGGAGCCCCTCGAGCTGGTCTCCGGCAAAGGGTGCGTCGTCAGCGACGCCGAAGGCCGCGACTACCTGGATTTCTTCGGCGGCATCCTCACGACGATGACCGGCCACGCCGTCCCCGAGGTGGTCGAAGCCATCCGGGAACAGGCCGGCCGCATCCTGCACACCTCGACTCTCTACCTCATCCGGCCCATGGTGGAACTGGCCGAGCGGATTTCCGAACTGTCGACAATCCCGGGAGCGAAGGTCTTTTTTGTCAGCTCGGGCACCGAAGCCAATGAGGCGGCGCTGCTGTTCTGTTGTGCGGCCAGGCGCTCCAACCAGGTGCTGGCTTTACGCAACAGTTACCACGGCCGCTCGTTCGCGGCCATGTCGGTGACCGGCAACCGCTCCTGGTCGGCGAGCAGCCTGAGCCCGGTCCAGGTGAGCTACCTCCACAACGGCGACCGCCGGCAGGGACCGTTCGCGGGCCTGGCCGACGACGAGTTCAATGCCGCCGCCGCGGCTGACCTGCGCCAGGTGCTGGAGACGACGACCGCGGGCGACGTGGCCTGCCTCATCGCCGAGCCCATTCAGGGCGTGGGCGGCTTCGTAGTGCCGCCGGACGGTTTTTTCGGCGCCCTGAAACAGGTCCTCGACGAGTACGGCATCCTGTGGGTGTCAGACGAGGTGCAGACGGGGTGGGGGCGTACGGGTGAGCACTTCTGGGGCTTCCAGGCCCACGGTGCGCAACCTGACCTGATCACTTTCGCCAAAGGGCTCGGCAACGGCATGGCTATCGCCGGGGTGGCCGGCCGGCCCGACCTGGTCGACTCGGTACGGGTCAACTCGATCTCAACCTTCGGCGGCAACCCGCTGGCCACCAGCGCCGCCTTGGCCAACCTGGAGTACCTGCTCGCCCATGACCTACAGGCAAATGCCCAGGCAGTGGGCGGGCTCCTGCTCGAAGGGCTGCGCCGTATGGCGGGCAATTTCGACTGCGTCGCGGACGTGCGCGGCAAGGGGCTGATGATCGGCGTCGAGCTGGTTGACCCGTTGACCGGCGCTCCGTCGCCCCTCCTCACCGCCCGCGTGCTGGAGGAATGCCGAGCGCGCGGCCTTCTCATTGGCAAGGGCGGCCTTTACGGCAACGTGCTGCGCATCGCCCCGCCACTGTCCGTCAGCCACCAGCAAGCTGCTGACGCACTCTCCATCATCGGCGATGCCCTGGCAGTTCCCGCTGCCGCTCCAGGTCCCGCTCAAGAACGAAGTCCCGCGCAAGAGGAGGCCTGATGCCCGAAACCGTGCGCGCCGCCCTGGTGCAGAGCCGCTGGACCGGTGACAAGGGATCGATGATCGAGGCTGCGGTCGGGCTGGCCCGGGAAGCTGCCGCCCAAGGCGCCCGGGTGTTGTGTTTCCAGGAGCTGTTCTACGGCCCGTACTTCTGCCAGGTACAGGACTCGCAGTACTTCTCGTTCACCGAAGCCGTCCCGGGCGGGCCGACCTGCGAGATGATGCAGGGCCTGGCCAAAGAGCTGGGCATGGTCCTCGTGGTGCCCGTGTTCGAGCAAGAACAGCCCGGCGTTTACTACAACACCGCTTTCGTGGTCGACGCCGACGGCACTTACCTCGGCAAGTACCGCAAAACCCACATCCCACAGGTACAGGGTTTCTGGGAAAAGTACTACTTCCGGCCTGGCAACCTGGGCTACCCGGTGTTCCAGACCGCAGTCGGCCCGGTCGGTGCCTACATCTGTTACGACCGCCACTTCCCCGAGGGCTGGCGGGCGCTCGGCCTGGCTGGGGCGCGCATAGTGTTCAACCCGTCGGCGACCAGCCGCAGCCTGTCCCAGTACCTTTGGCGCCTCGAGCAACCGGCGGCGGCCGTGGCCAACGAGTACTACGTCGGCGCGATCAACCGCGTTGGCGTGGAGCCGCTCGGCGACGATGACTTCTACGGGAGCTCCTACTTCGTGGACCCGCGAGGCCAGCTCGTCGGAGACCTGGCCCCGGACAACGACAGTGCCGTTGTGGTCCGCGACCTTGACATGGACCTGCTCGTCCAGGTCCGCCAGACTTGGGCTTTTTATCGCGACCGCAACCCTGCGGCCTATGTGAGCCTCGTCGGGCCCTGACCGGCCGTTCCCCGCCCCTGGCGATAAGTGAAGGAGGAGCCACCTTGCGCACGTTGATCTCGGGGGGGACGGTGGTCCACCCGACCGGCACTCAGGAAGCGGACGTCCTGGTCGATGGCGAACGCATCGCGGCCCTGGTCCCGCCGGGTTCGGAGCTCGCGTCCGCGTTCGCCGGTGGCGGTGCGCAGGTCATCGACGCCAGTGGCCGCCTGGTGGTCCCCGGGGGCGTGGACGTCCATACCCACATGGAGCTGCCCTTCGGGGGCACCCGTTCGTCGGACACCTTCGAAACCGGTACGCGGGCGGCAGCCTGGGGCGGGACGACCACCATCGTCGACTTCGCCGCGCAGCGCAAGGGCGAGACGCTGCGCTCGGCGCTGGACACGTGGCAGGCCAAGGCGGAGGGTAACTGCGCCATCGACTACGGCTTCCACATGATCGTCGCCGACGTGAACGACCAGACCTGCAAGGAGATCGACTTGCTGGTGGGCGAGGGTGTGCCCAGCTTCAAGCTGTTCATGGCCTATCCCGGGGTCTTTTTCTCGACCGACGGTGAGATCTTCACCGCCATGCAGCAGGCCCGCGAGTCGGGGGCCACGATCATGATGCACGCCGAGAACGGCTTGGCCATCGACGTGCTCGTCGCCCAAACCCTCGCCCGGGGCCACACGGCGCCGAGGTACCACGGCCTAACGCGACCCGACGAGCTGGAGGGAGAAGCCACTCACCGGGCTATTGCGCTCGCCAAGGTCACCGGCGTCCCCCTTTACATCGTCCACCTTTCCACCACGCCGGCGCTGCAGGCGGTGGCCGAGGCTCGCAACACGGGCCAGAACGCCTTCGCCGAGACCTGCCCGCAGTACCTGTTCCTCTCCTCCGACGACATGGCGCGCGAAGGCTTCGAGGGCGCCAAGTACGTCTGCACGCCCCCGCTGCGTGCCGCCGAGCACCAGGCCAACCTGTGGCGCGGCCTGCGCACCGACGACTTGTCTGTGGTGGCAACCGACCACTGCCCGTTCTGCTTCAAGGAGCAGAAGGAGCTCGGCCTCGGAGACTTCTCCAAGATCCCGAACGGGCTCCCCGGGGTCGAGCACCGCGTCGACCTCACCTACCAGGGCGTCCTGGCGGGCGAGATCACGCTCGGGCGGTGGGTCGAGGTGAACTCCACTACGCCGGCCCGCATGTTCGGCTTGTACCCGAAGAAGGGCATCGTGGCCGCCGGCTCTGACGCTGACATCGTGGTTTATAACCCCGAGGCCACTCACACGCTGTCGGCGAGCACGCACCATATGGCGGTGGATTACTCGGCCTTCGAAGGCAAGGCCATGACCGGTCAAGTCGAGACGGTGCTATCACGCGGGCGCGTCATCATTGACCGGCGGCAGTACGTGGGCGAGAAGGGCCACGGCCGCTACCTGGCTCGCGGGCTCAACCAGTACCTGCTTTGACCTGGGACAGGAGGGCGCGGGCATGGATTTTGGCGTAGTGCTGCAGACCGACCCACCGGCCCGGCGTGTCGTCGAACTGGCGCAGGTGGCGGAATCGCTTGGGTTCGGCTACGTGTGGACCTTCGACTCGCCGGTGCTGTGGCAGGAACCGTTCGTGATCTACTCGCAAATCCTGGCCACGACCAAGTCGATCATGGTCGGGCCGATGGTGACCAACCCGCTGTCGCGCAGTTGGACGGTAACGGCCTCCATGTTCGCGACCCTCAACGACATGTTCGGCAACCGTACGGTATGCGGCATTGGCCGGGGGGACTCGGTCGTGCGGGTAATCGGGCGCCCACCGGCCAGCCTGGCCACGCTCGGCCGGGCCATCGCCGCCATCCGCGACCTGGCCGAAGGACGCCCGGCCCACGTCGGCGACACCTCGGTAACGATCCTTTGGGCCGACAGGAGCCGCCTGCCGGTGTACATGGCTGCCTACGGCCCGCGCGCCCTGGAGCTGGCCGGCCAAGTCGCCGACGGGCTGATACTGCAGATCGCCGACCCTTTCATCGTGGGCTGGGCGGTCGGAGTCGCGCGGGCCGCGGCCGAGGCGGTCGGGCGGGCGCCCGACGAACTGAAGGTCGTCGTAGCCGCGCCCGCCTATGTCGGAGAAGACGTGGCCCACCAGCGCAACCAACTGCGCTGGTTCGGGGGCATGGTAGGTAACCATGTGGCCGACATCGTCGAGCGCTACGGAGCTGACGCTGGTGCCGTCCCCGCCGCACTGACGGCGTACATCGCCGGGCGAAAAGGCTATGACTACCGCCATCACGGCAAGGCGGGCAACCCGTCGACGGAGTTCGTGCCGGATGACGTGGTCGATCGGTTCTGCATCCTTGGCCCTGTCGAGGCGCATCGCCAAAAGCTGGACGAACTGGTTGAGCTCGGGGTTGACCAGTTTGCCATTTACTTGATGCACGACCAGCAAGAGGCCACGCTCCACGCGTACGCGCACCAACTGCTGCCCGCCTACCCCTCGCCATGAGCTGCTCGTCCCGGTGACGGCCGCTCCCGCGCCGGGAGCGTCGGCCGTGCCCGCGGACCGGGGGGCGGCCGTGCCTGCGGACCTCGAGGCGGCCGTGCCTGCGGACCTCGAGGCGGCCGTGCGAGCCTGGGTGGCCGCCGACCCGTCCCCCGAAGCTCGGGCCGAACTGGAGCGCCTGTTGGCCTCGGGCGACGTGGCGGCGCTGGTAGACCGCTTCGACCACCCGCTGTCGTTCGGGACAGCCGGGCTGCGGGCGCCGCTGGGGGCGGGCCCCGGGCGAATGAACCGCTTGGTGGTCCGCCGCACCACTGCCGGGCTGGCGCGGTACCTGCTCGCGGGCCGCGCCAACATAGGGCCTGCACCGTCGCTCGTCGTCGGCCACGACGCCCGGCACGGCTCGGCCTTGTTCGCTGACGACGCGGCCCGGGTCGCCGCCGCTCTCGGGGTGCGGGTGTGGAAGTTCGCCCGGCCCCTGCCCACGCCGATAACGGCCTTCGCCGTGCGCCACCTGGGCGCGGCGGCCGGGGTCATGGTAACCGCGAGCCACAACCCCGCACCCGACAACGGCTACAAGGTCTACCTGGAAGACGGCGCTCAAGTCGGCCCACCCGAGGACCAGGCCATCGCCGCAGCTGCGGCCTCGGCAGTTGGCTTCGTGCCAACCGAAGCAGCGCTCGCGGACGCTCGCCCGGCGGACATCGACGAAGAGGAAATGCTGACTGCTTACCGGCGAGCCGTCCTGGAGTTGGTCGGCGAGGAGCGGCCGGAGGGACGCGGCCAGTACGAAGGACGCGGCCAGTGGGAGGCACGCGGCCAGTGGGAGGCACGCGGCCGGCGGGAGGGGCCGGCTCGACCGGAGGGACGCGGCCGGCGGGACCTCCGCATCGTGTACACGCCCTTGCACGGCGTTGGCGCAGCCGTGCTGCCGGGCTTGCTGGAGGAAGCCGGTTTCCCCCGGCCGTCGCTGGTGCCGAGCCAGGCGGCCCCGGACCCCGACTTCCCTACCGCCCCTTTCCCCAACCCCGAGGAGCCCGGGGCCATGGACTTGGCCCTAGCCGAAGGAGAGCGGCTCGACGCGGACCTCGTGCTGGTCAACGACCCCGACGCCGACCGGCTCGCGGTCGCCCTACCCGCCAACCGCGCGGACCAGCCCGGCGGGCGCCGGCTGCCCGCCACCGGCTTCCGGGTCTTGAGCGGGGACGAGCTCGGCATCTTGTTGGCTGACCACCTAATCGCCAACAGCGAGGGCACAGACCGCTTGGTGGCCACCACCGTGGTGTCGTCTTCGATGCTCTCCGCCCTGGCCGCGGCCACGGGCGTGGCTTATGCCGCCACCCTCACCGGCTTCAAATGGATCGCCCGAGCCGCACGCCTGCGCCCCGGCCACCGCTTGCTGTTCGGCTATGAAGAGGCCCTCGGCTACGCCGTCTGCGCAGCCGTAGCCGACAAGGACGGGATGTCGGCCGCCCTCGTCGTGGCGGACATGGCGGCGCGCGCCGCCAGGGAAGCACGGTCGCTCCTGGACCGCCTGGACGAGCTGGCCGCCAGGCTCGGTGTGCATGCCACAGCGCAATGGTCGATGCGCCTGCGCGGCGGTAACGCTGCAGGCGACATGGCTGCGCTGATGGCCAATTGCCGGGCCCACCCCCCTCAGCACCTGGCGGGACTGCGCGTGACGGAGGTGCGCGACCTTTCCGCTGGAGACGGCGAACTGCCGCCGGCTGACCTGCTCATCTGGCAGCTGGGTGGGCACGGCCGCGTCGCCCTGCGGCCGAGCGGGACCGAGCCCAAGCTGAAGGCGTACCTCGAGGCAACGGCGGGACCGTGCGCCTTGCCCGAGCTGCCCGCGATGCGCGCCGCGACCGCTGCTCGGCTGGAGGCACTGCGGGCTGACGTCGCCACTCGGTTGGGCTCGCCATGACTAGTGGCACGGGCGGCACGGGCGGCACGGGCGGCACGGGCGGCACGGGCGGCAGCGCAGCAAAATCGCCGGGCTGGGCCCCGGTGCTCAGGTTCAACGCGGAGGTCGACGACGCTCGCCGCCAGGGTATGCCGGTCGTGGCCCTGGAGTCCACGATCATCGCCCATGGCCTGCCCCGGCCCCGCAACCTGGACGTGGCCCATGAATTGGAGTCCCTGGTGCGATCGGGCGGCGCCTGCCCCGCCACGATCGCAGTCGTCGACGGGGAGGCGTGGATCGGATTGGGAGAGGAGCAGCTGGAGAGAGTGGCAACCGACGTTGCCGTACGCAAACTGAGCCGGCGCGACCTGCCCGTGGCGCTGGCGCTGGGCGAGAGCGGGGCCACCACCGTTTCGGCGACCGCCTGGCTCGCCGCCGCCGCCGGGCTCAGGGTGTTCGCCACCGGCGGCCTGGGTGGGGTCCACCGGGACTTTGCCGAGTCCTTCGACGAGTCGGCCGACCTGGAGGTGCTCGGCAGCACACGAGTGACCGTGGTTTCGGCCGGGGTGAAGTCGATCCTCGATGTCCCAGCCACGCTGGAACGGCTCGAGACACTCGGCATCAGCGTGGTGGGTTACCGTACCCGTTCCTTTCCCGGCTTCTACCTGCACAGCTCGGGACTGCCCCTCGACTGGTCGGTGGAAACGGCCGAAGAGGTGGCCGAGATAATGCGCGCCCAGGACGGTCTGGGACTGCCCTCGGCCCTCTTGGTGGCCAACCCGGTTCCCGAAGCCGAACAGCTGAGCCCGGAGGTGCACGACCGGGCGCTAACCCGCGCCCTGGCCGCCGCCGAGGCCGAAGGGATCAAGGGGCAGCGCCTCACGCCCTACCTGTTAGCCGCCCTGGTTGAGGCCACGGGGGGTGCCGCCCTCGAAGCCAACCTGGCCGCGGTGCGAGGCAACGTCCGCCTCGCCGCGGAGATAGCGGTTGCCTTCGGCCGCTGAGGTAGGCGCCGAAGGCAGCAGTCCTTCAGCAACAGCCAGGTTAATGTCAGAAAGTCGGCATTGTCCCAGCAACGCGCAGCCCAACCCTTCCGCTTTGCCGACTTTATGTCGAAAAACGGCAGAAAGTCGGCAAAGCAGAATGGCTGCGGTCAGAAACTCGGCATTTCTGCTGGTCGGCTGCCCACGCCGGAGGTGGCTCGTGTCAGAAAGTCGGCAAGGTGCAAGAAACTCGGCAAGATGAAGGTCAAACCGTGCCGAAGAGGCGGTCGCCGAAGTCGCCGAGACCGGGCACGATGTAGGCGTGGGCGTCGAGCCCCTGGTCGATCGCGGTGGTGACAATGCCCACATCGGGGTGGGTCTTTTCCAAGTAGGCGATACCTTCGGGGGCGGCCACCACCGACAGCAGTGTCACCTGTGTCGCCGCCGCCTTCTCGAGCGACCGGCACGCCGCCGCGGCCGAGTGCCCGGTGGCGAGCATCGGGTCGAGGAGGAGCACGGCGCGGCCCTCGAGTGGCGGCAGCTTCGAGTAGTAGAGCGAAGGCTCGAAGGTGGCGTGGTCACGTTCGAGGCCCACGTAGCCGACCGTCACCTCGGGGAAAAGCTCCGTCACAGCCTCGAGCATGCCCAAGCCCGCCCGCAGTACCGGTACGGCGACAAGGCCCTGGGCGAGACGGGCTCCCGTAGCGGGCGCAAGTGGCGTCTCGACCTCGAATGGCGTGGTGGGCACCGTGCGGGTCGCTTCCAGGCACAGGACCAGGGCCAGGCGCTTGGCCAGCAGCCGGAACAAGGGCGGGGGCGTGCTACGGTCCCGCAGCGCGGCGAGCAAGGATTGTGCCAGCGGGTGGTCGACCACCTGGACGCCCACTTTTCAACCCTCCTGCTAGGCGCCGATGGGGTGCCAGACCGTCTTGGTCTCGACGAAAAAGAGCATACGCGCCGGCCCCGGTTCGCCCGTCCAGTCCGGTTCGGGGCCGGCCGCCGGCCGCAACACCCGCTTCACGTTGCCCGCCGCCGCCATCTCCAGGTCGGCGGTGCTTTGCGAACTGGCACCCGCCAGGTCGATGGCCTCCACGTCGCGGTGCGCAGCGAGCACGGGGGCGAGCTCGTCGGTGCGCCCGCTCAGGATGTTGACCACGCCTGCAGGGACGTCGGATGTGCCCAGGACCTCGGCGAGCTCCAGCGCCGGCAATGGCCGCGCCTCGCTCGCCACGACCACTGCGGCGTTGCCGGTGGTGATGACGGGCGCGAGCACGCTCACCAGGCCGAGCAGTGACGATGCTTGCGGGGCGAGGACGCCGACGACGCCCGTCGGCTCGGGTACGGAGAAGTCGAAATACGGTCCGGCCACCGGGTTGGCCGAGCCAGCCACCTGGGCGTACTTGTCGGCCCACCCGGCGTACCAAACCAGGCGGTCCACAGCCGCCGACACCACCAGCGCCGCCGCCCTGTGATCGAGGCCGTCGGCCACCTCGAGCAGATAGGCGAACTGGGCATGGCGCCCCTCGAGCATCTCGGCCACGCGGTAGATGACTTGGCCCCGGTTGTAAGCAGTCGCGGCCGCCCAACCGGGCTGCGCCTTGCGGGCCGCCACTACTGCATCGCGGAGGTCCTTGCGCGACGCCTGTGCGACATTTGCCAGCACGGCGCCACCACAAGAAGCCACCACGTACGAGCGGCCCGACTCTGAGCGCGGGAAGGCGCCACCGATGTAGAGCTTGTAGGTCTTACGGACCGCGAGGCGGCCGGGGCCTTCAGGCATCGAACGCACCCCGCAAATAGGCCGCCAGCCCCTGGCGCCCACCTTCACGGCCAAAACCAGACTCGCGGTAACCCCCGAACGGGCTGGCCGGGTCAAAGCGGTTGAAAGTATTGGCCCACACCACGCCGGCCTTCAGCCGAGAGGCCATGTACAGGATGCGGCTCCCTTTTTCTGTCCACACCCCGGCCGAAAGCCCGTAGGTCGTATTGTTAGCCTTTTCCAAAGCTTCTTCCGGGGTCCGGAAGGTGAGCACAGACAACACAGGCCCGAAGATCTCTTCGCGGGCAATGCGCTGTGCGGGTGCCACCCCCGTGAACAGCGTGGGCGGGAACCAGTAACCGCGTTCCGGCAAAGCGCATGCGGGTGACCAGCGTTGGGCGCCTTCGGCCTCGCCCGCCGCCGCCAGCTCGCGGATCTTGGCGAGTTGCTGGGGGGAGTTTATGGCGCCGATGTCTGTGTTCTTGTCGAGCGGGTCCCCTAGGCGCAGGGTGCCCAAGCGCCGCTGCAGCGCCTCCACCACTCCCTCCGCGATGGGTTCTTGTACCAGCAAGCGCGACCCCGCGCAGCAAACGTGGCCCTGGTTGAAAAAGATGCCGTTCACGATGCCCTCGACCGCTTGGGACAAGGGCGCGTCGTCGAAGACAATGTTGGCTGCCTTGCCCCCCAGTTCGAGTGTCAGGCGCTTGCCGGTGCCCGCCAGGCTGCGCTGGATCAACTTGCCCACCTCGGTCGACCCGGTGAAGGCGACCTTGTCGATGCCGGGATGGTTGACCACCGCGGCCCCAGTTTGCCCCGCTCCGGTAACGATGTTCACTACACCGGGGGGCAGCTCCGCCTGCTGGAGGATCTCGGCCAGCAACAGTGCCGAAAGCGGCGTGGTCTCTGCCGGCTTCAGCACGCAGGTGTTGCCGGCGGCAAGTGCCGGCGCCAGTTTCCAAGCCGCCATGAGGAGAGGGAAGTTCCACGGGATGACTTGTCCGGCGACACCCAGCGGGCGCGGGTCGGGGCCGTAGCCCGCGTAGGCCAACTTGTCGGCCCAACCGGCGTGGTAAAAAAAGTGAGCGGCGGCCAAGGGCACGTCGACGTCGCGCGACTCCTTGATCGGCTTGCCATTGTCCAGGCTCTCGAGCACCGCCAGTTCCCGTGAACGCTCCTGGATGACACGGGCAACGCGGAACAGGTACTTGGCCCGCTCCCTGCCGGGCATGGGCCCCCACACATTTTCGTAGGCGTGCCGGGCAGCCTTTACCGCCCGGTCCACGTCACCCGGCCCCGCACTGCTGACTTCGGCCAGCACCTCCTGCGAAGACGGGCTCTCGGTCTTGAACTGGCCCCCGTCGACAGGGTCGACGAACTCGCCAGCAATGAAAAGCCCGTACGAGGGCCTGAGATTGACGATCGCCCTCGATTCGGGTGCCGGGGCGTAGGGAAAGCGGGGCGAGCTCACTCGACGCTGAAGTCCTGGGAACCGGCATAGGCGCCGTACTTCTGCTTGGAACGCTGCATCAGCAGGTCGTTGAGCAAGCTGGAAGCACCGATGCGGAACAACGATGGCTCCAGCCACTCATCGCCGGCCACCTCATTGACGACGACCAGGTAGCGGAGGGCGTCCTTGGTCGTGCGGATGCCGCCGGCCACCTTCACCCCGACCGCCCGCCCAGACATGTCGGCGAAGTCCCGAACTGCCTCGAGCATGACCAGGGCGACGGGGACCGTCGAGGCGGGGGCCACCTTGCCCGTCGAGGTCTTGATGAAATCGGCGCCCCCGATCATGGACAGCCACGCGGCGCGCCTCACGTTGTCGTAGGTCGCCAGCTCACCCGTTTCCAGGATCACCTTGAGCTGGGCCCGCCCACAGGCCTGCTTGACGGCCCGCACCTCTTCGAGCACGCACCCGTACCGGCCTGCGAGGAAGGCGCCACGGTCGATCACCATGTCCACCTCGTCCGCCCCAGCTGAGACGGCATCAGCCACGTCGGCCAGCTTGACCGCCAGGGACGCTCGGCCCGATGGGAAGGCGGTAGCCACGGAGGCCACCTTGACGTCGCTGCCGGCCAGGCAGGCCCGGGCCACAGGCACGAGGTCGGGGTAGACGCACACCGCAGCCACGGCGGGCACGCTGGCGTCGTCCGGGTCGGGCCGCCGGGCCTTCCCGCACAACGAGCTCACCTTGCCCGGTGTGTCGGCGCCCTCGAGTGTGGTCAGGTCGATCATCGAAATGGCCGCGTCGATGGCCCAGAGCTTGGATGCGGTCTTGATCGAACGCGTGGCCAGTGCCGCCGCCCGCGCCTCGGCGCCCACCTGGTCGACACCGGGCAAGCCGTGCAGGAAGCGGCGCAGCGAGACCTCGGAGGCGGCCAGGTCCGCCAACACAGCGAGCGCGCCATGCTCGGCGCGCGCCGAGGACCGGGGCGGCTCAGCAGGACCGCGGCCAGTGACAACACCAGCCGCAGCAGCAGCAGCAGGGGCGGTAGGAGCAGCAGCAGGGGCGGTAGGAGCAACAGCAGGTGCGGTCTGGGCCACCGGCCCAATGTACGCCCCCGCGCGCCGGCTCGCGCCGGCGGTCGCTGCCGCCTTGCGCCGGCTACTGGGACGAGGTCCTAGGGGAGGCCGTCGAGAAGTCGGGCGCAGTCCTCGCCGGAGGGGAAGGATAACTGGGTGCCTCGCCGGCTCACCGTAAACGACGCGCACCTCACGGCGAGAGCGGCTGCGGTTGCGGGCTCGAGCCCCCGGCCCAGCCCATAGGCAAATGCTCCGACAAATGCGTCGCCCGCCCCCGTAGTGTCGACCACCTCGGTCGCCGGCGCTGGCAGCCGGAGAAGCCCCGTGCCCGCGGCGCCAGGCATCCCGGGCCGGGAAGCCATGACCGCCCCCGCGCCACCGAGCGTGACTAGGAGGCGGGGCGCGACTCGGGCGGCCAACGCCTCGATGTCTTCATCGGCGACCGTGCGCACATCCTTGCCGAGCTCGGCAGCCATCAAAGCGGCGAACTCGGTCTCGTTGGGGATGAGCCAGTCGGCGAGGTCGAGCAACCCGGTGTGCGGGGGCGCAGCCGGCGCCGGGTTCAGTACCGTCGTGGCACCGGCCGCCCGGGCGGCCCGGAAGGCGGCCAGCGTGACGTGCTGCTCGATCTCGAACTGCCCGACGACCACATCCCCTGGTTGCAGCCCGGCCGCGGTCGCACTCGCGACCTCCTCGGCCACGAGCTCGTGGTTGGCACCCGGGAAAATGGCAATGCGGTTGGTGCCGTCTGGCTCTACCCATATCGGCGCTACCCCGGTGTGCTTGTCCGAGCGGTAGACGCCCCCGGTATCAATTCCCTCGGCTTGGAGGTTGGCCACTGTCTCGTCACCGAAGCCGTCGGTGCCCACACACCCGATCATGCGCACCTTTGCCCCCAAGCGGTGGGCCATCACCGCCTGGTTGGCGCCCTTACCGCCAAAGCCGATCTCGAAGCGGTTGCCAAGCAGGGTCTCACCTCGTTCGGGCATGCGCGGCACGTAACTGATCATGTCGATCATCGTGCTGCCCACGACTGTGACCCTGGTGACAGAGGGAGCCAAGAGCCCGACGATAGCGGCTGGGCTAGGTGGCGGGCACGGGGCGGTGGGAGGGGCGCCCACCCAGCCCCGTGCCCAGCCTCACGGCCCCCGTCAACGAGCGGCGGCGGCGGGAAAGTGGCCGTTCGCCGAGCTCGTCAGCGCGACTGGACGGCGAGTGCCCCGGGGTGCTCGCTTAGCGCGTCGAGGTCAGCGGCCAGGTTCCCGACGTCGATGCCGAGGGTGTCGGCGCCCTTTTCACCCAGCTCCTGGCTGATGAGCGCCCACGCCTCGTCGCAGTAGCGAGCGATGAACTCCCAGGTCGCCAGCACGACCCCACCCCAGGTGACGCAGTAGAGGCCAGCGGTGGTGTAGCCGACCGCAACAATGCAGTGACCACCCTCGATAGGCGAAGGGGGCACTACTGTCCATGGCACCAGCTGACCGCTCTGGCACTGCTTGGCGTACTGCTGCTGGGCCGAGCGCGGGCACTGGATACCCAGGTAAGCGATGCCGGTGAAGGACACGACCTGACAGAACTCGGTCTGGTCGGCGTGATCGAACGGGGCGTAAAGCCCGATCCGGTTGGTGCCACCGGGCATGGAGAACAGGCCGTCGGCCCGCCAGTCGCGAAGCACCTCGGCGATTACACAACCGGTATCGCCGGGTGAGAGCTGCTGGTACTGGGCCTCGAGCACCTGCAGGGTGGGGCGCGGGTCCTCGGTCCCCAGCCAGGCGTTCTCGGCGGCGATCACGTGGTCAGCCCCGGCGATCGTGCAATCGCCCACGGTGTCGTTGCCGTCCATTCCCCAAGGCACCGCCTGCAGGTCCCTAAGCACACCGAACGATGCGGGTGGCGGCGGGAAGCCGTCAGGGACATACTGTCTCAGGTCACGCAAGCCGGCCGGCCGGACGGCGTCCTTCTTACCCAGCCGCAGGCCGGACGTGTCGTAGAGGGAGAGATCATCGTTCATGCTTGGGGGGCGCCTTTCTTGCCAGTTGGTCATTGCGCTACTGCCATGTCTCCCCCGACGCCAGGCCCGCCCCCGAGATACACCGCCAGGTGGCCCGTAACCGCATAACTCAGCCCTCGGGCAATGCCTCGAGGACGAGGACCGCCATATCGTCTCCCAAACGGCCCCCGCTGTGCTCGAGGACCGCCTCCTCGATGACCTTGGCCGTGGCGCACGCTCCCCGGGGGGCCCCGGTAATGGCCCTCACGAGGCCCTCGGGACCGAACATGGCGGAGCTGAACATGGCGGTGCCGGACCGCGCTTCGGTCACGCCGTCTGTGTACAGCACGACACGCTCACCCGGGCCAAGAGCCAAGTCATTGACAACAATGTCGACGCTCGGGAGCACCCCGAGGAGCGACCCGCCCGTAGGCAACGTGTGCACTTCCCCATTTGCCCGCTGCCATAGCGGAGGCGGGTGGCCGCCGCTGGCCAGCCGCAGGTAGCGGTCATACCCCGAAGCCTTCAGGGTCCCGAAGATGACAGTGCAAAAGCGCTCGTCGCCGATGTCTCGGGCCTCAATGAGCACCTGGTTCAGGCGCTGCAACAGCGCCTCGTGGTCAACACCGGGCAGCGCGGTGGCGCGCAACGAAAAGCGCACCAACGCCGCTAGGCCGGCGGCCTCGGGACCGGTGCCGCATACGTCGCCGAGCGCGAACGCCCATTCCGACTCCGACAACGGCCAGACGTCGTAGAAGTCACCGCCCGCCTCGATGCCGTAGCCGAGCGGATGGTAGGCCGCGGCCAGTTCGAGCCCGGGGATCGTAGGCAATCCCGGTGGCAGCAGCGTCTGCTGTAGCCGTCTCGCCAGCTCGGAACGGTCCCGGTCAAGCTGTGCGCGGGCAAGGGCTTGGGCCGCCTGAGCGGCCAATGCCATCACAAAATTGCGTTCCTCGGGATCGAACAGGCGCGGCTCCGTAAAGCTGAACCTGAGGGCGCCCAGCAATTTCGGACCAATGCGCAAGGGTACAGCACATAAGGAGACGGTGCCTCTTTCGAAGTCGATCAGGTCCGGGAAGCGAGTGTCGCGGTCCTCGCCGCTCTCCAGCCACACCGCCTCCCCGGTCCGGAGCACAGCAGCGGCCGGGAGCTCTGCCGCCGGGGACTCGGAACGAAGGTTCTCGACGACGACCTCGTCGTAACCGAACGTGCCGGGCACAGCGAGACGGTCCGTACCGGCGGGTAACAACAAGCCTCCGCCGCTAGCGGCCAAAGCCACGACGCCCTCGCGCAGCACGGCATCGGCCACCTCCTCGGGTGAGCCGGCACCCGTCAGCCTGGAAGCCACACGGTAGAGGCGAGCGGCCCTCTCCGCCGCCCGCCGCGCCGCGGCCATGCTGTCTATTTCTTGGAGCAGGCGTTCCTCGAACGGTTGCGGCGGCTCCGGCGACAAGCCTTGGGCGCTCCGCCTGAGTTGGCGCACGATCTCCCCGACGTACCACTGCCGGAAGACTCGGTGCCTAGGCGGCGTCGCCAGGGTGAGAAAGCGCGCTGCGCGGCAGTAGGCGTCGGCTTCGTCCAGCGCGTGGAGGTAAGCCTCGCCGGCGTCGGCCGCTTCGAGCCCCAGGTCCAAGCCCAAGCGCACGTGCGACGAACCACGCCGCGCCGCCTCGAGCGCCTGGCGCTTAATGGAGAGGCGGGCCTCAGAGAAGCGGCTCACCACAGTTTCGATCAGCAGGACCAGGTGCGGCGGGACCGATGCCGTGGAGCCGGCGACAGCACCGGCGGCGGCCAGGCAGAACTCGCGGACGAGGTTGTCGACGTGGTACTTAGCCGCCAGGAGCAGGTCGGTGGGTACGTCGCCGAGCTCGACCCGATAACGAGGCGCGGCCGGCGCGGCTTCCTCGGGAGCGTCTGCCCAAGCGGGGATGAGCGCGTTGAGGTCGATCGGCTCGGGTCGCGGCTCGCGCGACAGCTCGGACCAGACCACCTTGCCCCCGGCCACCAGCTCACAGCCAAAGCGTGAAGCCAGCTTCGTCACCAGGAGGAGGCCTCGGCCCGTCATCGAAGTGGTGGAGTGGGTTGGGACCACGGGCAGGAGCTGGCTGCTGTCGACGACGCTGATCCGCACGCGGTCGTGAGATACGTCGAGGTGGAGCTCTATCGGCCCAGCAGTATGGAACACGGCGTTTGCCACCAGCTCCGTAACGACCTGGGCGGCCGGTGCCGCCAGGTCGTCGGCCGACGATGCGCTCAGCGCGTCGAAGACGGCCCGCCTAGCGGTCGGCACAGACCTTGTGTCGTTGTCCAGCCGCACCACCGTGGAGGTACTGCCGTCGTTCAGGACTGTCACGTTCGGCGGTTAACATACCCCAAGTGGCCCGTCGCCCAGCCGCGCCGGGCGCAAATAGGCGTGCCCTTTTGCCGCCAATTGCCGGCCCTGTGCTCGAAGGTTGGCATCGGGGGGTTGCGCAACTTCGCTGTAGTACCCGGAGAAACGCAACGGGCACGCGTCAACGACCGAAGTCGTCCTCCGCCACAGCGTCCGGGCCGTTCTCCGGCGCGCCGTTCTCCGGCCCGCCGTTCTCCGGCCCGCCGTTCTCTGGCCCGCCGGTACCTGGCCCAGGGGTACCTTGTCCATCGACAGCGGCTGCGTCTCCTTGCTCTCCACCGCCAGGCCGCTCCTCCCACATCCCGTCGTCGTTGCCCGACATCACGCCGGGCCCGTCGAGTGGTGAAAAGTCAAAGCGAACCTCGTCGGGCCCTCCAGGCGGGGGGGCGACGTAGCCGCCCCCGAGATCCGCCCAGGTGGCCGGCGCCGCGGCCGGGGGCGCCGGAGGCGCGGGGCCGCCTCCGCCGGGAGCGCTGCCGTCTGCTTGGGGAGGTGCCGCCACGTTCAACGGCTCCTTCGCCGGGCCCCGGCTCGCCTCTTGGAAGCCGAAAGCCGCCAGGGCGGCGGCGGCGCCCACGGCCGAGACCCTTCCCGGTCCTTGGTCGGAGCTGTCCGCGGCACGCTGCTGGGCCGCCCCCCAAGCAGACGCCAACCTGGCAGTGTCCGTACCCCAGGGGCTGGCCGTGATGGCAGCAATGACGGCGACCGCGTCGTCACCTTGGTCCAAGGCACTTCGCAGAGGCATGTACACCGGGTCGCGCAGCTGGGCGAGCGTGGCGCGCAGCCCTTCCTCCCAGCTGGCGTAGCACTGGGGGCCCGATGCGGCCGGAAAGCCCTCGGTGCCGGGCAAGACATAACGGGCGTTCAGCGGGTTGAACGCATAGCCGTCGCCCCAGTGACCGGCCTCGGCATCCACCCAGGCGCCAAGGGCTAAGGCATTTTGCTCGCTGAGAGGTGACGCCAGCCGGGCCAGCAGCTCGTACGACCACTCCTCGGGGCTCATCTCCTGCCCGGCCAAGGCATAAGGATCAGATGTACCCGGTGCCGTAAGCCTTTCCTGGTCCATCAGTCTCCGTTCTTAGCGCAGGGCGGCGGGCCCACGCGGTCGCCCAGGCAGGACTGGCACCGGTCGTGTGCTGCTTGTCGGCCCTGGCACACCCAGGCCGGGCTACACTTCGTGTCGGTTCCCCGGCCCGAGAGGAAGGTGTTGCACGCATGAGCGACGTCGCCGCGCCGGGGCCTCTGCACGACTTGCTCGAGCAGAGCATGGCCGAGAGGTCGACGATCGTGGTCTACTTCGCCAGCGGGCAGCTGCGCGGGACTGTGGCCAAGCTCGACGGCAACCTGGTCGAACTGAGCCTGGCAAATGGTCGGTGCGCCATCCGGCTCGACCGGGTCGATGCTGTCATAAAGGAGTGAGCCGTCACCGCCCCGGCTGAGCCGCTGCCGTCACTCGTCCGCCAGGCTCTCACCGGGACGTACAGCGAGCAGGCTGTCCGCGACCAAATGTTGGCGCTCGCCCTGCAAAACCTCCACCAACCCGAGGTCCTGGCCACCCTCGTGGAGCTGCTGCCTCGCGTGACCGACCCGGTCACCCGGAGGCGCCTCGCGGCCAGCTTGTGCAGCCTGGACGCATCGCGCTTCGCCGACGTCCACACTCTCTACTCCGCCTTGGTCGCGGCGCTCGGCGAAGAACGCGAACGGGCAGCCCGCACGGTTATCTTGGACCGACTGTCGGCGGGCCTCCACCAGGACCCCCAGCTGGCGCCGTTGCTGATCAGCATGCTCGGCGCCGGCACGCGAGCGCCGAGCGACGAAGAGACAGCGGCGGTGATGCGAGGTGTCGCCTCGCTGCCGAGCGTCACTAGTGAGGTGGCCAGCCGGGCACTCCACCAGGCCCGCCGCTCCCCCGTCGCGATCCAGGCACTGGCCGTCTCGGTGGCCGAATCCTGCCCCCACTGGGACGACGCGGTGCTTTCCGAGCTTGCCGACTACCTCGAGCCGCAGGTGGACAGGAGCTTGCGCGTTCGCGTGCTGCGCCGCTTGGCCGAAGCTCGGCTGCTGACGTCGGAGCACCTTCCCACCTTGGCCGCCATCCTCCAGGACGACCCCGACCCCATCGCGCGTGCAGCCGCCCTCGAGCTCGTACCACGCCTGACAGGGTGGAGCGCCGAAGCCGCCACCCTGCTCATGCGGGTGGGCGAGAGCGACGCAGATCCATCTGTGCGCGCCCGCGCCGTCCGGCTGCAGGCGGAGGCACCCGACCTTTCGGACGAACAAGCGCGAGTACTTGCCGCCCGGCTCGACTACGACGACATGGCCAAAGTTCGCCTGCAGGTGCTCGCACTTTTGCGTGGGCGCTTCGGCGATGCCGCCTTGAGATCTGCGCTTGCCCGGTCCTACGCGCGAGCACCGGGTGCCTTCAGCGACAAGGAGCTGGCTTTGGTGCTCGAGGACTTGGCGCCTTGGGCGGGCCGCGACGCCGACGTGCGCGACCTGCTCCTGCAGTCCGTACCCCAGTTGCGGGTGCTCGGTCAGCGCCGGCGGCTGCTCGAGTCCGTGCTCGGCTACGTAAAGCCAGGCGACGCGGTCGAGGCGCTCGCGGGCCTGTTCGCTTCGGAACACCAGCCAGAACTGCGCCAGGTGCTGTTCGACCACCTCCGCCCGCTCTCGGTGAAGGCCCACCCAGAGCTCGTTGGCGCCTTCTGCCACGAGGTCGGCGACCCCACATCTGATTTTCGCCGTGATTGCGCTTCAGTTTTGGCCGTGGCCATCGGCCCCCACCCTGACATCGTGTCCGCATTCGAGGACGTGCTGGTGTTCGACACGGACCGGGAGCTCCTGCGAACCTGCTTGGATGCTTACCTCGGGCCAGGGGTCGCCCGGCGCCACGATGTGATGCTGGCCGTCATCGGCAACGAATTGTTCGACCTCGGCTCCCGCCAAGCCTGCCTCGACAGCCTGCTCAGCGAAGACCTCCCCGCAGGCGAGGCCAGGCAGGTGGCGGGCATCCTGGCGTCACCAGCGGGCTCGGGACTGCGGCTCCCCGTGCTCGCCGGCGCCGACGACGCCGACGACGCCGATGACGCCGAGGGCGAAGAGGGCGCCGCGGGCGAAGAGGGCGCCGCGGGCGAAGAGGCGGGCGGTAGCGACGGCGTTGGTGCAGACGGGGAGGGCGGCGGGCAGTGAGCGACCTACTGGCGGGCATCCGGGACCGGCGCCAGGCGACCACGAGCCAAGCGCTGGGCCTGCTCGCCGGGGTGCCCGCAGCCGACCTCGAGACGAGAAGGTCGCTGCTGTCCATGGCAGGGCGTTACCTGGCGGATCCCGACGTTCTCGCCCGCTGGGTGGAACTGGCCTCCGTCGAGGCTGACCCGGACTTGAAGGCGCAGATGGTCCAGCGGGTGGCAAACGCCGACCAACGCCAGCTCCAGGACGTGGCCTCTTACATCGACCTTATGGTTACTGGCCTAGCCAGTTCCCGCTTGCGCACGCTGGCGGTGAACGCGCTCAACCGCCTAGTAGTGGGTTTCCCGCAGGCAGTGGATGCGCTCCGCGAAGCGTACGCGGGCCAGCCCTCGGACGCCGCCCGAGAACGGATCCTGGTGGCGCTGTGCCAGGTCCACCGGCCAAACGGTCCGTTGACCCAATTTCTCGCGGCTGAGGCCGACCGCTGCCGGGCCGCCACCAGGGCCCTGGTCGTGGACCGCTTACTACGAACGGGCTCAGCCACAGAGCAGACGCTGTCGGACTGGTTGAGCCCGGCCCAACCCGAAGCCGTCAAGCGGCGCGTGCTGGACTACGTCTTGGACCGCGCGCTCGCGCTCGTTGAACCTCTCGCACGTGCCGCCAGGTCCGACGAGGTCCCGGGCGTGCGGGCCATGGCCGTGCGCTGCCTCGCCACCCGCTCGGGGCGCGACGCCACGGCGCTGGCGGCGCTGATGGACGTCGCCGGCCACGACCCTCGAGCCGAGTGCCGAGCCGAGGCGGTGCAGGCGCTGCGCGCGTTCACAGACCCGAGCCCGCAAGCGCTCGCGACGTTGGTGGAGGCCCTGGGGACGGAAAAGGACGTGGATCTGAGCCGGTTGCTCATCAGCGTGCTCTTGCCCTATGCCGCCACCGAGGGAACGGTCAGGCAGGCTCTCATGGACGTTGCGGCGTCGAACCCGCGCGCCGAACTGGCAGGGCCGATCGTTGAAGCCCTCGGCGAACTGCTCCGGTGGGGGCCCGAGCTCCTGCCCTGGTTCCTGGCGGTGTACCGCGGCGCGACGAGCGACCAGGTGAAGGCGACGGCCCTGGCCGCGCTGGCGGGCGGCGCGCCAGGCGATGAGCGCCTCTATCAGATCTACGCCGAGGCGACGGCCTCCCCCGACCCCCGGATCCGCAGCTGGGGCGTCCTTGGACTGCTCAT
>DATJST010000307.1:0-3806 GCA_035503975.1 Acidimicrobiales bacterium | reverse complement strand
CCCACTGCGGTCGAGTTCTCCAAGGCCCAGATTTCCAAGTCGGGGGCGCCCAGTCCGATCCGGACCATCGTTGGCCCGCACACTGGGATGAACTGGCCCTCCTTCGTCGTCATGGCGCCCTAACCGTCCGCCATCACCCCGGCGCGGCGATACAACGCTGCTCCGACAGCGGGCTCTGTGTTTAGGAACCGGCAATTACTTTCGTCGGTCTAACCGTTATCTGAGTGTGTGTTTCTATGCCCTTTTTTCAGACTGAGTGAGTGAGGAACACGGAAATGTCGAGAAGGACACGGAAGATGACAACTGAAGGCGGAAATAGGACGACTGCGACCTACGGTGATCCATTAGCATCATCGGGTAGACGGTCCCGAAGATCCGGTGCTCGCCTTGACCAACTGAACCACGCTTTGCGGCCAACTGGGGGACGAGTAAGCGTCCTACCGCTCCTTGCGACGATTAACCGCTGGACTGCTGACCTCGGCTCTTGTGGTTCAGCAAGTACCATTGCACCGGCGTACGACGCTAACGTGTAGGCAGAGCCGACAACTCTTCCGGCAAAGGAAATTCACCTCACGCTCTGCCGCACCGCCCGACGCGAGGCCGAGAAGATCGCCGTCGTCGACCTCGGCCACCAGGATGACGTCCCGCTCCGGGTTGCCGTCAGCGAGTTGGGCGAGAGCGCGCGCCCATCCGTGTGCCGAGACCTCGGGCGTCCATTCCTCCACTCGCTTCTGGAACGCCGCCTCCGGCATCTGTCCGCGGGACGCCGCGAGGAACGACGCGACCATCAGGCGCCCATGGCCGGGGCATCATTGACCACCGCATCGCGAACCCTCATCGTGCGCACCGTCCCATCTTTGTGTCCGCGAGCCATTCGTGCCGCACCTACGGCGATGCCACAGCCATGTCCTCTCAAGGCCAGAGCCATGTCCTCTCAAGGCAACTACATACAGAACAGGAAATCCGGAGCGCCTTCCCGCGTTATCGAGCGTCCCGCCACCCGCGCCTTTATTCGGCGATATCGGAAACCACGACGGGGATTGGCACTTTCGCGTGAGGCAAGACAGAACGCCGACGTTAGTCTGGACAATATATATGTGGTTTCTGTTCCGGCGCACGCTGAATTGGCCTTCAACCTGAGGCGACAGGTACCGTCGATATGACCTCTGAGCAGGAACTTCGTCGAGGGCTAGGGCTGAGGACGTGAGTGGTTGTTATGCGCACCTTGCCGGCTATCCGCAGTTGAGGGTGTAAGGGCTGGTGGGCGCGACGGTGGCGGGGTAGGGGTCGAGGTCCTCCGAGGATCGAAGTTCTCACGCTGCCGATCGGACGGACCTCGACGTTGCCACAAACACGAGGCGGTGCGACTGTGCGGCCACGTGCCGGCCGACGGCGGACACTTCGCTGGGGCTTCACGCTCGCGAAGTCATCCCTGCCGCCGGGCCGAATGACGGGTCTGTTCGGTCGCGAGCCATGTTGGCTTGGAGCTCGCAAGGCGGGCTGCCTGGGCGCGTGGACCACGGGCAGTACTCGGGGCTACCCGTCGGGCTCGAAGCCTTGGTTGAGTGGGCTCAAGTCTGGATGGCAAGGGCGAGGAGGGTATCGACCGCAGTTTCGATCGGGCGAGAACTCCGAAGTACCTGACCGAGTAGAAGCCCTCCTTGGAGCGCGGCGAGCAGAGTAGTGGCGAGGTCGTCCGGGTCGATGTCGGACCGCAGTTTGCCGTCGGCAAGAAGGGATCTGAGCCCATCGCCGATGGCGGCTGCCCACTGATCGAACCCTGCCGCGATGAGCGCTCGGGCCTCGGGGTCACTCTCGGCGAGTTGACCAACGAGCGAGCCAAGTTGGCAGCCCCCCTTTGCTTTGGTGCGCTTCGCTGCGGTGATCACCATGTTCCGCCAGGCTTCGACTCCGTTCGCGCTGCCGAGGGCGTGTCGTTGACGATTGACGATGGCGTCGGCGTGGTAGTCGATGACCGCCTGCACGAGATCGTTCTTGTCGGGGAAGTAGTGGTACATCTGAGAGCCGCTGACTTCCGCCGCCACCTTGACGTCTTCCAACGTGGTGGCCGCCACCCCGCGCTCGTGGACCAGGGCGGCAGCCTCCTCCACTATTCGTGCCCGGGTGCGTGCTCCCTTGGGGGTGAGCCTCGGCCGGTCACTCGTCTCGTTGACCATGCTCCCAATGTTAGCTGGAATTCTGGGTTTGACAACCCAGTCTGGACCTGTCAAAGTGAGTCGCACAACCCATTTCAGAGCGAGAGGACGACCCACATGACTGACCTAAAAGGCAAGACAGCGCTGGTCACGGGCTCGACGAGCGGTATCGGCCAGGCCACGGCGATCGCCTTGGCCGCCCGGGGCGCTCACGTACTGGTAGTCGGGCGCAATGAACAACGAGCCAAAGACGTGGTCGCCGAGATCGAAGGCAGCGGCGGTAGCGCAACGTCCCGGCTCACTACCTTGAGCGACCTCGGATCGGCCCAGGACCTGGTCGAGTGGGCCATTGAGGCAGGTGACGGTCATGTCGACATCCTCATCAACAACGCTGGTGTCGCCGTGCTCGGACCAAGCAGCGCAGCCACCGAAGCCGAGTTCGACGAGAGTTTCGCACTGAACGTCAAGGTGCCTTTCTTCCTCGTCGCGGCCCTGGCGCCAGCCATGGCCGAGCGCGGCTGGGGTTCGGTCGTCAACGTCTCCACGATGGTGGCCAGCTTTGGGCAGGCCGGCATGGCTTTGTATGGCGCCAGCCGAGCGGCTCTCGAACTGTTGACGAAGGCCTGGGCCGCCGAGTACGGCGCTCGTGGCGTTCGGGTCAACGCCGTTGCCCCCGGACCGACGCGCACCCGGATGATGGAAGCAGTACCCGCCGAGATGGTGAACCAGCTCGCGGCACTAGCACCAGCGGGTCGCGTAGCTGAGCCCGAGGAACTGGCTGCGGCGATCGTCTTCCTGGCCAGTGATTATGCCAGCTTCGTCCACGGCGTCACACTTGCGGTCGACGGGGGCCGGGTAGCGACGTGATGCCGGTCGGGGCGACGTTTAAGAATAAAGACCTAGAACGCAGGTCACAACCAACAACTGAGGAGTACCCAAATGAGCGCATACGTAATTGTCGAATTCACCGTTAAGGACCCAGATGTCTATCGTGAGAAATACGCCGGTAACGCTGGAAAGTCCGCAAAAGAGTACGGAGCCGAGGTTCTCGCCAACAGTAACTGGGAGATCCTTGATGGCCCTCCCATGCTCTCGTCAGGGGTCATCGTGCAGTTTCCGGACCATGAGACGGCCCTCAGGTGGTACAACTCGCCTGAATATCAACAGCTGATCGAAGTTCGAGGTGTCGCGATGGATGTTCGCTTCAGCTTGCTCGACGGTCTCCCTTCGCCAACATAAGGTGAGAGGGAAACAGCGTGAGCACACCCTCAGGAAAGGCGGTGCTCATCACGGGCGCCAACGTCGGGATCGGCAAGGACGTGGCCCGGCAGCTGGCGTTACGCCCTGAGGTCGGCCGTATCTATCTGGCGTGTCGGAACCAAGATCGAGCGTCAACGGCAAAGGCTGATCTCGAAGGCGTCACCGGCCGACACATCTTCGGCATCATTCTCATGGACGTCGCCAATCTTGGTTCGGTCCGCGCCGGCCTCGCGGCCATCGACGGATCCCTCGACGCGCTGGTCATGAACGCTGGTGTAATCGGCAACAAGACCTTGATGGAATTGACCGCTGACGGGGTCACCAACCTGTTCGCAACCAATGTTCTCGGTCACGCCGTTCTCCTCGAAGGGCTCCTGACCGAGAACCGAC
>DATJST010000306.1:0-5368 GCA_035503975.1 Acidimicrobiales bacterium | reverse complement strand
CCCCTCTGGAGGAGTTGGCGGGCGGTCTCCAAGAAATCGGAGTTGTCATCGACGATGAGGCACCGCAAAGCCATGGCTTTGAGCATTACATCAGAAGACGCGTGGCGGCATTGAAGGTACCTGCAATCTTGCATATCGACGTGTGTGGCCCCAGGGAATGACGAGGTGACGCCCGTCCTGGCCGGCGCCCCACGACCATGGCCTCAAGGCGCTGGCGATCTCGTTGCGACGCCTGTCCTGCTCGAAAAGCGTGCCTCCATCCTCGGTCATGGGGAAGTCTCCACTGCCGGGGTTCCTGACCTCGGTCTTTCCGATCGGGGCTGTCGGGCCGGTTGACGGTGACGATCCATCGTTTGTGTTGGCCGATGGTACCGTGCTGCCGAACCCATCGGCACCAGGCGCAGGTCGCCTGCAACCTTGAAGTACGCCACTTTCACGAAGTCGAGGACGACGATGTACACGGCTGAGCACGAGAGCACGACCCCGACCTCTCCAGCGGAAGGCGCCTTGAAGGAGAAAAGACGGGACAGTGAAGGAATGTAGGGAATGGCTAGGACCACAATGCCGAAATTGCCGACCATGGTGTGTACACGACGTACTTGTTTATGTTGGCGAAAATCTCCCTGCCGTCCCGGATACCGCTGACGATCACTATCCAATTTCCCGTCGAGCAGGATGATATCGGCGTTGGCCTTGGCGACGTCAGTGGCCGACTCGACCGCGATCCCTACGTCAGTGAACTTCAGCGACGGGGCGTCGTTTATCCCGTCTTCTTCGTAACCGACCACGTCGGAGTGCTTGAGCGCGCCGATGAGCTGGTACTTCTGGTCGGGTGAGACCCGGGCGAACACGTTGGAGCGTCTTGCCGCCTTGGCCAAATCGACTTCTGACAATTTAGCCAGCTGGTCGCCCGAAAGGACCGGTGTCCTCAGCCAGCAAGCCCAGCTGCCCGCCGATATAGCCGGCCACCCCAACGCTGTCGCCCGTCAGGATCTTGGTTGACACGCCGAGCTGTTTGGCCACGGCCAGAGTGCTCGCCCAGCCGAGTTCTTCGGCGACCTCGTGCTCGAGGATTTTGTCTGGCTCGTTCATTAATACCTCTGTATATGGCTCGGCAGCTGTGTGCTCTTCAGCCTTAACCGGCCGGACAGGTTCGTCAGAGGCTCCGCGCCGTCTTTGCCCAGAACACTGTCCAACTTCGTCAGTTAAACGGTCGTCGGGCAGCAACCGCTATGCATGCCGCAATCAATCCATGGTTATAAGTATCGCCCCCCCGTCAGCAGGTGGATTCCCGCGATCACGTAAAGTTTTCGGCGGTTTGCGAAGGGTGAGCCCGTTACCCCATGAATTTTCAGGCGAGCCTCTGTACCGACACCTGAGGAGTTTCAAGGCGCGCCCAGACTGAGAACGACACGTCAGTGTCGGCGGTCACGAGCCCCTGCGGATGGCCATAGCCGGCGACGGCGACGACTACTGTGCCCGTCAGGGAGCATGGGAAAGAGGACGGCGAGGGTAGCCACCTGACGCCACACATCGTGCTCCGGCCGGGTGGCGTGCTCCTGCCAGGCGGCGCCCGAAGAATTGCCACAACGCCCGTCCCTGTCCGTGTCCGGAGCCAGCATTAGATGAACTGACCAAGTCGTATCGACGTTCACCAGAAAAGCCCCCTCCAGTGCACGAGCGGTCGAGCTGTCCGCTATCGTCGATCGCATGCCCCGGTGCATCATTGGGGAGGTGGAGTGGACATACGCAACGACCTTTTTGGGTGGTTGCACCCAGTCCTCCTCGAGGGCGCGAAGTCGGACGCTCGTCGTCGCATAGTGAGTGCTTGTCGGTGGAACGGCGTTGGAGCCCACCTTGATGTCACCCATGAAAAAGTCAGAAGACTTCCAAAAAGGTGGGAGAAGGGCGCCAAGACGGCAAGCGAGCGACAGCTTCGACGACGCCCTCAGAGGGAGTTCGTTATTGCCTGAACGATCACGAGCTCGCCCCGGCGTGGTCGTGTTCGGGGTCATGGGTGGCTTGGTGGCCATCTACCTGGCGTGGCTGATCATGCGCGCACCCCAATCTCTACAGTCGGGGTGGGTCAACAGCTGGGTGGGCACGGCCTTCCGTCTGGCGGCCGCTGTCATTTGCCTGATCGGCGGGCTGCGTCGGCGCCCACGGTCATATGTGCCCCTCGTGTTCGGCTTGGCCCTGATCTTCACGGCGATCGGCAACACGGTCCTGACCCTTTATTCGCTCCATGGCCCACCGCCGCCACCGCCGACGGCCGCCGACTTCTTCGGCCTCGGCTTCATCGTGCTCTGCTTCGTGGGCATCGGGCTGATGGCGCGCGAAGACCGCGAGCGCCTAAGCCCGCGCGAGTTGCTCGACGGTGGCATCGCCGCCCTGGGTGCCGGCGCAGTATGCGCCGCCTTCGTCCTTGCACACATCCCCCGTCAGGTGGGAGAGTCGACGTTGGGTTCGGCATTTCAGCTCGCCTATCCGATCGGCTTTGTCATCCTCGTGCTGATCGTGGTCGGTGCCGCCACCGTCGCCAGTGAGCGGTCGCGCGCAGCGTGGCTGGCGCTGACGGCGGCATTCGCATTGCTGGCCTTGGGGTCTGCGCTCGGCGCTGCGCTGGGCTTCCCAGACCCGGTCCGCATCTTGACCGAGATCCAATGGCCGGCGGCGACGCTGCTTATCGCGGCATCGATGTGGGCTGACCCGGGCGTGCCCGACCCGCTGGCGACCCGTAGGGGGACGGTCGTTTGGCTACCTGCGGGGGCGTGTGGTGCGGCGACCGCGGTGCTGCTCGCGGGCACGGTGAGGCGGGTCGACCACGCGGCGACCGCACTCGCGGCGGCTGCGGTGGTCCTCGTCATGGTGCGGGCCTACACCGAGTTGCGCCACGAGACGTCGGCGCGCGTGCGAACTGAGGAGAGCCTGCGTGCGAGCGAAGCCGAGTACCGCCGGGTCGCTGACGAGCAGGCGGCGCTGAGGCGGGTGGCGACCCTCGTGGCCAGCGGGGCGCGGCCGTCGGAGGTGTTCGCGGCCGCTACCGACGAGGTCGGGCGCCTCCTGGGCACAGACGTCACCTGGCTGAGGCGCTACCTGCCGGGCCCGGCTGCGGCGTCCGTTGCGGCGTTCGCCGCCGGCGAGCCACTCCCACTCGATGACCCCAGACCGTTAGGGGGCCACAACATTGCGACTCTGGTTTACAAAACCGGCCAGCCGGCGCGAGTACAAGGCTCCGACTGGCCGCTCCACGACTGGGGCGGCGAGTTGCTCCCGATCAGCTACGGCACCGGCGCGCCTGTCGTGGTGGAGGGCAGCCTTTGGGGCGTGATGGCGGTCGCATCGTCCGCCGAGGCGTCGCTGCTACCCGGGACCGAGGGGCGCCTCGCCGCCTTCACCGAGCTGATCGCCACGGCGATCGCCAACGCGGAGGGGCATGACCAGTTGACCGCGTCGCGGGCACGGATTGTCGCCGCCGCCGACGCCGCTCGCCAGCGCATCGAGCGTGACCTTCACGACGGCGCCCAGCAGCAGGTCGTGTCCCTGGCACTTAGGCTGCGCGCTGCGCAGGCAGAATTGCCACCCGGCGACCTCGCTGACAAGTTCGACGACTTCATTGCCCGAGTAACGGCCATCCTCGACGAAATCCGGGAGATCGCCCGAGGGATCCACCCCGCCGGCCTTGAGCGCGACGGCCTCGCTGCGGCACTGAAGACGCTCGCCGGGCGCTCAATAGTACCCGTCCGTCTCGACGTGAAGATCGAACGACGGCTCCCCGAACAGGTCGAGTTCGCGGCCTACTACTGCGTAGCCGAGACGCTGACCAACGCAGCCAAACATGCCGACGCCACTGTCATCGAGGTCGCCGCAGAAGCTGACAACACCACACTGCGAGTAATAGTGCGTGACGACGGAAAGGGCGGTGCCAAGCTCGGCGGAGGGACCGGGCTGGTCGGGATCGCCGACAGAGTGGAGGCAGCTGGTGGACGCCTGTCCCTGGACAGCCCACCCGGCGCTGGCACCACGGTGACGATCACCCTTCCCCATTCTCCCAGGGACCAGACTGGGGAGGGCGATCTGAGCCAAACCACCGAAGCATCCCTGGACCCGACCTTGTCGCGTGCCGGCGCGAATCAACCAAGTACAGATCGCCCCATCGGCATCCCCGCGACGACTGCCACGACTAGGCGAAGCCAACCATAACGGTTATCTGCACCGAAGGTCTCGGCGCCATCATTTTGAGCCTGCTACTCACGCTGACGAACTGACGGCCAGTACGTAGATTCCATAGGTTGTCTCTAGAAAGTTCCCGGTCGCCGCATACAGTTAGCCTACGAGCAGTCAGATCTCGCCTTCCTTCCTCCGCAGCGCCTAACCGCTTTGCCGCACACCGCCGGGGTGAAAGACGTGGGTGAGCTGGTGCGGGAGAACCGCGTGCCGGCTCGATGGCGCCTGTGCTCCAAACGGAGCATTCGTGGCAACCTGGCTGGCCCTACGTCCAAAAGCCTCGGAATAGGAGCTATTCCAGCTGGCCAAAGAGCCGGGTACCGGCTGGCCTCCATGCGTCGTAGCGCCTGGCCCTCCCGTGGATTTGCGGTTGGCTTCGATGTCAAACGTTCCTGACTGTGCGATCATCAAAAAAAAGGAGGAGAAATGGCGCAGGTTCTAAGCGAACTGCGGTCTTTAGAAGGACAGTGCGTCTGCGTGGCCGTGGTCGACGGGTCTTGTCTCGATGACTGCCAGCTCGTATCGGTTGGAGCTGGCCCCGCTGGCAGCCTTTGGCTAGTCGACCACGGCCATGATGTCTTCGTCCCCCTATGCGAGGTAGTGGATGTCTGGCCACGAAGGCCCTTTAGGAGAGGTCGGGCGGCGTGAGCCGGGCCTCAGTGTCCCTCAGGAGACACCGTTCGGCCTTATTCGGCGGCTTGAGGCGCTTGACGCGACGTACTGCTCCGATAATCACCTCCTAACGGTAACGATGTTTCCCATGAGAAGAAGGGAGGTTGACCGTGCGGTGGTTTAGACGCCGACAAGACGATAGGCGACGACTCTTAGTAGAAGGCGCCCGCCTGGTTGCCGACGCGGAAGCGTTCTTATCAGGCAGTTATGCGCGTATCTTGCAAAACCACGGAGACGCCGTGCCAGGGTGGGCGTACCTCAACATGATTGCCCACGGCGATCTAAGGAGCCTCCATCAGACCCGACGGGCTCCCAGGCGGGCAAACTCGTCCATGGCTGTCGCTGATTTGTCTGAGGAGACTTGGAGGAACGCACAACGAACGTTGGCGACCGAACTACTTGAACTCGTCAATGACGACCCCCAGATGCTTGCGCGCGTACAACAACGCGTCCTCGTGCCGCTCGAGCT
>DATJST010000305.1:0-4347 GCA_035503975.1 Acidimicrobiales bacterium | reverse complement strand
GTGGCTGGCAATGGCCAGCGGTAGGGCCGAAGTCGGATTTTAGGCGGCGCGCAGCTTTTTCGCGGCGAAGAAGCCGATGGCGACGATGACAGCGAGGATGATCAACTTTTTAGCCATGCCCACACGGTAGCGGGCAACGGGCGGCTTGCGCTAGGTAGGCGCACAGTCCGAGAGGCAGGCCTCTTTCGCCATCGCGGCCGCGGCGGCCGCCGCGGCGTGGTCAGGCACCCAGCTGTGCCTGCCCCCCAACTGCGTCTGGCTCCAAGAGCAGCGACAACAGGTCCTCAGGGGGAAGGGGGCGGCCCCAGAAGTGGCCTTGGCCGAGGTCGCAGCCGAGGCTGCGCAGCAGGCGCAGCTGTTCGGCCGTCTCCACACCCTCGGCGACGGTCTGGAGGCCAAAGGAGTGGCCCAGGCGTACCACGGCATCGACGATCGTCGCGTCTTCGGGGTTGTCGACCAGGCCGGCGACGAAGCTTCGGTCGATCTTGAGCATGTCGAGCGGGAACCGCCGCAGGTAGAGCAGCGACGAGTACCCGGTGCCGAAGTCGTCAACAGCCAAGCTCACGCCCAATGCCCGCAGTGTGGCGAGCTTGCTGCCGGCGTCCGTGCGCTCGTCCATGAGGACGCTCTCGGTGATCTCCAAGATGAGCGCTCCGGGAGGCAGGTTGGCGGCGGCGATGATGGCGGCCATTCGCTCGACCGCATCCCGGGTGCGCAGCTGGGTGCTCGAGACGTTGACCGAGACGCCGAGGTTGGAGAGCTCGGGGTAGTCCCGGCGCCATGCGCTCAGCTGGCGGCAGGCCATCTGCAACACCGTCTCGCCGAGCGGCACGATAAGGCCCGTCTCCTCGGCCAACGGGACAAACTCGGCGGGCAGGCCCACCCTTCCTCCGGGATGGGGCCAGCGCACGAGCGCTTCGACCTTGTCGAGCCGGCCGGTAAGGTCCACGACGGGCTGGTAGTAGAGGCTCAACTCGCCCCTCTCCAAGGCGCGGCGGAGAGCCGACTCGGTCTCGAAGTGCGCGATCGACCGCCGCCTGATCTCGGCATCGAAGACCTCGGCGTGGCCGCCGCCGTGCTCCTTGGCCCGGTGCATAGCTGTGCCCGCGTCGCGCACGAGGGCCTCGGAGCTGGTAGACGCCTCCCTGGAAAGTGCGATCCCGACGGCGGCTGACACATATATCTCGCGGCCGCCCGCCCCGCCGAGCACGAACGGCGTGGAGAAGAGACCTTCGACACGCGCCGCCAGCGCCATCGCCTCGCGCTCGCTCTCGAGCGCCTCGCACAGCACGACGAACTCGTCGGCGCCGAACCGGGCCACGGTGTCCGCCGGCCTCAGCACGGAGCGGATGCGCTGGCCGAGCTGGACCAAGAACTCATCCCCGGCGCGGTGGCTGATGCTGTCGTTTATCCGCTTGAAGCGGTCCACGTCGATGAACAGCACCGCGACGAGCCCAGCGACCCGGCTGAGACGCCGTAATGCACCATTGAGACGGTCGAGCAGCAGGGCACGGTTGGGCAGTCCTGTGAGCGGGTCGAAGAGCGCATTGCGGACGAGTTGGCTCTCGTAAGCCTTGCGTTCAGAAAGGTCGCGCACGAACAGGCGGAAAAAGGGCACGCCGTCGTCGTCTTCGACCTGCACCACCGCCACCTCGGCGGGGAACCGGCGCCCGTCCCGGGTCACGCCCTCCAATTCGCGATGCGCCCTTTGGCCCTCCGTCCCGGCGCTCGTGGTGGCCAAAGGCAGCACCGCCGGCGTGAGCAGTTCCAATAGGGAGCCTGGGTCGGGACAGATGCGCTCGACCAAACGGCTCCCCATCATCTCGTCGCGGAACCAGCCGAAGAGCACCTCGGCAGCCGGGTTCCAATCGGTCACGCGACCCTGGTCGTCCAGTCCGATGAAGGCATCCTGGGACGCCTCGAGGGTGCGCGAGAGGATCCGTTCGGCCCGGAGGCGGGCGGAGACCTCGCGCCGCGCTGCGGTCAGGTCGGCCGTGGTACCCGTCACGCGGACCACTTGACCGGTGGGGTCGGCTTCGGCCCGGGCACGGGTGTGGAGCCAGCGGTTGGCATCGCCGTCGTCGCGCCAGCGGTATTCGAGGTCAATAGCGCCGTCGGGTGAGGACAGGTTGTCCCGTACGGCCAGGTTGACAACTTCCCGGTCCGCAGGTAGCACCCGTTCACCAAAGACCGGGCAGGCGGCCACCCCACTGGCGCCATCGCCCGCGACCGGAACGCGTTCAGGCAGGCACAGGCCCAAGATGTCCGGGCGGACGGCCCGGAAAAAAGGTTCCGGACCAAGGACCAGCTCCCAGGCCATCATGCTGGCCGTCTCCAAGGCCAGCTCGAGGCGGTCGCGCTGCGCGGCCAACTCGGCTCGCTGAGCCCGGGGTTCGGTCACATCGGCGGTGGTGCCCGCGACCCGGACCACCGAGCCCTCCTCTCCCAGGGTGGCGCGGCCCCTGAGGTGGACCCAGCGCACCGGCCCTCGCAGCGGGCTCGTACGCAGTTCCAGGTCGAGATCGACACAGGCTCGGGAGCGGAGCGCCTTGATGGTCGGCAAGCGGGCCCGGTCGCCGGCGTCGAAGCCGCGCACGAAGTCCCCGTAAGTCATGCTCTGTTCGCGGAAGCCTGCGGCACCCGTGGGACGTTCCTGCAGGGTGACCCTGCCCGAGGGCACGTCGAGCTCCCACACGCTGATGCCGGATGCCTCGATAGCCAGTTCGAGACGGCCGCGCTGGCGGTCGAGCTCGCTCGTGGCCATGTCCTGGGCGGTGAGATCCTCGACCTCGCCGAAAATGGTCCTCGCGCGGCCATTGCTGTCGCGTATGGCGCCGAGGGTGACCAAGGCCCGCAACGCGTGGCCGTCGGCCCTCCGGTAGCGGCGCACGTTGGAGTAGGTCCGCGTGCGGCCGTCCAAAAAGGCTGCCAGTGCCCCCTCGGGCACGGGCGGGTCGAGCGCAAAACTGGCCAGCGTGCGCCCGACCAGCTGCTCAGGCGGGACCCCGAGCAACTGGCAGAGCGCCGAATTTACTTCCATAACCAGGCCGTCGGTGTCACAGACGTACTTGGCAACCGGGCTGTCTTCAAATAGCCAGAAGTACCGTTCGGCCAGTTGCTGCAAGTTGTCCGCGGTGGCCTGGTCCAGCCGGCGCGCTTCGTCGTCGGCGGTCACGGCGCCGGGTGCCGTCGGGCTGCCCGGTTGCTCACGCACCGAGCCCCCAATCGGTCCCCCAGCCCGCGGCCAAAATGGCGAGCTCGACCTGGACGGACGCGTGGGCCGCCCGCGCCAGGAGCTCTTCGCCACCGGGCCCGGCAAGCAACTCGCCCAGGAGCTCTGTCCCCGACTGCCAGTCCTCGGCGGCGTCCGTGATCGCCATGCGCAGTGCGCGGGCTATCGGCCCGTCCGAAGCGGGCGAGCAGGCCGCCCACCACTGCCGGTACAGGGCGATGACCCGCGGCTGCACGACCCGGCCGTAGACGGCCAACCGCACGGCGTCACCGCTCAGACCTGCCAGCAGGCTAAGAGCAACTTCATCCCGGTCCGAGGGCGGCCGCACCATGTTGGCGCCTCCGTGCCCGGTACCTCGCCCGGCCGCGAGCGGGTCGGAGGCAGGGGCGCGGCCACTGGTGCCATCATCTCCCGGGGGGTAGTTGGGGACCAGCCGGGCCGGTAACCGCGCCCGCCAGAGCTCGGCGCGCCAGGCGTGGTGCTGGCTCGCTATCTCGAACCAGACCTTGAGCTGTGGGTCATTGGTCGTGCCCGTCCAGGCGCCGACCACTTCGTACAGGCGCGCCTCCAGCCACGCCGCAGCACCAGCCCGGCGGGCAGCTTCGACGAGGGGCAGCGCGGCCCGGGCCTGACAGCTGGGGAGGCTCACTGCAGCTCGCCGCCGGCTCAGCGGTAGCCGTTGGTGATCGGCATGCGTCGGTCCCGCCCGAATGCTTTAGGCGTCACCCGCACGCCGAGTGGGCTCTGGCGCCGCTTGTACTCAGCCAGGTCGACCAGGTGCACCACCCGGGAGACCAGCTCGCTGTCGAAGCCCTGCTCGACCAGCTCCGCCGCCGTCAAGTCGCCTTCTACGTAGGCCTCTAGTACCGGGTCGAGCTCGTCGTAGGGAGGCAGGCTGTCGGTGTCGAGCTGGCCCTCTCTCAGTTCAGCGCTGGGCGGTTTGTCCAGCACTCGCTGCGGCACCACCTCCCCTTGGCTGTTGCGCCAACGACAAAGCCGGTAAACAAGGGTCTTCGGCACGTCCTTGATCACTGCGAAGCCACCGGCGGTGTCGCCATAAAGGGTCGAGTAGCCGACCGCCAGCTCGCTCTTGTTGCCCGTGGTGAGCACCAGCC
>DATJST010000304.1:0-2182 GCA_035503975.1 Acidimicrobiales bacterium | reverse complement strand
GAGCTCAAGATGGTGGACAAGGTCGAGCTGGGGCCGGACGGCGTCGTCCTCGTCCGCGTAGCGCTCACCACCCCTTCGTGCCCACTGAGGGGGCAGATCCAGGCGGAGGTCATGGGCAGGGTGGGCGCTCTTGACGGGGTGTCCTCGGTGGTCGTGGAGACGAGCGAAATGAGCCGCGAGCAAAAGGCGGCTCTCATGGCCCGTGCACGGTGGAAGGCTCGTGAGCAGGGACCGAGGACCACCGTCCCCGCGAGAGCGCGCGTGGTGGCGGTCTCGTCGGGCAAAGGTGGCGTCGGCAAGTCCTCCATCTCCGTCAACCTGGCCGCCGGCCTTGCGGCCAAGGGGTTCACGGTCGGCGTGCTCGACGCCGACATCGCCGGCTTCTCGGTGCCGCGCATGCTCGGCGTGAGCGGCCAGCTCGAAGCGGCCCGAGACCCGGACGACCCGGCCCGCAAGCTCATCCAGCCTCTGGTCCAACCGGTGGGCGAGGGCGAGGTCAGGGTGGTTTCGATGGGTTTCCTGTCGGGCGAGGACGAGGCCGTCATGTGGCGAGGGCTCATGCTCAACCGGGCCGTCCAGCATTTCCTGGAAGAGGTCGCCTGGGGTGACATCGACTACCTGGTCGTCGACATGCCCCCGGGGACGGGTGACATCCAGATGGGCCTGGCCCGTATGCTGCCGAGCGCCGAGGTCCTGGTCGTCACAACGCCGGCCCAAGCGGCGCAGAAGGTGGCCGCCCGGGCGGCCAGCATGGCCCGGAAGAGTTACCTGCGCATTATCGGAGTGGTCGAGAACATGAGCGCTTTCAACTGCGCTCACGGCGAGCGCTATGAGGTCTTCGGCCGCGGTGGCGGCCAACGTCTGGCCGACGAGATCGGTGCTCCCCTGCTGGCCAGCATCCCGCTCGAGCCGGCGGTCGCCCTGGGCGGCGACCGCGGTCAACCGGCTGCTCTGGACCCCACTACTCCGGCGGGGGCAGCTTTTGCGGGCCTGGTCGGGGCTGTGCTCGAACGCTGCCCGGTACCTGAAATGACGAACTGCTCGGCTCGTTTGTTCGAGGCCCTGGAAGTGGCCGCCGGCCCGGCCACTCCTGCCCGCTGAGGCCCGGAATGCCAACCCGAAGCCGTACTTACTGAGGTACGGTCGCCCGGCCCCTGAACGGCCTGGAAAGGCAAAAAACGGTCGGCCGGCTCTGTCCCGCCCGGCTGTTTGACCGTCGGATTGACCGGATGGCCCCGATGACGCAAGCCGCCGCGCCCTGGCGTCCGCCCTCCATCACTGCCCATCACTGCACGCCGCATCTACAACCCCCCTGAAGCCCCGGATCTCAGATACAAATTCCTCGGCCACTGGGCACAAAGATCCGCAAAGAACAGGGCAGTAGCACACTGCGCGCGCTTAATGCACCTGAGGGCGCGACTCCATCGCTTCTTCCAGAGGAGGCGTGCATTGGCCCTTTCGCGCGTGCCATTGTTTAGGAGCCTTTTCGGTAGACAAAACGCGCCAGCCCCGGCCACGGCTTGGAGCGAGTGCCGGTGGGGCTGAAGGAATTGAAGGCAACTACAAGCCCCACTGTGAACGATAGGAGCGGGAGGGTGAACCCAAGCCATCAGCAACAGAAGTCGGACTTCTCGGTTGTGCAACTGGCTGAGGCCCTGATCCAGGGCGACGTGCTAATAGCTCTTCAAGAGCGAGGCGAGGCCGCCCCCGCTTGGGGTTACCTGAACTTGCTGGCTCACAGTGACCGGGGGGCGCTGCGGCGGGTGCGTGACTTCAACCAATCTCGGCGGCCTCTTTCGGGCTGGGGCACCGTCGTGTTCGACCTCATCGTCGACATCCTCAACTCCACCTCCAGCGATAATGAGCTCCGTGCCCTTCAGCGCAAGGCTCTTGTCCCGCTCGAGCTGCAGATCTGGGACGGCCGGGAGATGCTGGCTTCCCCGCAGGATCTCGACATCCTCGTGCGCAGTGCCCTTTACCGCTACATGGGGCAGCTCTAATCTCCCTGCTGGTCGGCGCGCCGGCTGCCCGTTTTAAGGCAGCTCCACGACTGTTCGCCCTTCACTCCAGGACGGTTCGCCGCCCGGCGGGGGCAAGGTGGCACCGCTATTGGGGGTGGTTGCCGAACGGGACTTCCATGGTCACGCTGGTCGACTTCACCGACGCTACGGCAGCCACACCG
>DATJST010000303.1:0-6345 GCA_035503975.1 Acidimicrobiales bacterium | reverse complement strand
CCGCACCAAACCGTTGGTGCCCAGCCGGGCGCGGGTGCTGCCCGCCGCCATGCCTTCGATGATGCCGTCCGTGTAGAAGATCAGAGCCCAGTGCTCGGGGAGGGGCACCACCGTGGCCGCCCACGGGGGGGAGCCGAAGATCCCGAGCGGCAGTCCGGGCTCCACGTCGAGTTGCCGGGCGCTCTCAGCCATGAGCAGCGGGGGCGGGTGCCCGGCCAGGCGTAGCGCGACAGAGCTGCGGTCCGCGGAGATGGTCGCGTCGCAGGCCGTTGCGAACATGGTCTCCGAAAGGCGTTCGGCTTCGAGCACTGCTTGCACATTGGGCAACACCCGATCGCCCTCTACTCCGGCGAGGACGAAGCCGCGCCACGCAATGCGCAGGGCCACGCCGATCGCCGCCTCGTCGGGCCCGTGCCCCGATACGTCGCCGATCAGCACTCGCATCGTGCCATCAGGCAGCTCGATGGCGTCGTAGAAGTCCCCGCCCAGCAGCAACGAGCCTCCACCCGAGCGGTAGCGGGCCGCCGAGCGCCACCCCGACGTGCCCATGATCGGCCGAGCCAGGAGCCCTCGCTCGAGCCGGGCGCTCTCGGCGGCCAGGAGCTCGTTGGCGAGGAGTTGGCGCGCCCCTTCCTCCGAACGCTTGCGCTGGACGGCATAGCGGACCGACCGGCTGAGCAGGTCCGCGTCCAGCTCACCTTTTTTCAGGTAGTCCTGCGCTCCCCGGGCCATCGCGGCCAGGGCGAGATCCCTGTCGGCACGGCCGGTCAGCACGATCACCGCCGCCGCGGGTGCCGCGCTGAGGATTTCGTCGAGCGCCTCGAGGCCGCCGACGTCGGGCAGGCCAAGGTCGAGCAGGACGCACTCGACACCACCCTGCAGCCTCGCCAGCGCCCCAGCCAGGTCGGTCACCGGCTCGACCTCGAACGAGAAAGCCGACCGGGCGAGCATCTCACGAGTCAGCAGGGCGTCGCCGGGGTCGTCCTCAACGAGCAAGATCCGCACCGAGGCATCCGCCGAGCCCTCATCGACGAGCACTTCGATCACTGCGGCGGTCCTTTTCTCCCTCTTTGTCCCAAGACGTCGCGTGCCTTCCAAGGGCTGCTGGCGGCGCGGGCCAATTGTTCACCCGGCTGTCCAGAATTCCCGCTCGAACTCGGGGCCACGCTTGCATCAGGGTAACACCGGCCCACCGCGCAATAGGAGGGCCTGATATGAGGGGTTCGCCGCGCCGGCCGCCGATGGCCGCCCACCGGCCCAACCGTGGCGAGCGCCGATGGCCGCCCGCCGGCCCAACCGTGGCGAGCGCCTACGCTGCCTGGAGTGCCCAGCCGCCCGAGCGCCGAGCCTCGCCCTCGGCCCCAACACCGGGAAAAGGACCAGCTCAGCGCCCGGGAGGCGCGCGCCTTGGCCATCGCCTCCCAGGGCCTTGCTGGGCCACGCGTGCCGCGCAGGTCGCGAGGTGCCGGCCCTGGGCACCTCACGCAGGTGATAAACCAGGTGGGGACCATCCAGGTCGATGCGGTGAACGTGCTGGCGCGCACTCAGTTCTTGGTCCCTTTCAGCCGGGCCGGCTCCTATGACCCACGATCGCTTCGCGCCATGACCGGACCGGGAGCACCCTGGTTCGAGTACTGGGGCCACGCCGCGTCGCTCCTGCCAGTCGAGCTCCAGCCGCTGTTCCGGCCGCGCATGGCCAAGTTCCAAAACGACCTGGTCGATAGCCCGACGGCCCGGGCTCACCGGCGTGCGTGGCGCGCCAACCACGCTGCTTACCTGGCCGCGGTCCTCGCCGAAGTCAGCGAGCGCGGGCCGCTCGCCGCCTCGCAACTCTCCGAGCCGCGCCGCCAGAGCGGCGAGTGGTGGGACCGGCGCAGCTTGGGCCGTCGCGCCCTCGAGATGCTTTTCTGCGACGGTGTGCTCGCCGCCTGGCGCAGCGCCACCTTCGAGCGTATTTATGACCTCGCCGAGCGTGTCATACCGGCGCACATCCTGGCTCTGCCCACACCCTCCGAAGACGAGGCGCTACGCGAACTGCTGGCCTTGGCTGGCCGGTGCCTGGGCGTGGCGACCGTGGCCGATCTCGCCGACTACTTCTGGGTGCGGCCCGCTCGTGCTCGCCCAGCGGTCGCGGAGCTGGTCGAAGATGGCCGGTTGTCCGAGGTCGCGGTGGAGGGCTGGCGCGAGCCGGGCTACGTC
Source organism: Acidimicrobiales bacterium (assembly GCA_035503975.1). GTDB lineage: Bacteria > Actinomycetota > Acidimicrobiia > Acidimicrobiales > Palsa-688 > DATJMJ01. Next base: position 4,146 of record DATJST010000303.1, on the reverse strand, counting down.
GTCCCTGGCACCACCGCCAAGCCCGTCCAGCGGGCGGATGCCACGCTCCTGTCTCCTTTCGACTCTTTGATCTGGACGCGAGCGCGCACCGAGCGCTTGTTCGGCTTTCACTTCCGCATCGAGATTTATGTTCCCAGTCCCCAGCGCAAGCACGGTTACTACGTATTGCCCATGCTCCTCGGCGACGCGTTGGTCGCCCGCTTCGACCTGAAGGCAGACCGGCGCTCCAGCGCACTGTTGGTAGTGGCAGCGCACGCCGAGCCGGGCCTCGACGACCCAGTAGTCGCCGGCAAGGCCCTGGCTGAACTAGAACGCCTGCGGACGTGGCTGGACCTGGAGCACCTTGTGGTCGGGCCCCGTGGCGACTTGGCGCCCTTGCTGGTCGAGGCCCGGGAGCGGAGCTAGAAGAAGCTCTCGCGCCCTTGCCGGGACTAGAGCACGCCAGGCCTCAGCAGCTCATCTGTCGCGGGGTCGGGCATGGCCGAATAGAAGCGTTGCAGGACCTCCGCGAAGCTCGTCTCCTCCGGTGCCACCCTCAGGAACAGGGTCATTGAGGAGCGCAGCTTGAGCGCGTCTACGTCGCCCATGATCTCTGCGGCGCTGGGGACGGAGCAGGCCAGCAGGGCCGCTGTGCACTCACGCAAGCGCGGCCCGAGTACCGGGTGCTCGAAAAATGCGCGGGCCTCTGCCGCCGATGAAAGGGCGTAGTAGCGCGCCAGATCGCTCCGCCCGAGCCCCGCCAGCTGGGGGAATATGAACCACATCCAGTGGCTTTGCTTGTAGCCATCCCTCAGCTCAGCGACGGCGCGGTCATAGATTGGGCGCTGCGCCTCCACGAAGCGCTCGAGGTCGAAAGGACCGTCCATGGCTCACAGGGTAAGGGCAAGGCTCGGCTCGTGAAAGCGGCCCTGTACCGCAGGACCGGGGGCTCGGACGTCCTCAAAGTCGAGGAAATCCCCACGCCAGCGCCAGGGCCGGGGCAGGTCCGGGTGCGCGTGGCGCTCTCGGGCGTCAATCCGACCGATTGGAAGGCGCGCTCGGGGGCGACCGCCCGTCCCTTCGCTGGGAGCGAGGGCTTCCAGGTGCCCCATCACGACGGGGTCGGAGTAATCGACGCGGTGGGTGCGGGTGTCGGCGCAGAACGGCTCGGCCAGCGTGTATGGACTTATCTGGCGGCGCACGGCAACGCCTATGGGACCGCCGCCCAGTACAGCATCGTGCCGGCGGGACGCGCCGTGCCGCTGCCTCGAGATGTGCCCGACGAGCTTGCCGCCAGCCTCGGTGTGCCCGCCCTCACGGCGGCTCACTGTCTGGGCGATGAGCCCGCGGCGGTCAGGGGAGGCACCGTCCTGGTGGCCGGAGGTGCAGGCGCGGTGGGCCACTTCGCCATCGAGCTGGCCAAGCACGCCGGCGCCCGGGTCGTGACCACCGTCAGCTCGGACGAGAAGGCCGCGCTCGCCCGTTCTGCAGGTGCCGACCTGGTCGTGAACTACCGCAGCCCCACGGTGGCGGAGGAGGTCAAGCAGTTCGTGCCGGTAGTCGACCGGGTCGTCGAGGTCGCATTGGGAGCCAACATCGACCTCGACCTGGCCCTGAGCGGCCCAAGAACCGAGATCGTCGTCTACGCCAGCGAGCCCAGCGACCCGCTGCTACCCACCCGCCGGCTGATGACGGCGAACGCGGCGCTGCGCTTCGTGCTGCTTTACGGTGTCCCCGGCGCTCAGCTGGCGGCCTGCGTCTCTTGGGTCGGTGACGCCCTGGCCGCCGGCGCCCTGAGCGCCCTGCCGGCACACCGTTTCCCCCTCGCCTCGGTGGCGGAGGCTCAGGACGCGGTAGAGGCCAATGTGGTCGGGAAGGTGCTCGTAGAGCCACCCGACTGACGGACGAGGGGACGCGAGGAAAAGGGGACTGAGGTGGGGCGGACCGCCGCCCTAACTCACACGGTTGTGTGCACCTCGATAACCGCCGCTCCATTGAACCGGTCGTGTGCCAGGTCGGAGAGGGCCTGCGGGGCAGATTCGAAGGTGTAGGCCGTTGTTGTCGGCTGGATCCCGGCGCGCGCGGCAATCGCCAGGAACTCCTCGCCGTCTGCGCGCGTGTTAGCGGTGACGCTGAGCATCGAGCGCTCCTGGAAGAGGTGTTTTTCGTAGTTGAGGGCCGGGATGTCGCTCAGGTGGATCCCGGCAATGGCCAGGGTGCCACCGCGGTCGAGCGCAGCCAGAGCCCCAGGGACCAGGGCCCCGGCGGGAGCGAAGACTATGGCGGCGTCGAGCCTCTCGGGTGGGACGTCGTAAGCACCTTGCACCGACGCCGCTCCGAGCTCGCGGGCAAGCTCCTGGTCGGGCGCTGACCGGGTCATTACGTGCACGCTCGCGCCCTGGCTGATGGCCAGCTGGGCGACCAGGTGAGCGCTGCCCCCGAAGCCGTAAAGGCCCAAATTGCCCCCCGGAGGTAACTGAGCCCGGCGCAATGCGCGGTAACCGATGATCCCGGCGCACAGTAGGGGAGCCGCCGCGCGGTCATCGAAGCCCCGGGGCAGGGAGTACACGAACGCCTCGTCGGCCACAAGGTGCTCGGCATAACCGCCGTCGATGTCCCAGCCGGTGAACTGCGGCGCCAGACAAAGGTTTTCCCGGCCCGAACGGCACCACCTGCACCGCCCGCAGGTTTTGGCTAACCAGGCGGCGCCGACGCGGTCGCCCAAAGCGAAGCGTTCCGAACCCTCCCCCAGCTGGTCGACGTAGCCGACCACCTCGTGCCCGGGCACAACGCCCGGGCGGTGCGGGGGCAGGTCGCCTTCGGCCACGTGCAGGTCGGTCCGGCACACGCCGCAAACAGCGACGCGGATGCGCACCTGCCCCGGCCCAGCTGTCACGTCGTCACGCTCGACGAGCTGGAGCGGCCCCGCGTCGATCGGGCCGGGGGCAGTGACCGACCACGCCCGCATCAGCCGGCGGCGCCGCCAAGACGTGTCAGCTCTCCACCTCCTTCATCTCCGCGGCCAGCTCGCTCGGAGGAAGGCCCTTTTCGACTCGCTGGGCTACCATCCGCTCGACCTGCACGAGCGGGGCCGAGAGGGACGCCGACCACACCGACGCCAGCCCGTCGTAGGAAGCGGTAACGACGGCGCCGCCATTGGGGCTGAAGGCGGCGCTCAAGGCCGCTACGCCTTGGGCGTAGCCCAACGAGACCAGCTCCTTGCCGGTGCTGGCGTCCCAAATCACGGCGTCGCCGGAGCCGCTCGCGGTGACGACCTTGCTGCCATCGGGGCTGAAGCTGGCACCGTAGAGCTTGAAGCCCCCAGGGTCCCGCACGGCCGTGACTTGCTTACCGGTCTTCAGGTCCCATATGCGCGCGCTCCCGTCGTCGCTTACCGTCACCACCTCGGTGCCGGCCGGGTTGAACTGCGCGCCGCCAATCGGGTTGTTGCCGGGCTCGTGCAGCACCATGAGCTTGCGCCCTGTGCTCAGGTCCCAGATGGTGGCAGTGCCGTCGCCGGCTGCGGTCACGAACTCTTTGCCCGTCGGGCTGACAGCCGCGCTGTACAAGAAGGCGCTCGTGGCCGTGAGCTCGCCGAGCTGCTTACCGGTAGCGACCTCCCACAGGACGACCTGACCGTCGTCATTGGCTGTCAGCACATCCTGGCCGTTGGGTGTAAATGCGGCGACCTCAACGATAAAACCCGGTTGCAGCTCGCGGACCTGCTGTCCGGTAGCCGCGTCCCAAATCCGAGCGGTGCCGTCCCGGCTGGCCGTCACCACCTCCGAGCCGTCCGGGCTGAAAGTGGCGGTGGTGATGCCGTTGCCGGCGTACCGGTAGTTGGGACCTTGCGTGCCCTCGTTGAGCAACGCCACCTGGTGCCCGGTACTCAGTGCCCACACCCGTGCAGTGCCGTCGGAGCTGGCGGTGACCAGCTCCGTGCCTGAACTGTTGAACGACGCGCCGCTGAACCCGGCACGTCCCGGCTCGGCGACCGAGGCGATGAGCTGGTCCGGCAAGGCCGACCAGATCCTGGCCGTGCCGTCGTTGTCGGCGGTCAGCACGTGCGAACCGTCGGGGCTGAAGGCGGCGTCGCCGATACGCCCACCTTGCGGTTCGTCGAGGAGCGTCACCTGCTCTCCTGTGGACGCATCCCAGACCGTGGCG
>DATJST010000302.1:0-5728 GCA_035503975.1 Acidimicrobiales bacterium | reverse complement strand
AACGGTGCTCTGGCCTCATTGGCCTCCAGTCCGACGACCGATTGTAGCTCACAACCGGTTGTGATAGCGTTTCGCATCCGCTTTCTAACGTCAGGCGACTTCACGGCAAAAGCGGGAGAAGCCAAATGCTGAGGCAGGTCGCGGAGGACGTGCGGGTCCACGAGAGCACGTTCTGCCAGAGCAACGCCGTTGTCGTGCACGGCGAGGCCGGTGTGCTGCTTATCGACGCCGGGGTACGAGGCTCCGAAATGGCGTGCCTGGCGAACGACCTTTGCGAATTGGGCCAGGCCGTGGTGGCAGGGTTCTCTACGCACCCGCACTGGGACCACCTGCTCTGGCACATCGAGCTCGGTGCCGCGCCTCGCCACGGCACGGCCGGCTGCGCAGCCACTGTCCGAGACCGTCTGTCGAGCGCGAACGCGAAGTCCCGCGTCGCCCAGCTCATACCGCCGGACATCGTCGAGCAGGTGCCGCTGGACCTACTCGGCCTCATCGCCGGTCTGCCCCAAGGAACTGTGCGCGTGCCTTGGGATGGCCCTGAGGTCCGGATCATCGAGCACCAGGCGCATGCTCCGGGCCATGCGTCGCTGTTGGTCGAAGAGCGCGGTGTTCTTGTCGCCGGTGACATGCTTTCTGATGTCCTGGTCCCGATGCTCGACTTGAGTGGCGCCGCTGACCCGGTCGAGGACTACCTCGCCGCGCTGCAGCTGCTCGAGGGCATGGCGGGCGACGCCGACGTTGTCATCCCCGGCCACGGGTCCGTCGGCGGAGCTGCCGAAGTGCACGCACGGATCGAACAGGACCGCGCGTACGTGCACGCCTTGCGTGACGACGGTGCCGCCATCGACCCGCGGGTCGGCCAATCGGGCACGCTCGATTGGCTGCCCGGTGTGCATGAACGACAACTTCGGCAGCTTGCCCAAACAAGAGGGCGCGACGCCGCACGCGGCTAGCGTCGGCAACCGCGCTTCAGCGAGCCGCGGTCACGAGCTTCACCCCGCGCCCGAGGAGCGAGGCGGCGAACAACTGCTTCATGCGCCGGACGAGCTTCGGTCGCTCGAACGCCTCAGACGGCCAGTGCCACTTCACAGCATGAGCCCCGAAGAGGGCGGCGGCGACACCGCCCGGAGTAACAAGGGGGAAGAGGGTCTTCTTGGCGTTCATGGCCAGTCCTTTCGGGTCGCGTCTTACGGCTGACCGTTGAGGGAAGGCGCGGTCCGGTGGTGGTCGGCTGAGCGGTTGCCCCACCTGGGCGCTGCGCCTGGGCCCTATTGTCCGGTCCGGAGGCCGCCGTCACCAGGGAAAGCCCGGAACCCACCCCGAAACACAGCGGAGTTTCGGGTGAGCTCCGGGTGGCGGGTGCAGCCAGGGGCGAACAAGACGCCGGGCCCCGGTGGGGCCAGGTGCTTAGGCTGACCTAGCGTTCCCGCGCGCCAAAGGCTCCTGCCGGCCCAGTTGTGCCTCGAGCGCCGCGGCAGACAGAGGGCGGGAGTAATAAAACCCCTGACCGAGATCGCAATGCTCGCGCTGGAGCTGCGACAACTGCGCCTCGTCCTCTATGCCCTCTGCGTAAACGGTGAGCCCAAGAGTGTTGCCGAGCTGTACGAGCGCGTGCATAAGAGCGTGAGCCTCTGGCGAGCGTGCGATGCCGGAGATAAAGGAGCGATCGATTTTCAATGCGTCGACTGGGAAACGGCGCAAGTACGAAAGTGACGAGTACCCGGTCCCGAAATCATCGATGGCCAGCTTGATGCCTAGGTCCTTCAGGTCCTGGAGCCGGAGCAGCGTGCGCTCGACATCACTCATCAGCACGGTCTCGGTCAGCTCGAGCGTCAACAGCGTCGGGTCGAGATGGCTTTCCTGAAGAGCAGCAGCGATCTCTCCAGTCAAGCTGGAGGACTGCAGCTGCCTGCCAGAGATATTTATGGCCAATGTCAGAGGCTTTCCCATCGCGGCCCAGGCCGCCGCCTGACGGCAACTTTCCTTCAGCACGAAGTTGCCCACCGCGTTTATGAGCCCACTGGCTTCGGCTACCGGGATGAAGCGGTCCGGGCCGATCAGGCCCCGGGTGGGATGCTGCCAGCGGACGAGTGCCTCGACGCCGGTCATGTGAAGCGTGTTCACGTCGAATATTGGTTGGTACTCGACGAACAGCTGTCCTTCGGACAGGCCCAACCGCAGATCCATCTCCAGCGCCACACGCTCCTGAACTGCAAGCTGCATCTGTGGCTCGAAAAGCACATAGCGGCCTTTGCCTTCTTGCTTCGCTTGGTACAGGGCCACGTCCGCATCTCGCAGGAGGTCGCCAACGTCGGCACGCGCGCCGATCGTTACGCCGATGCTGGCGCGAACCATGAGCGGGGTGTGCTCTATGCTCGGCAGCACGAACGGCTCGGCTAGTACCTCCAGCACGCGTTCGGCGACGAGCACAGGGCCTGCTTCGAGCACGTCTCCTTGTACCAGTATGACGAACTCGTCTCCGCCCAAGCGGCCCACGCTGTCACCTGGCCTGACGGCCTTGGAGAGCCTGTCCCCGACGGCTCTGAGCAGCTGGTCGCCTGTCTCATGCCCGAAGGTGTCGTTGATCTCCTTGAAATTGTCGAGGTCTATGAACAACACGCCCACATCTATGCCTTCGCGAGTTGCTCGGGACAACATCTGCCCGGCCCGGTCAATGATGAGATCACGGTTTGGCAGCCCCGTCAGGGAGTCGTGGAAGGCCTGGTAGCGCACCTCGCGGGTCCGCTCGTCCACTAAGAGCAGCGCGCGCAGTCGCGATGTGGCGAGGGACCGGACGAGCACGAACAACAGGAGCGCGATCGCGAACATCAACAGGCCCATCAGTAGAGGCTGGTTAATGCTGGCGGAGGCGTTACCCGTGACCGACAGGTCCCAATGCTCTTTCGCGTTCACATCTAATGTGGCTGAGTAACGTGAGCTGCCGTGAGCCAGGCCAACCGATGCTACGAGCACTGGGGCGGAGCCTCCTCCGCTGTACCTCAGTTCGAGGCTGAAGCCCCGCTCCTGGCCCAGCACGCTCGTCAGAGTCTCGGTACCGCTAAAGGTCCCCAGCGCCCACCCCTCAACTTGCGCCAGGCGAGCTTTCACGGTCGTTGGACGAACGCCGTGCCGGTAAACGGGTGCGACCATGTAAAAGATGCCCGGGAGGTCCGTGACCGGCGGGGCAATCTGCATACTCGCCGTCGAAGTTGCCTCCGCTAGGACAGCCGGGAACCTGACCCCCGGCACCCGGGCGCAAAAGTCATAGAACGACAGCCCGATCTCGTAACCGGCGGAGACCGTTCTTACGCCGAGACGTGTCAGGCAGTATTGCGCCCGAACGCCGATCGGTAGCGGCTGGAACGCCGCCGGGTAGGGCACGGGCACGCCTTCTATTGGGTCGGCTGACTGCTTTATCGCGAAAGAGACGAGTTGACTGGCGGGCACTCGCTCGACGTAGTCGAAACCGGCACCACCCGGGTACCGGTGAGCGAGATCTGCAGCAGCGACCGCGACGCGGTACTGCCCGTTGGTCATATTAGGGAAGGCCTCCAGCATGCCCTCTTGCGAGACGACGAGATCCTCGTCGCGCTGCAGAGCCGTGGCTAGCGAGGAGGCCAGTGAACTGGCGTTTTCGTGAAACGACGTCTTCGCCCGCGATTCGTTCGAATGGTACGTGTAGGTCCCAGTGGCGACCGCCATCACGAGCCCGCCGAGGAGCAGCACCGGCGTCACGCGCACGGCCAAGCGGCGGCGGGCCGCGTCCGGTTCGGGCTGTTGCCCTCTTTCAACAGCTGCTTCTGCCATTCGTCCACCTTTATCGGCGCTTGACAGAGCCGGAGTAAGGATCTGAGCTGATGGCAGGCCCTGAGGAGGGGAACAAGGCAAGCACGGCCACTGCCGGGCACGGGACCTGCCGGTTGTGCGCGCGTCTTTCCGGTTTTGCCAAATCTTCGCGGTTTGCGCCTTGTCAGGCGCCCGGCGCTCTGAGCAAAACTGGTAGGGCGCCCGCCCCCCACCCATGCCGTACGAGGTCGACCTTGCCAAGGGGCGCCCATGGCCATGGCCGGTGACCTGCCGCGGAGCCACGAGGGGCGCTATGGCTCCGCGTTTGGCTCCGCGTTTGGCTCCGCGATTGGCCCAGCTGACCTTTGGGCGCCGAAGACAGGGCGCGAAGTGACAGTGCGGTAAGCCATCCGGGCCCGGATGCGATCGAGGTGCGCTGGAAGACGTCGCCCTTGCCGGCCTGCCCCGGCTCCAGCCACAGCCCGGGCGTGTCTACCAGGTCCAGGTACAGGAAATGGCAACGGACGGCACGACGCCCGTGGGCAACTGGCAACCGGTCACCGGCGACGCCGACATGGTCTCGATCACCAACCCCGACGGCAGCGGCCTCACCGAGCAACAGCACGTGGACCTGTTGAACAAGCTTCGCACCAGCGACCTCGGCGTCGCCCACCCTGACCTGGCGACCTGGACCAAGTGGGACGAGCAGAACACCTTCTTTTTTCAAGGCCAAGCAGGACCAGCTAGAGAGCGGCACCTTCCTCCAGGCCTGCCCCGATGGCGTCGTCCGGGCCGTGCGTTACTCGGACCAATTGACCAACCTGTTCGAGCCGGTAGTGAACGCGTACAGCTACTACATCAAGTACATCGGGGGCTGCGAGTCGCCGCTGGCCCTCACCACGAGCGCGGGCGCCGCCCCCTTGCACGTGCTCGGGGGATAATTTCATCCGGCCTTGCGCTGCGGGAGGGTGCCCGCGGCGAGCTGCTGGTGCACGGGCTCGGCACTACGAGCTAAGTCGCTCGTTCCCCGCCCCCGGCTCCCTCTTCTCGTAAGTCGGCCCTGAAGGCGTCAAAGTAAGCCTCGTATATGAGGTCAGATTCGCGCGCCCGCTGGTAGCGCAGGCTTGTCAATGCCCATGCCAAGCGTTGGCGGAGATCGGCAAAGTCGACGGCTGCCGCCCGCTGACCGCTCACCTCGGCCCTCAGCGAGTGGAGGACTTCACGTAACTGCCGGTACTGGAGGCGTACTCCGCGCACCCGGTTCCGAAGGCGGGGCTGGGTGTGGGCGATGTCGGAGAGGAGGCTGTCGGGGCGCTCGGCGTTGGCCGCTTCCTCGGCGGTGGCGTCGTCGAGGACGGCCAAGGCGGAACTGACCGCGTCTTGCCAGTCCTCGAGGCGCCCCGGGGCGGCGGCCGCAAGCGCCGCCTCCAGGGCGTGCATTGCCTCCAAGGTCCGGTCCTGATCGGCCTGACGGGCGCCCATGCGGGCTCGCTGGGCGTCGCTGAAGCGCTCGGGCTCTTCCCCGGGCCGCTCGGGCTTTCGACGAGGGCTCATTTGGCGTGCTCCTGGTGGGCACCTGCCCCCGGCACCGCTGCTGGTGTGCCGCGGTGACGGGGGCGTGCTCCGAGGCTAGAGGGCCGGCCGGCGTTCGGTCCCCGCAGAGGTGGCAAGCAGCCCACCCCGCGCTGGCTCCTAGGAGACCGAGCTCAGCTGGTGGTCTGTGTCGTGGCTCGTGATCTCGAGCTTGCGGGGCTTGGCCGCCTCGACGACGGGGATGGTGAGGGTGAGCACGCCGGCGGAATAGTCGGCCGTGATGTGGTCTGTGTCGAGCATCTCGCCCAAGAAGAGCTGGCGGGTAAAGGTGCCCGCCGGGCGCTCGTTCACGAGCATCTCCATCCCTTCCCCGCCCACAGCCTTGCGTTCTGCCCTCACCGCGAGCACG
>DATJST010000301.1:0-14492 GCA_035503975.1 Acidimicrobiales bacterium | reverse complement strand
GGCGGCGACGTCTTGTTCGTCGAGGCGACCGCCATGGCCGGTGCCGAAGGCTTGACGCTTACGGGACAATTGGGTGACGTGATGAAAGAATCAGCCGAAATTGCGCTCTCGCATGTGCGGGCGCGGGCGAGCGAGCTTGGCATCGACGAGGAGTCGTTGCGGGGCAAGCGGTTCCATATGCACGTGCCCGCGGGAGCCGTGCCCAAGGACGGCCCTTCGGCCGGGGTGACCATGGTGACTGCCCTTGTCAGTTTGTTGCTCGACCGGCCCGTCCACCCTTGGGTGGGCATGACCGGCGAAGTGACGCTGCAAGGCCGCGTACTTCCCATAGGAGGGGTCAAGCAGAAGGTACTTGCGGCTCACCGTGCTGGCCTTACGCATGTGGTGCTCCCGGCCCGCAACCAAGATGACCTCGAGGATGTGCCCGAAGAGGTGCGCCGAAAGATGACGTTCACTTTCGCCGAAAAAGTAGACGAAGTTCTCGCGGCCGCTTTGCACGGCACGGCCGCCGAGGAAGTCGCGACCCTCCCAATGGCTTCCTGAGCGCGGCGGGCGGGCTTAGGATGGTCAACAATGTCCATTAGGCCAACCGAAGGGGTCCCCGGCGCCGGGCCCGCTGAGGTGCACGGGTTGATCGGCCAGGGCGCCATCGTTGTGGACGTACGCGAGCAGTTCGAGTGGGATGCGGGTCATGCGCCGATGGCGCGCCACATCCCTTTGGGCAGCCTGGCCGACGCCGTCGATGGGTTGCCCAAGGACAAGCACTTGGTGCTCGTGTGCCGTTCCGGTGGGCGCTCCGCGAGGGCGACCGCTTTCTTGGTCGAATCCGGGTTCCAGGCGACCAACCTGGACGGCGGCATGAAGGCCTGGGCCGAGGCCGGGCTCCCAGTGGAGTCAGACGACGGCACCCCGGGGGTCATAGCCTGAACGCTCCGCCAAGCGGCCCGCTCGCTGGCCACCGGGCGAGTGGTGCGGCGCCCGGCTTGCGTCGCTAGGCCTACGCTGCTGGCGTTCGGGCGCAGCGCTCAGGTTTGCTTCTTGTGACGGTGGGTGTGCGGGGTTGGCGGCGCGCCCACGCAGACCACAAGCGGGAACGTGAGCGAATTGACGAAGTCGAGGACCGTCGCCACCTGCGACTTGGCCGTCAGTGTGGCTTCGAGGCCGATGGCGCGATGGGCAGCCAGGGGGACCCGGGCGGAAGCCAGGTACCGGTGGGCCGACGCCGTGGTGTAGACGAAAAGCTCCGTGGTCACCCCGCAGGCCACGACTTGCTCGGCGGTGCTCTCGGATACCCCCCGGCCCTGTTTCACTGACGGCAGCTTGGTGGGGTTGCCGACCGTGATCACTACGTGCTCCGTGCCTTTAGCGGCCGGGTTGGCGAACCTGACACCGGTCGCCGGGGTACCGGTCGCGGACCAGGTCGCCGGGTAGTACACACCGAACGGGCCGGATGAATAAGCGCTGAAGCTGCCGCGGGCGGTGTAGTCCGGGTTGGCCGTGACCCACCCGGTCACAGTCACGCCCTCGACCTTGTACCAGCCCCCGTTGCCCTTGGTGTGCCCGAGCAGCTCGAGCACCGCCCCTTGGGCGGCTGACCCGACAACGGCGGCGTGCTTGGAGGGTCCTGCCCGCACGTTCAGCCCGATCGGCGATAACACCGTCAGTTGACCGTGCAGTGGCTTGACGGGCGCTCGGGTCGTGGTCGTCGTCGCCCGAGTGGTGGCCACAGTGGTCACCGTCGTCGCAGTTGTCGAAGAGCTTGCGCCCACCGTGCTGGTCGAGGTAGTGCTCGCTCCTTTGTTGGCGCCGGAGCCGCAGCCACTCGCCAACAGGGCGGCGGCGACGGCGGCGGCCACAGCCCAGCCACGCCGCCGTCCTGGCACGCGGCCCCCGTCGCGCGGCCTGCCGTGCGGTCGCGCGCGTGCTCGGCCGACTGCCTCGAACGCCGTGGGCCTCGCGGGCAACAGTCCCCTCCTTGCTCGTGCGATGCCAGGACCCTACCGCCAAATTCGCGGCCGCGCGACTGGGGTGCTCGTGCTATTGACGCAGCTAGCCCAGCTTGTGCGGCGGCCCCGTTGGGTCAGTCTCCGGCCTGCTCGGCCAGGCCCGCCAGCGCCGCGCCGCTCAACCGGAAAATGCTCCACTCGGACTGTGCTTCAGCACCGAGCGAGGTGTAGAAGGCGATCGCGGGAGCGTTCCAATCGAGCACCGCCCACTCGAGCCGGCTGAAACCGCGCCTCGCGCACTCCGCCGCCAACTCGGCCAGCAAAGCCCGCCCTGCGCCTTGCCCCCGATAGCTGGGCTGGACGTAAAGGTCCTCAACGTAAATCCCGTGAGTGCCCCGCCAGGTCGAAAAATTGAGGAACCATAGCGCACAGCCGGCGAGGTGACCGTCAACGAGGGCTACATGCCCGAACAGCGCCGGCCGCTCGGAGAAGAGGGCGGCGTGCAGTGCCGCCTCGCTGAGCGCGCACTCCGAGGCGGCCTGCTCGTAGGCTGCCAGTTCGTGCACCAAGCCGACCAACGCTGGGACGTCGGGGGGCAGGACAGGCCGGGTGCGCAGTGTGGTGGAGGTCACCCTGGGGATTCTTGCTGACCGGTGAGAGGCCTTGGGGGAGCTGGGACGAACGGCGCCCCCGCCCCTAACATGTCGCGCTTGTGAACGCTCACAACGCCCCCGCCGCTCCCTCCGCTCGGTCCGCTCCCTCCGCTCGGTCCGCTCCCGCCGTCTTTGCCGAGACCTACGGGCGCGCGCCGGAGGGGTGTTGGGCGGCTCCGGGCCGGGTCAACCTGATCGGGGAGTACACCGACGTAAACGAGGGCCACGTCCTCCCCTTTGCCATCCCCGAGGTGACCCGGGTGTGGGCTGCCTCCCGCCCGGACGGGCGCCTCGGGCTCCGTTCGCTGCTCGAGCCCGGTGCCGCGGCGCTCGAGGTGGACATAGAGGGCACGGCGCGGGCTTCGGGTTGGACGGCCTACCCGCAGGCCGTCGCCCGCGCGTTGCGTGCATCGGGCCGCCGAGTCGGTGGTGCCGACCTGCTCGTGAGCAGCGAGGTCCCGGTGGGAGCGGGCTTGTCTTCCTCGGCCGCGCTCGAATGTGGCGTGGGCATGGCCTTGTGCGACCTGTACCAGGGCTCGGTCGAACCGATGATGCCCATGGAAATGGCACTCCTTGCTCAGGCGGCCGAAAACGACTACGTAGGCATGCCTTGCGGACTGATGGACCAGGCCGCGTCCATGTGCTCAGCGGCCGGTCACGCGCTGCTCCTCGACACCCGTTCGCTCGCCGCCGAGCACATCCCTTTCGACCCGGGCGCGGCCGGCCTGGTGCTGCTGCGCTTCGACACCGGCGTCAAGCACGACTTGGTGGGATCGGCCTATGCCGATCGCCGCCTTGCCTGTGCCCGGGCGGCCCACCTGCTCGGGGTGCCGGCCCTGCGAGATGTGGCCGCCAGCGAAGCGGGCGACGCCGTCGCCCGGCTGGAGCGGCGGGGTGAGCCGGAGCTGGCTCGCCGAGCGCGGCACGTGCTCACCGAGGAGGCCAGGGTGTTGGCCGCCGCGGCCGCCTTGCGCGCGGGCAAGGTGGCCGGCATCGGGGAGGTGCTCGCCGCCGGGCACCGGTCGTTGCGGGACGACTTCGAGGTGTCGTGCGCCGAAAGCGACGAGGTGGTGGCCGTCGCAGGTGACGCGGGTGCTCTGGGAGCACGCCAAACGGGGGCCGGGTTCGGCGGCTCGGTGATCGCCCTGGTGGAGCAGACCCGGTGCGACGCCGTTGTCCACGCCGTGGGCGAAGCTTTCGCCCGGCGCGGTTGGGCGCCGCCCGAGGTCGCAAGGGCGGGCCCATCGCCCGGAGCACGAAGGGAGGCCTGAGCTTCGCGCCGGGCGCGAGGGTGCCGAGCACGCGGTCTGCCCGGGCACCGCTCGGCTCGGTGCGAGAGGGCCGTCGAGGGCGGTCACTTGCCCCTCAACCGCGGCCAACAGGCGCCGATATGGGAACATGGCGTCTGCCCAGCCGTTACCTGTCGACGAGCGCGATGCGGTGCCGTTGCCGACGGGTGCCGAACTCGAACGACTATGCCTGTGGAACCTGCTCCAAACCCCAGGCGAGCGGATCTTCTTCAAGGACCGGCTGAGCCGCTTTGTCGTGATCAGCGCGAGCATGTTGGCCGATACGACGCGCGCTGCCAACATGACGGAGGTCGTGGGCAAGACCGACTTTGATTTTTTCAGTGAGGAGCACGCCTCGGCTGCTTTCGAAGACGAGCAACGGATCATCCAGACCGGCGAGCCGATGTTGGCCAAGATCGAGCGCGAAACTTTCCACGACCGTCCCGACGCCTGGGTGTCGACGACGAAGCTGCCTTTGCGTGACCGGACGGGCGAAGTCATAGGTACTTTCGGGATATCGCGCGACGTGACCGCGCAGATCATCGCCGAACAAGCGCTGGCCCATCAGGCCCTGCACGACTCGGTCACCGGCCTACCCAACCGGTTGGCCCTCATGGACCGTTTGGCTCAGTCGTTGCTCGCGCTGGACCGCAGCCGCGGGCGGGTGGCCGTGCTGTTCGTCGACCTGGACAATTTCAAAGGTATCAACGACACGCTCGGCCATGAAGCAGGGGACCGCGTGCTGGTCGAGGTGGGCAGGCGATTGGTCCGTGTGTCCCGCCGAGCAGACACCGTAGCCCGGTTTGGCGGCGACGAGTTCGTGATGCTTTGCACCGGATTGCGGGCCGACGACGACGTGCGTCTGATCGCCAGTCGGGCGGTGCGGGCCATCGGCCGCAAGTTCATCGAGGACGGCGTCGACCTGACGATCACCGGGAGCATCGGTGTCGCCGTTACGGGTGACGCGACGGCTGAGCCGGGAGAGCTGCTGCAACAGGCTGACATCGCCATGTACGAAGCCAAGAGCGCGGGGCGTGACGGGTTCCGGCTCTTCGACCCCAACCTGCGGGCGCAGGCCGTGGCAAGCCACGACTTCGACGCCGCCCTGCGCCGGGCGATCGATCTGCAGGAACTGTTCCTGCTCTACCAGCCCCTCTTCTGTCTCGAAGACCATCGCCTGCGCGGCGCCGAGGCGCTGGTGCGCTGGCAGCACCCCGAGCGAGGGGTCGTGCCCCCGAGCGATTTCATCCCACTCGCTGAGGAGCGCGGCCTGATAGGTGCGATTGATGCTTTCGTCCTCGACGAAGCCTGCCGCCAACTGGCGGAGTGGAGCCGGGACGGGTGCTGCGCTCCGGATTTCACCGTAGCCGTAAACCTTTCCGGCCGCCAGCTCTCCGACCCGCACCTGGTGGACCGCGTGTGCTCGACTATCCGTAAGCATGGCGTGGCGCCGGGGCAGGTTTGTTTAGAGGTGACCGAAACGGCCCTGATAGGTGAGCTTGGAGGGGCAGCCAGCGCACTGAGCGCGCTGTCCGAAGTGGGTGTGCGCCTGGCCCTTGACGATTTCGGCACCGGATATTCCACGCTCGCTCACGTCCAGCGCCTCAACGTGGACACCCTCAAGATAGACCGCAGTTTCGTGGACCAGATCGGCGGGAGCGAACGGGACCGCAAGATCATCGGGGCCATCACCGCCATGGCGCACGCCCTCGGCATGTCGGTCGTGGGCGAAGGGATCGAGACCGACCTCCAGTTGGGTGAGCTCACCGCTCTCGGTTGTGACGAGGGCCAAGGTTTCCTGCTTGCCCGCCCGCTCGGGGCTGACAAGCTTGCCGAGCTCAGCTGGGCCCAGAACGCCGGCGCTCTACCAGTCCGTTGACACCCTGCCGGCGCGGGCCCTTGCGCCGTGGCCAGGTGCGAGTGCCGTGCGAACAGGCCCCATCTCCTCCAGCGAATTAGTCCCCAGGGGCGGGCTAGGCGGCGTTGAGGTCGCCACCCGCCTGAACCTCGCCCTTGCAGTCGTGGGGGAACTCGGTGAAGCTTTGGCAGAGGCCACACCAGCCCCAAGGGCACTCCGCCCGGTCCTCGCTCGCATCGTCCACGGCCATCCTCGCCTCCCCCTTTTGGTCTGCATCCGTACCGGTTTAAGCTCGGCAAGCCACGCCTCCAGCCGAGCGACCGCAGCGAGAATCTTCGGGTGCTCTGCTCGTTCGGGACGGCGCCGAGGTCGCCATCTCACCTTTTCTTTGCGGGCCCTTGCCGGCCCTCGCGGGCCTTGCGGGCCCTCGCGGGCCTTGCGGGCGGCAAGGTCCCTCGCCTAGGCTCAAGCCGCCGCCCCACTCGGTCCCGGTGCCAGTTTGGTTTCGGAGGCCTTCCGAAATCGAAGAAATTACGGGACTACCGATAGTGGCGGCCAATTTCTAATTACCACGTAACGTGAATAGTGCGGGGACCGGGCTTGCCCGGCTCAGTTAATAGCATTTACCATTATTTTCAGTACCAGGCGGAAGGACGACGCATTACATGAGCCGACGTGGCCGAGACAACCTCGCCCTGAAACAGGCGCCTCCCGATGGGCAGCCCGCGACGCTGCCAGAGCGGGCGCACGTGGGACGACGTGATGGGCACTGGCCGCGGGCCGGGGGCGCCGTCGGCCGGGAGCGAGCCCGCGATGGCGCGCACGCTCGCCCCAACCGAGCCGCCCGCGGCGGCCATCGCCGGCAATTGGGTCACGACCGCCGGACGCAGCCATTGCCCGTTGTCGCACCCCCCGTGAGCGACCGCCGCATCGGCCTCGCGCGGCTGTTCATAGTCTCCACGGTGGTCGCGTGGGGCGCTTACGTCGTTTACTGGCTGTTCAATGACCTGCTCAACCCGATGCACTCATCGGCCGTGGCCCGTACCGAGTCGGTCGTGTACCTGCTCGTGGTCACCTTGCTGAGCGCCTCGAGCGTGGCTTATTTGTTGAGCCGGCTAGGCTTTTGTTACCGGGCCAGGTCGCACCGGCGCGCTTCACGGGCTGTGCTCGACGAGTACTTCGAGCACACAGCCCCGGGCATGACGGTGCTGGTGCCGTCGTACCAGGAGGATGCCCGCGTCATCCGGAACACGCTTTTATCGGCCGCGCTCCAGGAGTACCCGGGCATACGAGTGGTCCTCTTGATCGATGACCCCGTAATCCCGAAGGACCAAAGGGCGCGCGAGCTGCTCGAGGCGGCCCAGGCTCTGCCCGGCGAGATCGAAGAGCTCCTGGCCTGGCCGGCGGCGCGCTTTCGTGACGCGCTCAAGGCCTTCGAGGCCAGCGGGCTAGGGTCGCGCGAGCTCAGCGCCGACGGCGTGGCTGATCTGGCGGCACACTATGCCGCCGCCGCAAGCTGGCTGGAGAACCTGGCCGCCAGCCAAGATCTGGTGGACCACACGGACGCTTTTTTCGCCAACCATGTCGTACGCCGGCTCGCCCGAGAACTCTGTGCGGTGGGCAAGGCGCTCGACGAGGCGGCACAAGAAGGGTCGCCCCTGCCGGGGCGCCGGGCGCGCCAGCTCTACCAGCGCCTGGCTTGGATCTTCCAGGCCAAACTGTCGAGTTTCCAGCGCAAGCGCTATGTTTCGCTCTCGCACGAGCCCAACAAGGCTATGAACCTGAACAGTTACATAGGTTTGATGGGCGGCCACTACCGCGAGGTCGTCACCGTGACAGGCCCGGCCCTGGAGCAGGTGGGGCCGGCGCAGGCAACGCTGGAGGTACCCGACCCGGACTACGTGCTTACCTTGGACGCCGACAGCATCTTGTTGCCCGACTACTGCCAGCGCCTCGTGCACCTCCTCGAGCAGCAGGAGCACCGTCACGACGCGATCGCCCAGACGCCCTACAGCGCCTTCCCCGGGTCGGCGACGCGTCTCGAGCGCGTCGCCGGAGCCACTACTGACCTGCAGCACCTGGTCCACCAGGGGCTCACCTATTACAACGCGACCTTCTGGGTCGGTGCCAATGCCGTGATCCGCAAAAAGGCACTCGATGACATCGTCGAGACCAGCTACCTCGGTGACTGGGAAATCCGTACCTACATCAAGGACCGGACGGTCATCGAGGACACTGATTCGACGCTGGACATGGGGATCCACGGATGGAACCTTTTCAATGTCCCCGAGAGGTTGAGCTACAGCGCCACCCCGCCCGACTTCGGTTCGCTTTGCATCCAGCGCCAGCGCTGGGCGACAGGCGGACTGCTCATCGTGCCCAAGCTGCGCGTCCGGGCGCGGGCCGCGCGCCGGCGCGGCCAAAAGGTGCGCTTGTCCGAACGCTACTTGCGCTGGAACTACATGGCCTCGATCACGTGGAGCTCGCTCAGCTTGCTCATCCTGCTGGCGTTCCCGTTCACCGCTACCCTGATCAGCCCTCTGCTCGGCCTGGTCGCCGTGCCCTATTTCTGGGCAATGGCTCTCGACCTGCGCTACTGCGGCTACAAGCGCCTGGACATCGCCCGGGTCTACGCGTTCAACCTGCTGCTCGTCCCGATCAACCTGGCGGGTGCAACGGCCACACTGGTGCAGGCGATCACGTCGTCCAAGGGGCAGTTCGTGCGGACGCCGAAAGTACGGGACCGCACCGTGACGCCGCTGCTGTTTGTCATTGCCCCTTACGCGCTTGCCATTTTGGCCGCCTTCACCCTTTATGAGTCCTACCAGCACCGGGTATGGGAAAACGCGGGCTACGCAGCGCTCAACTTGCTGCTGGTGGCTTATGGCCTAATTGCCTTTGTGGGCATAGGTAATTCTCTTATTGACGCCAGTGCCCACCTGAAGGCGTTCCTTTTCCGGCCGGCCCTTCCCAGTTCCTCCCGGCGCTGGTTCGGGCGCAGCGCGCCCGTACCCGCGGCGCACAGGGACTGGCGCGCCGTGCTCGAGCTCGGCGTCCCGGTGGAGGAGGTACCGCGCCCTGGGGTGGTTGCGGGGCGTGCTCGCGCCGACGGTGCCCGCAAGGCGCTGGCGTTCCAGCTGCCCGAGGAAGGCGACCTTTGGACCGTGTTCCAGCCCGTAGCCGAGCTCTCCTCGGGCGAGGTCGTGGGCTACGAGGCGCTCACCCGCTTCGCCGACAACATCAGCCCGGAGCGCTGGCTGGCCGAGGCGGTCGCTGCCGGCCAGGGCGTGGCGCTCGAGGCGGCGATGGTGCGGTCGGCTTTGAAGGCGTCGGCGGCCTTGCCGTTCGGGGGATGGCTGGCCATCAAGGCCTCCTCCCGGCTCCTTCATTCCGACGCCGAACTGCGCCACCGCTTGGCGCACCTCGGCCGGCCCGTCCTGGTCGAGATGACCGAACCTTCGACGAGCGACGTCCTACCTGAGATGCGCGATATCCGCCGCATCCTGCCTTCCACCGTGCTCCTGGGCCTCGAGCATGCCGGCCTCGGGCACAAGAGCCAGGCGGTCCTGGTCGAGCTGCGCCCGGCGTACGTCAAGCTGGACCGGTCGGCAGTGAACGGCCTGGCGGACGACCGCGAAAGCCAGGAGCAGTTCGCCAGCCTGGTCCAGGTGGCGCGCACATCTGGTTGCACGGTCGTGGTGACAGGTGTGGAAACCGAGGCTCAGCGGCTGCTCTTCCGCCAGCTCGGGGCCGCGCTCGGACAGGGGTTCCTGTTTGGCCGGCCCGCGCCCGTGGGCCCCGCTGGCCGCGAGAGCGCGGCCGGGGTTTACCTGGCGGCCCATGCGGCCTCGGGCGGGCCCATTGTCACGTCGCCCGGCGCGCCACCGGCTGGACGCGAGGTGCTCGACCTGGTCGGTGAGGAGCAGAAGCGCCGCTCTCACCTGTCACTCGCCCGCGTCGCGGTGGTTGTGGCTGTGCTGGTCGGTGCGAGCTACGGGCTCGGCGTCAAGCTTCCTCAAGTTGTCCAGGCGGCGGAGGCCACCAAGGCGCAAACCTGGTTCGCTCCTTATGTCGACGCCACCTTGACACCCACCTACGCCTTCCAGGACAGAGCCGACAACACTGCCCGCCAGGTGGTGCTCGGCTTCATCGTCTCGTCCCCCAAGGCGGGTTGCACGCCGAGTTGGGGCGGCTACTACTCGCTGGCCGAGGCGGACCAGGCGCTCGCCATCGGGCCTCGTATAGCCCAGCTCGCGCAAGAGGGAGTATCGGCCATCATTTCCTTCGGGGGCCGGGACAACACCGAGCTCGGCGAGGGTTGCAACGACACCGCGGCTTTGGAACAGGCCTATCAGGCAGTCCTGTCGCGTTACCACGCAGCCACGATGGACCTCGATATCGAGGGCGCTGCTCTGGCCGACCCGTCAGCGGCCGAACGCCGGGCGGAGGCGGTGGCCCAGCTCCAAGCCGCCGCCGCCAAAAAGCACCAGCAGGTGGCGGTTTGGCTGACCCTGCCCGTCGAGCCCGACGGCCTTCAGGCCGACGCCATGTACACCATCAACGCCATGCTCCGTGCGCGCGTCGTGCTCGCTGGCGTCAACATCATGACGATGGACTTCAGCGCGGCGCCCGGCCCCGGCCAGACGATGCTCGACCTCGCGACCGGGGCGGCGTCAGCGGCGCACGACCAGCTCCAGCACGACCTGGCCCGCTACGGGGACCGCCTCAGCTCGGTCCAGATGTGGGGCCACATGGGCATCACCGTCATGATCGGGCAAAACGACGTGGCAGGCGAGGTCCTCACTCCGGCGGACGCGAGAAGCTTGGCCAGCTTCGCGCGCGCCAACGGTGTCGGCCGCGTGTCCATGTGGTCGCTCAACCGCGACAGCGAGTGCGGGGAGGCGTACGGCGTGACCGGCGTGCTGTCCAACACCTGCAGCGGGACAGCGCAGCCCTCGCTGGGCTTTTCTCAGGCGTTTGGCGTACTGGGGGGGCTGGCCACCCGGCCGATGGCGGCCGGCATCGTCACTCCGTCCCCAGACACCAACCCTGCCAACGCCCTCTACCCATTGTGGCAGCCGACGGCTGCGTACCAGCCCGGCTACCTGGTGGTCCGCAACGGCTATATCTACCAGGCGAAGTGGTACAACGTCGGTCAAGACCCGGCTCAAATCTGGCCCAACGAGTTCCAGGACCCATGGGACCTCGTCGGTCCCGTCCTGCCCACTGACCACGCCCCGACGCTGACCACAGTGCCTCCGGGCACTTATCCGGCGTGGTCTCCGACGGGCAACTATGCCGCTGGTGCCAAGGTCCTCTATCAAGGGTTGCCCTACCAGGCCAAGTGGTACAACCAAGGCATTTCGCCGGGTGAACAGAGCTCGGACCCTTACGGCTCGCCGTGGCAGCCTCTCTTCACGGTCCCAGGGGAGCCGGCGGCAGACTGAGCAGCGAGGGACTGAGCAGCGGGCGACGTGGCGCCGCGGCGCTGGGCAGCGGGCGCGCGCCGGAGTCAGCGCGGCGGCAGTTGTTTACGACCGCTGCTCGCTGCCCGAGCGGACCTCCACCTCGAAACGGAAGCTGTCACCCCGGTAGTCGGCTACGTAGTGCTCGAAAACCACGCCGTCGCTGGAGCGAGTGATGCTGTGCACCCTGAGCCCCGGCGTGCCCCGGGGCACGCCCAGGTGTTCAGCGTCCTCTTTGGAGAGCGCCACCGCCTCGATAGCACGGTGGCCGCGGGCCGGGCGGACGTCGTAGTGCTCGCGCAGTACCTGGTAAAGGGACCGGTCGCTCAAGTCCATGTCGACGAGGCCGGGGAAGAGGCGCGCCGGCATGACCGCCCGGGCCACCTGGACGGGCCGGCCGTCGATGCTGCGGGCGCGGTCGAACCGGATCATCGCGTCGCCCACCCCTATCTCTAGCAGGCGGGCCATGTCCACCGTGCTCGGCTCGACAACGAGCTTGAGGACCCGGCTCTGGACTGAGTGCCCCGCCTTGGACATGGACTCGTAGAACCCCAAGGTGTCCTGGATGAAGCTCGTATCGACCTTACGGCCGGTGACGAAGGTGCCCTTGCCCTTCACCTTTAGGACCAAGCCCTCGTTCTCGAGCTCGCCCAGTGCTTGGCGCACCACGGTGCGGCTCACCGAATAGAGGGCGCACAGCTCGGCTTCCGAGGGCAGCAAACTGCCCTCCGGAGCATCAGCTTCGAGGTCTTTCAGCAAGATGCGTTTGAGTTGCAGGTAGTAGGGCTCGAACGACCGGAAGTCGATTGCGGCCGATCTCGTGATGGTCATGACCACCTACGTACCGTAGTCAAAGGCCTGCGGAACGTTCGCTCCGTTCGCCCTCCGGAAGGATTCCCCACCCTTGCCATCCCATCATCCCTGCATCCTCGCATCCTCACATCTTGACATCCTGTCATTATAAGACCTACTATAGCGTGCGCAGCGAGGAGGCCAAAAGGTACGGGAGCCGCACCAAGCAGAGGGCGTCCGCGCCGCAGCTTGCCCCCGGTACACCTCCAGGGGCAGAGGCAAAGGAGAGGATATGGAGCTACGTTTCAGGCCGGCCTTGGCGCGACGCGTCGGCTGGCGGCGAGCCGCCGCTGGTCTGGTCGCCGCGGCCACGCTTGCCTCCGGTTCCGCCATGGTCGGGGGGGCCCCACTCGCGTCTGCGAGCACGCCAACTGTCCACCTCACGTACGCGCTTTGGGACCCGGTCCAAGAAGTCGGCTACAAGAAGTCCATTGCGGTCTTCGAGAAGTCCCACCCCAATATCAGTGTCACGGTCGAGCTCGTCCCTTACCAGGACTACGAGGCCAAGATCAACGCGGAGTTCCGCGCTGGTGACGCTCCGGACGTGTTCTGGGTCAATACTCCGTGGCTGGCGACATGGGAGCAAGACGGGGTCATGGAGAACCTGGCCCCGCTCATCGCGAAGAACCATGTCGACATGTCCATGTACAGGCCTGCGCTCGTTGCCCTCCACTCCCACAACGGGGCGATCTACGGGCTCCCCAAGGACTGGGACACGGAAGGCATTTTCTACAACAAGAACTACTTCGCCGCTCACCACATTTCTATCCCGACCAACTTGTCCTGGAACCCAACCAACGGGGGCAATTTCCTCACGTTGTTGAAAGAAGCGACGACCGATTCCAACGGTGACAACGCCTTGTCGCCCAATTTCAACGCGAACTCAGTGTCAACCTACGGTATAGCCATCATCAACCAGCCCGACACAGGCTACGGTGGCTTGCTCGGCGGCGACGGCGTATATGTCTGGAGCCAGGCGAGCGGCCCCTTCGGTGGGCGCTGCTCGTGCTACCCGAAGTCCATAGCCTTCGACACGCCGGCCGGCATCCAGTCCTTCCAGTTCTTGGTCAACCTGGAGAACAAGTGGCATGTCGCCGCACCCGCCAGCGAGTTCGGTGCCAATGGGACCGCTCCCAGCAACCAAGACTGGAGCTTGTTCACTGAGGGCAAAGTGGCCATGGACCTCACTGGTGACTGGGCCCTGAGCACCTTCTACGGTGCGGCCAAGTTCAAGTTCGGCGTCCTGCCGATCCCCGCTGGTCCCAAGGGCGGCTTCAGCTTCACCAACGGCCTGATCGACGCCATCAACTCCAAGAGCCCCAACCAGGCCGCTGACTGGGAGCTCGAGCAATGGCTAGGTTCCCCGCAGTCCGAGACGATCATGGGCTCCGGCGGTTACATCTGGCCGGGCATTGCCTCGCTGGACCACCTGTTCCTGCAGGCCTGGGCCAAGAGGGGTGTCGATGTCGGCGCCTTCTTGAAGGAGGCAGAGGACCCGTCTCACCTCGAGACGCTGCCAGTCGCTTACGGCGGTTTCCCCTCCATTACCACGATCAGTGACGACCTTGGGCCTATGTGGCTCGGCTCGGAGCCAGTGGCGTCGGCCGTGGCCAAAGCCGCCAAGGACGGCGACGCCGACCTGGCGATGACCGGCTAACAAGGCAGGTCTTCGGCCTCAGAGAGAGGGGACCGAGCCCTCTCCCGGTTCTCTCAGGGATGCCCGCGCCTTTCGGGGCGAGCGTCCCTGGGGGCCGGGCTACGGCTGGCCCGGCCGACGAGCGCATGCGCACCTTGCCCCCGAGACGACCGAGGAGCGATCGTAGTTGACAACATCCAAGATGGCTGCTGCGCCTAAGGCGCGCGCGGCCGAGGACCGCCGTGCGCGCCTCGTCGGCGAGGCGGGCGGGTCCCATGTTGGAAGGTCAGGCCTGCGGGCGTTCTTGGTGGCGTTGCCTTTTATCACACCGAGCATGCTGGGTGTGGCCCTGTTCCTGCTCCTTCCGGTGGTGCTGGTCTTTTTCATCAGCTTCTTGAACTGGAACGAGCTGACGCCAGCCACTTGGGCCGGGTTCCAGAACTACCTGAGGATATTCACGGTCGACGACGCCGGCCATTCGCTGGGTGTTACGGCATATTACGTGCTCTTGAACATCCCCTTGCAGACCGTCCTCGCGTTGGGCATTGCGGTGATGCTGCACCGCAAGCGGCGCCTGACAGGCCTTTACCGGGCGATATTCGTGGCCCCGTACCTCTCGACCCCGGTCGCCATGGCGGTCATCTGGTACTGGGTGCTGGACCCGCGGCTCGGCCTTGTCAACACCCTGCTCCGCCAGATCGGCGTCCAGGGGCCGCAATACCTGTCGTCGTCCTTGTGGGTTATGCCGGTGGTGGCCTTCGTCAATATCTGGCAGTACGTGGGCTACAACATG
>DATJST010000300.1:0-4029 GCA_035503975.1 Acidimicrobiales bacterium | reverse complement strand
GGTTTCCATAAGCCGACCATAGCGGTGTCGGCTGGGGAACCGTCGCGGCCGCAGGAAGCCGCGCGCCCGTCGCCTCCTTTCTCGTTTTACGTTCGGACCAGCCGCGCTCTTCGACGGCGCGCTCGTGCGCGCGTATGCATTTGAAGTGCTGCACCCCCAGCCCTTTAGCTGCCATGTGGCCGTGGCCGTGGCCATTGCCAAAAGGCGCCTGGCACCGCCATGTCGGCTGGGCCCGTGCCGGGTGCTTACGCGCGGGCCCTGGCCGGTCGCCGCCAGTTCCGGCGCCGCGCCGTCGGTTTCTGCCCATCACCTGGTTCGCCGGTGCGACAATCGTCACCGGAAAAAGCTGCGGGTGGTGGGTACCTGCGGCGCTGTGAGGTTAGGGAGTGGGGTTTCCAATCTTCCCCGTCGCGGCTGTCGAAGCCTAACCACGGCACGGCAAGCAGGACCAGGACTACGGCAACAACGATCGCAACACTCACGAGTTTCATTTTGGGCCGCCGAACTGTTAAGATCAATCACAGAGTTGTGAAGGGTCCTTTAGCTAGACTTAAAGGTGCGTGACTGCGCCATGTTCGACTTGAGACGTTTGAAGGTAGTGAAAGCCATCGTCGACACCGGCTCCGTGTCAGCCGCGGCGGCGCAGCTCAGCTATACCCCGTCGGCCGTTAGCCAACAGATGCGCGCCCTCGAAAAGGAGACGGGGACGGTGCTTTTGGAAGCGGCCGGCCGAGGAGTGAGGCCAACTCCCGCCGCGCTGCTGCTCGCAGAGCATGCCGGTCGCGTCTTGGCGGCCGTCCAGCAAGCCGAGGAGGCTCTCGCCGCCCTGCGCGCCGGCCAGATGGGGCGCGTACGGGTGGCAGCATTCCCGACGGCCGGTTCCGCTCTCGTACCCGAAGCCTTAGCAGTATTCGAGCAAAACCTCCCCAACGTAGCCCTCGACCTCGTCGTGGCCGAGACCGACCAGTCGCTGGCCAACTTGCGTTCGGGCACCATCGATGTCGCCATCGTGGTCGAACCTTTCGGGCGTGGGCACGCGCCCGAAGATGGGCTGTACCGCCGCCACCTACTGGCCGACCCGTTCCGTGTCGTCCTGCCACGCAACCATGTGCTGGCCCGCAAGCGTGCCGTGGACCTCGTCTCTCTGGCCAAAGAGAGGTGGATCGGTGTCAGCTCTTGTCCCGGCAGTTGCCAGCAAGTTGTCTCAGACGCCTGTCGCCGGGCCGGTTTCGATCCCGCTTACAACCTCGAGGCGGACGAGTACCCAACAGCCCAGGGCTTTGTTGCCGCCGGCCTGGGTGTCGCGCTCGTGCCTTTGCTGGCGCTGGGCGCGGCGGCGCATGCGGGCGTCGCCGTGCGCCGGGTGAGCGGGGACCAGCCTGTGCGCGACGTGTGGGCAGTGACACGGCCTGCCATCGCAAAACAGTTGCCTGTCCACGAGATGCTCGCCGACCTCGAGCAGGCCGCCGCCCGTTTCCTCGCTGCCCAGGCCTGAAATATCCGAAATAGCAACTTGTGTTTCACGTCACCATGGCGCGGGCGCCCGCGCCTTCGCTCTCCTCTCGGCCACCCGGCGCCGCGACGAGGCCGTCACGCAACACGATCGTGTTGGCTCTGAGGGCGGCAATGCGCCGCCCGGGCAGGATGACACCGGTCAGGTTGAGCGGATCTGCAGCAGATAGCCGGACCAGCTCGCCCTTGCGCTCGGAACGGGTGACGTGTCTTATCTCGTCGAGGGCCTCGGGCAGGGCATACTGTTCGCCTGCGAAGCCGGTGACGAACCGCCCGCCGCGGGCGATGCCGCGCGCCTCGAAACGCCGTAAAGCCCACAAGATCTCCCTCCAGGGCACGGAGAAGTCTTCGTGCGCGGCCAGGTCCCAGAACACGACGCCCCAGCGGGCGAGGAGCTGGCTTGCCACCTGCTCGGCCAGTTCGTCAGTCGCTAACGCAGCGGTCCCGGCGGTAGTAGTGCTCCGGCCTCGGCGGGGATCCTGCGCTGGGCCAGCAGCGCCGCCCGCCACCGCGTCAGCAGGCGCGCCAGCCCCGGGCATGCCGAGGACCGGCGCCTGTGAGGCGAGCAACGACCACCGGCCCCCGCCAGGTTGGCGGACGGCTATCCGGGCAGCAGGGTTTGGGCGCAAGCCCAGGCGGCGGCGATCAGGCAGGTGGCGCCGTGACCAGTCGTCGCGCCGCGAAAACAGTGACCTCACGGCGGCGAACCCGTCGGCCGTGACCAGCCCGCGGGCGACCAGGTCCCAAAGGCCCACCTGCACTTCCTCGGGTAAGCGCCGGGTCGCGGCGGGGAGGTCGGACGCAAAGACGGCGCCGTGCGCTCGCAATACGTCAAGCACCTCGCGAGCGGGGCCGTGGGCCGGCTCTTCGGGCGCGGTGGTGGCTCGCTTGGCCCGCAACAGCCACGGCAGGTCGGCGCGCAAGGTGAACGTTACGGGTGTCGCCCGGGACGGGGTGGACGCACCTCGCCGGCCCGCCCCTTCAAGCGCGGGCGGGCGCAGCGATAGGCGGCCCCAGCTCACCTCGCCGGAGAGGCAGAGGTCTTCGAGCCAGCGGCGCTGGTAGCCCTCGACTCGAGCGGGTAGGACGGACTCTTCCCACGCGCCAGCAGCCAGCTCCCACCCCTGGAGCTGCTCTATCACCGCCAGCACCCCCGCGCGGCCCTGACGCTGGGTGCCGGGTGCGGCATGCTGCCATCGGACGAGGAACCTCATGAACTCCTGAGCGCTCACCGCCTTGATCTCCCGGCGTTGCCGGTGCTGGGTGTAGCTGTGCGCCCGGGCCAGGAGGTGGCGTGCGCACCACTGCTCCTCGTCGCCCAGGGCTGGGTCAAAGCGGCCCTGCATAGCGAAGCCCTCGGCCTCCAGCCGGGCTAACGCGACCGAGACACGGCTCGGCGCCAGGCCAGATTGGCCCGCGAGCGCGGCGACCGTCACGGGGCCGGTAAGGCCGAGGTGGCCACGCACGGCCGCGGCCGCAGCGGCGTCCTCGTCCACGGCCGCACCGCTGGTATCCCCGGCATCGCCGGCCCCGCTGGTATCCCCGGCATCGCTGGCCCCGCTGGTATCCCCGGCCCCGCTGGCATCCCCGGCCCCGCTGCCTGCCGGCGACGGCAGGTCGTAGTCGGGCATGAACTGCGCGCCCGGGAACAGAGCTTCGGCCCACGCGCGGCGCTCTGTGCTGCACCACATGAGCTGGGGCACAGCACCTTGCTGGGAGGCCGACCGGACTTCCATGCTCCGCCCGGCCGACCTCAGCTCCTCGAACCAGGGCACCCAGTCCTCGCGAGGTTGCTGGACCAGCGTCGTTACTAGCAGCTCATGGAGCTCTTCTCGGCCGCGCGGAGCGGGCGCCACTTCTGCGCGCACCCTTTCCAGGGCGGCAGGGTCGAGGCGAGAGAGGTCGCGGGCTTCGACAGGTAGGCCTCGCCGCAGCTGCACTTGCCGGGCGCGCCGCTCCTCGAGCGGTGCGTCGTCGAGGAAGGTATAAGGCTCGCTGTTGACTATCTCGTGGGACAGGACAGACGGCTCGACCGAGTCGACAAAGTGCGCCTTGATCCGGCCGGAATGTACCCCTGCGACCAACTCGCTCAGGCCGTCGACGTCCATCGCCTCATGTAGGCAGTCGTGGAGCACCTGTCGCACTATGACGTGGTCGGGTAGCTGTATCGGGCCTGGGGGGGTGTTTTCCTGGCACGCAGCGAGTGCCGGAAAGATGGCCGCCATCAGGTCGTCGGCTTCCATGCGCTGCACAGGTAGCGGGTTCTTCTTGCCGCCCCGGAAGCGAAGTATGGCCAGCGCCCGGCTCAGGTCCCAGCGCCAGCGCGAGGTGAACATGGGCGAAGCCAGTACGGCTTGCTCGAGCGTGGCCCGCACCTTGTTGGGGTGCAGGAGGCGCGCCGCCGAGGGGAGAGGGAAGCTGTGCTGCGGGCCGAGGGAGAGGATCACGGCGTCGTCGTTAGCGGCGGCTTGCAGCTCGAAGTCGAAGGTGACGCAGAAACGCTTTCGCAAGGCCAAA
>DATJST010000299.1:0-4236 GCA_035503975.1 Acidimicrobiales bacterium | reverse complement strand
TTGCTCCTGGCCGTCTTCGAAGGCGACGGGGACTTACGGGTACTACGTGCCGCTTCGGGTAGCCACGCAGACCTAACCGAGCTCGCTCCTGCTGAGCGCGCCCGTCTCGTACATATTGATAACGGCACGGCGCGGATGGCTTTTCGTCACCCACTTATCCGCTCTGCCCTGGTCGACCTGTCGACCCACGAACAGCGTCGGACAGCCCACGCGGCGCTGGCGGATGCACTAGCTGCACAGCCGGAGCGCCGGGCGTGGCACCTGGCCGAGGCAACTGTAGGGGCAGACGACGCGGTGGCGGCTTTGGTCGAGCAGGCGGCCTATTTGGTTATGTCCCGCGGCGACGCCTTTCGGGCAGTCTCCGCCCTTGTCCGTGCCGCTGAGCTAAGCGAATCCAGCCGAGACCGTGCTCGTCGCCTGGCGGAGGCGGCGTACATTGGCGCCGAGGCGAGCGGAGACCTCCAAGACGCCCGGGTGCTCCTCGCTGACGCCCGTCGCGTTGCCACTGACCTCGCCGCCTCATTGCCGGCTGCCTGCGCAGCCGTGTTCCTGATGCTCAACTCCGACGGCGATGTAGGCACGGCTCATCGGCTCCTAGTGGGTGCGATCGAGTCCGGCGACCATCGCTACGATGCGACGAACCCCGCTCTGGTCGAGGCGCTCCACAACCTTGCCCTCCTGTGTTGGTACGGCAGTACGCCCAAACTGTGGGAGCCTTTTTACAGTGCGATGGAAAAGCTGACCCCCAAACCGCCGGACCTGCTGGGTCTTCTGAGCAAGACGTTCCCTGACCCGGCACGAACCGCAGCAGGTGCGCTTGAAGAAGCCGAGAAGCTACTGCACGCGGTGGCAGACGAGCGCGACTCAACGCGGATAATGCGGGCCGGGACGGCATCTGTCTACATCGACCGGCTGGCTGATCTGCGCCAGCCCTCGTGGAGGCTCGTGCATGAAGGTCGGTCTGGTGGCGCCGCGCGTAGGCATATTGGCGCGTTAATGCACCTTTGCCTAGATGACTTTCTGATCGGCCAGTGGGACGAGGGCGAGGAGCTCGCCGAAGAGGGCCTGGGTATCTGCCGAGGCGGTAGATTTCCCTTCTTCGGATGGTACTTCGTTTATCACAAGGCTGTCTTCGCCGCCGGTCGAGGCCGCTCCGACGAAGCCAACGATTTGGCCGATGAACTCAGCGCTTGGGCTGTCCCGCGAGGTGTGCGGGCGGCGGAACTATGGGCCTCCCTTCCGCGAACCCTCGTCGCGATTGGGAAAGGTGATTTTGAGGCTGCCTTCCGGCACGCCAGTTCTATAAGCCCGGCCGGGACACTTGCTTCCCATATACCGCACAGTCTGTGGTTGATGTTCGACTTGGTAGAAGCGGCGTTGCGTACGGGCCGGCATGCCGATGCGCAGGCGCACGTCATAGCCATGGCACAAGCCAATGTGGCCGCGATTTCACCCAGGATGGCTCTTATCTATCAAGCGTGCGCGGCGCTGGCGGCCAATAATGAATCCTCGCCTCCATTGTTTGACGCTGCACTCTCCAATGTCGCCGGCGGCAGATGGCGTTATGACGAGGCCCGCGTGCGGATGGCTTACGGCGAATGGTTGCGAAGGACCAAAGCGCAGCTACCGGCGCGGGCCCAGTTGGCAATGGCGCGTGAGAGCTTCGAAAGAATGGGTGCCCTTCCCTTGGTCGACAGAGCCGTGGCCGAGTTGCGGGCGAGCGGTGAGCGTCTGGCGTATGAAAAAGAGGATCCCCGCTTTGCGCTCACCACCCAGGAACATCAAATCGCCCTGCTCGCGGCTCGGGGACTAACCAACAAGGAAATAGCACAACGCCTGTATTTATCACCTCGCACTGTGAGTACGCACCTCTATAAGGTCTTCCCGAAGCTGGGGGTGGCGACTCGGGCCGCCCTTCGGGACGCGCTACGAGCCCAAAGTGAGGGCGTCACCTCGTCTTGAGATAGGAGACCTCATATTTCAAGGTTGGCGGAGCGGTCGCTCAGAAAGCTCCGCAGCTCGTCGGCGTCTGCCTCGTTCCTCTCCAAGATCCTCTCCAACAGCCGTCGGCTCGTCGGGTCCCTGTCGCCGATCCAACGCACGTACTCCTGGTAAAGCTGGATGACAACACGAAGCCCGAGCAACGTCTCTGCCACCATACCGGTGCAGTTTGCAGGCGCGAATTCCCGGTAGTTCGTATGGGCACGTTGTCGGATGAGAGCAAGGTCGAACTCCGGAGCCCCGCCCAGCTGAGTGACGCGCCCGGCGAGGTCGCGAGCCTGAGCGCGGGCGGCGTCAGCGCACCTAGAAAGGAGCTGGGACGCTCTCTTACCCTCGGCGCCCGAGACGATCGAACCATATTGTTCACCGGACAGCCATGCCACGACGGCTGTGGCGATAAGGCCGTTCAACTTGATGACAAGAGCAGGAATGTCAACGATATTGGAGGGCGTAACCGGTCCGTCGAGCAGGTCCACGAGGGCACGGTCACGCAACTCGTCGTTTATTTGGTCCTTTTGGAGGTTATCGCGGTCAATCACGCAATCATTCTGCGCGCGTCACGCTGCCCATGCATCCGACAAATGTCGTATGTCCCTGGTAATCGTCATTTGACGGATGTACGCCCGGGACGCTGCTCTTAGATTTGATTGGCGTGGCCAAACCTCTGCCCTGTGGTCCAGACCACCGGGTTGGCCTGCCCATCAAAACGGGCGATCACAGCCAGTAATGCGCTTCTGCGAGAGGTACACGATCAAACCAACATCCGAAACGGAGGATTAATTATGCACCCACTTGTGGTACCCAAACTGGGGCGGTCGATCGGGATGGCCGCCGTGACAATATCATTGGCCGCGGGAACCGCGGGCCTTCCAGCGGCCCAGGCCGTGGCCCAACGGGCGGTCCCGGCTGAGGCCACCGGGCTCGGGCAGCTCAGCGGCATACTGCCCGCCAGCCATCTGACCCTACCCAGCGCCATCGAGGTCAACCTCAGCCAGGAGTACGTGCGGCTGCCGATCTACCCGGGGACCGCGTACGCCGGTACGCCCCACGCCGAGAAGGTTTGGTACATCCTGGAGGATGCTTCCACCTCGGGTGCGGCCGACGACCTAGGCGTCAACTTCGCGCCGAAGCTGGCCAACATGGCCGTTTCCTGCCCGGCGTGCGTGCAAACAGTACACCTGGTCAACCTGCCACCATCGGAGAACCATTTCGGCCCCGCCCCCCTCGACTTTGCCGGCGCGCCGAACTTCAGCCCCACCCGCATCGCCGTCCCGGGGCCGGACGGGTTCCCGCTGGCCAAGTTCCAGCCGGGCGCGGTGGCGGGCCCCGGGTACACTCCGTTCATACGGATCGCCGGGTCGGACACGATATACAACGCGCCGATCGTCGCTACCGGCAACGGACCGTACGACGTGGTCAACCATACCAACACCGCCGACCGTGTCCTCGGCATCCACATCGGGGCGTCCCCCGCGGACTCGCCGTCGGGGTCGTTCTCGGAGTCGTGGGTGGACATGCTGTTCGTCAAGGGCTTTGACTCCGGCCAGCCGATCGTGTACCTGTCCACCGATGCCGGCCAGCCGCTAACCGCGGTGTTAGAGCGGTCGACTTATGTGCCCGCCCTGAACAACGCCTCGTGCAACGGGTGCGACGACTTCCTCGGCTCCGCTCGGGAGCGGCTGTTCGGCTTCGTTAACGGCCAGACCGGCGTGAACAACCCCCAGGCCCAGGGTTTCCAGCACGTGGCCAAGGACGGCCCGGTCTCCGAGAACGCGGTGCAGACCAACACTGCGTTCATCAATGCCCTTCGGTATGGCGGCGACATCCTGAACGTGTTCGGGGACTTCCCGACGCTGCTCAGCCCTCGCCACGCCGACGCCTACAGCCCGCTGTGGGACGCCCAGCTCGGCATGTGGACGCCCAAGGCGATCAAGGAAGGGCTCGACAAGCGCCAGATCGATGAGAACCAGGTCCTGAACCTGGCCTACAGCCACCCCGACCTGCTGACCGGGGTCAACCCGGCCACCGGGCAGCCCCAGCTGTACGGCTCGGTCGGGGTCGACATCAACTGCGCAGTGATCGGCTACACCGCTAAGGCCCCCACCGTCGCATTGGCGCCGAGCCTACCGGGGTCCCAGTTCCCACCCCGCTAAGCGAGCCGTGACCGTTAGACCTTAGGGCCTCACGTTGGTGGCCAGCACCACCACCTCACTGGTTAGGCAGGGTCCGACCGGC
>DATJST010000298.1:0-7777 GCA_035503975.1 Acidimicrobiales bacterium | reverse complement strand
GCTCGGGCGGCCCCGGCGGACCGTCGCTCGAGGCCACTCGTCCGCTTTGGTCAAGACCAGGAACGGATAGCTCTTGTCGTCCCGAAGCCTGACGTTGAAGCGAGGCTTGTGCTGCTTGATGAGGCTGTACTCGAGCATGAGGGCCTCGACGTCGTTGCGCACCTGGATCCACTCGACGCTCTCGGCGCAGGCCACCATCTGGGCTGTCCGGGGCAGAAGGGCGCTCGGGCTCTGGAAGTAGTTGGACAGGCGTTGCCGTAGCGACTTCGCCTTGCCGACGTAGATGACCCTCCCGTCCTTGTCGCGGAACTGGTAAGAGCCCGGAGCATCCGGGATGGCACCAGCGGGAGGACGTTCGAGCACAGTTCCAGTCTGGCGCAATTGCCCGCCGAGCCGCGTCCTGCCGGCCGGCGGGGAGCCACCGGGCTGCTCAGGTAGCGCCTTCGCATGTTGACCGCAGTGCCCGGTGTTGGCCCCGGCCCCCTCCACCGGGGTTCCATCGGGGCCGGCCCGCCCCGCAAAGACGAGCCTTCACAAGACCATCACACAGCGGCCAAAAGCCCGTCATAAAAGCGCGGGACTGTCAATTCAACAAGCCAAGGAACCGGTCACTGAACAGAGGAGGACAGATGACCAACCACGGACGAAGGGGCAGACGCTGGCGCGCTGCGGGTTGTGCCGCTCTGGTGGCGACGGTGGCGACCGTTGCCGGCTCCCTAGCACCCACCGTGTCAGCGGCGTTTGCTAGCTCCGCGCCGAAAGCGGCCCCCACCGACGCCATACCTAACTGGAACAATAACCTATCCGGAATCAAGGCCCTCGCGGCCGAGGCTATCTCTATCCGGCTGAATGCTCTTGCGGCGGCCATTAAGAGCGTGCAGGGCGACAATTTCCTCGGATCCGACGGGACCACGCTCGTCAATGACATGCAGTCCGATATAACCGGCCTCCAGGCTTTGGGGACCAAGATCAACGCCGACACCACCGTGGCCCAGGCCATCGCCGATGCCGACCTGATTTTCACCGAGTTCCGCGTTTATTACGTCATGCTCCCCGTCGTCCACGACGTGACCACCATCGACCACATAGTAAACGTCGACCTTCCCGCTCTGAGCAAGGACATCACCACGCTCCAGGGCGAAGAGAACTCTTCCAACCAGCCTTTTATCGGACCACTCGTCTCGGGTACGCAGTCCGAGGTACAGATTGCCACCGGTGCCACCACCGGCCTCGTCGCCGACCTCCTGGCCTACACCCCGGCCGAATGGGACTCGAACCACAGGCTGTTCTCAACAGCGCAAACAGCCATCCAGACGGCGGACCGAGCGGTCGATTACGCCAACGACTATTTGGCCCGCGCCAATAAGTACCTGCAATCGCACCCGACGACCACCACCACGACGTCGACGTCCACGACCACCACTTCGTCGACGACCACCACCACTGCGCCGACGACGACCACGACGAGCGTGCCTGGTTCCAGTTGCACCGCCGCCCCCAGCGGATCCCAGCTCGACCGGACCGGCTGGAGTGCTACCAGCAACGCGCCTTATGGCAAGGCGGACGTCCCGGCCCATGCCCTCGACGGCAAGCTGACTACCCGGTTCAGCACCAACGAGCACCAGGCCCCCGGCCTGTACTTCCAGGTGGACATGCGGGCGGCGCAGACTTTCGACGCGGTGGAGATGGACGTTCCCAATTCGCCCAATGACTACGCCCGGGGTTACTACGTTGAGGTCTGGAACGGCAGTTCGTGGGTCACCGTCGCCAATTGCACAGGCACGAGCACGACCGAGGTGGCCAGCTTCCCGACCCAGACGTCCCAGTACATAAGAGTCGTCCTCACCGCTTCGACCGGTTTCAATTGGTGGTCCATCGACGAGTTCAACGTCTTCGGCTCGCCGTTGGCCGGCACCAGTTGCGCCGCTTCACCCAGCGGGAACGCCCTGCCCCGGACGGGGTGGGTGGCCCGGAGCAACGCTCCTTATGGCAAGTCGGACATCCCGGCCAATGCTCTGGACGGTAACTTGACCACTCGCTTCAGCTCCAACGAGCGCCAGGTCGCCGGCCTTTATTTCCAGGTGGACATGCGGGCGGCGCAGAGCTTCGACGAAGTGGAATTGGACTCGCCCAATTCGCCTAATGACTATGCCCGGGGCTACGACGTGGACGTCTGGAACGGCCACTCCTGGGTTACGGTGGCCAGCTGCACCGGCGCCGGCACGCCCGAGATCGCCAGCTTCCCGACCCAGACGTCTCAGTACATAAGGGTTGTTACCACGGCTGCGACGGGCTCCTATTGGTGGTCCATAGACGAGTTCAACGTGTACACGAGCAGCACTATCCCCACCACCACTACGACCACGGTGGCGCCGACCACAACCACCACCGTCGCTCCCACGACGACCACGACGAGCCCTGGCAACTCCCGCCAACTTCGCCGGCTCAAGGCCGAGGCGGCCCAGTACATCTACGTCCGGATCCGCGAGTTAGCCGGCGCCGTCAAAGGAGTACAGGACCGGCCGTGGCTGGGGTCTGACGGCACCGCCCTCATCAACACCATGCAGTCCGACATCAGCGGCCTGGAAGCGCTCGGCAACAAGATCCAGGGCGACACCACGGTGCCGGAGGTCGAGGCGGACACCAACCAGATTTTCACCCAGTACCGGGTCTTCTACCTCGAACAGCCGGTGGTCGCCGACGTGATCCGGATTGACCGGATCACCGACATCACCCTGCCGTACCTGGCCAAGGAGATCTCGTACCTGCAAAGCCGGGAGAACCAGCACAACCAGGGAGTCATCGGGCCGCTTGTGGCCAACATGCAGTCGAATGACCAGACGGCGACAAGCGAGACCAACGGGCTCTCGACCGAGCTGATCTCCTTTACGCCGGCGGAGTGGAACGCCAACCACCGCCTGCTCAACGGCCCTACAGCCAACATGCTGATCGCCGCCCGGGCGGTCGGGACCTCCGAGAGGGACCTGGCCGAAGCGCTCCACTACCTCAACGGCCACCATCACTAGATCCCGGCGGCGGGTAAGGGCAACAGCACGGTGGCTGCGGCGGCGGTCACCGTGCTGGGCCCACGATCCCTTGGCCCGGTCGTCGTCCGGCGGTGTCCATGCTCTGACATCGACGACCGGGCCAAGGACGGGAAGATAAAACAGGGTAGAAGATCCCACGGTTTTGCCCCCGGGCTCCGGCTCCAGCGAACAGCGTCGTTCCTGGAGGCCTGGGGGCAAGGTCGCGTCTCAGCCCCAGCCCGGTGGGGGCTGCCAGCTGTTTCTCCAGGGCGGACAGTGCGGACTGGGTGCGAGAACCGTTGTTAGCGTTAGGTGTTCGCACCCAATAACGGAATTTGCACCCAGTCTGCCGTGCCTTGAAGACCCGGGCCTACCATCGCCCAGGCCCCGAGGCCCCCTAATACCAAGCTCTGAACCCCCAAGCTCTGTACCGCCAAGCTCTGAACCGCCAAGCTCTGAACCGCCAAGCTCTGAACCCCCAAGCTCTGCGCCCTGGGCCCATAGCCCGGGAGGGCTTCGGCTTTAGCGGCCCTTCAAGAGAGGCTCGAGGAACTGGCCCGTGTAACTATCCGCGCACTTGGCCACATCTTCCGGAGTACCGGCCGTCACGACCAGCCCGCCGCCGTCGCCCCCCTCGGGCCCGAGATCGATGAGCCAGTCGGCCGTCTTTATTACGTCGAGGTTGTGTTCGATGACGATGACCGTATTGCCCTGGTCCACCAGACGGGACAGCACGCCGAGCAGTTTGCGGACGTCTTCGAAATGCAGCCCGGTGGTCGGCTCGTCCAGTATGTACACCGTCCGTCCTGTAGAACGTTTTGACAGCTCCGAGGCCAGCTTTATCCTCTGCGCCTCCCCGCCGGACAACGTCGGCGCCGGCTGGCCCAATTTGACGTAGCCGAGGCCGACGTCCACCAGGGTCTGCATATGTCGGGAGATGACGGGCTGGTTGACGAAGTACTCCGCCGCCTCCTCGCAGGACATGTCCAGCACTTCGGCGATGTTCTTGCCCTTGAACATGATGTCGAGCGTGTCGCGGTTGTAGCGGGCGCCTTTGCACACCTCGCAGGGCACATACACGTCGGGCAGGAAGTGCATCTCGATCTTTATCGTCCCGTCGCCGGCGCAGGCGTCGCACCGCCCGCCGGCCACATTGAACGAGAACCTCCCCGGCTGGTAACCCCGCACCTTGGCTTCCGTCGTGCTGGCGAAAAGGCGGCGTATATGGTCGAAAACGCCCGTATAGGTGGCGGGGTTGCTCCGCGGTGTACGCCCGATGGGCGACTGGTCGACGTCGACCACCTTGTCGAAGGCCTCGATACCCTCGACCTTGCGGTGCCGGCCCGGGACCTCCTTGGACTTGTAAATACGCTGCATCAAGGCCCGCAACAGTATGTCGTTCACCAACGTGGACTTGCCGGACCCCGACACCCCGGTCACGACGGCGAGGCACCCGGCGGGGAACTCCACGTCAATGTTCCGCAGGTTGTGTTCCCGTGCCCCTTTCACAACCAGCCAGCCCTTGGGGTCCCGGCGCATGGGGGGCAAGGGGATGTACCTTTTGCCCGACAGGTACTGTCCGGTGAGGGAGGCCTTCGTGCGCAACAGTTCGCTGACCGTGCCGGACACGACGATCTGGCCGCCGTGCTCCCCCGCCCCGGGGCCGATATCGACGACATGGTCGGCGGTGCGGATGGTCTCCTCGTCGTGCTCGACAACTATGACCGTGTTGCCGATGTCCCGCAGCCGCAACAGTGTGTCGATCAGCTTTCGGTTGTCGCGTTGGTGGAGCCCGATGGACGGCTCGTCCAGCACGTACAGGACCCCGACCAGACCGCTCCCTATCTGGGAAGCCAACCGGATGCGTTGAGCCTCGCCGCCGGCGAGAGTGCCCGCATTGCGGTTGAGAGAAAGGTAATCGAGGCCGACGTCCACCAGGAACTGCAGCCGCGCCCTCACCTCTTTCAGCACTTGGTCGGCGATCAGATGGTCCCGCTCGGACAGGCTGAACCCTTCGACCGTTTGCGTGGCATCACGGATCGACAGGTCGCACAACTCGAATATGCTCCGGCCCGCCACCGTGACGGCCAGGCTCTCCGGCTTCAGCCGGGCGCCACCGCACTCGCTGCAGGGGACTTCCCGCATATAGCCCTCGATCTGCTCCCGGGCATTGTCCGACTCGGCTTCGGCGTGCCGGCGCTGAAGATAGCGCACCACGCCCTCGTAAACGGTGTAATAAGAACGCGTCCGGCCATAACGGTTTTTGTAGTGCAGGTGGACCTGGGTCGTGCCCGACCCGTAGAGGATCATCTTCTGGTCCTGTTTTTTCAGCTTCCGCCATGGCACCGACGTGGAAATCCCGTACGTCTCGGCCACGCCCTGGAGTAGCCGCCCGAAATACTCGTTGCGCGCTCCCGCCCACGGGGCCACCGCGCCCTCGTCGAGGGAGAGGTCCGGGTCCGGGACGACCAGCTCCGGGTCGACCTCGTACCGGGTCCCCAGGCCGTCGCAGCTCGGGCAGGCGCCATATGGTGAATTGAACGAGAAATTGCGCGGCGCCAGTTCGTCGTACGACGTGCCACACACTGGGCAGGCCAAATGCTGGGAAAAGATCAGCGTTTCGCCCTCATCCGGCTCGGCCTCCGCCTCACCGCTGGCCCCCTCGCCATTTGGGGCCGGTTGGCGCGGCACAACCTGGATTTCGGCCACGCCGTCGGCCAATTTCAAGGCCGTTTCCAGCGAATCGGTCAGCCGGCGCTCGATGCCGGGCCGAAGCACCAATCGGTCGATAACCACTTCGATCGTGTGGGCCTCGTAGCGGGCCAGCTTGGGTATGTTGGGAAGCTCGTACACCTCCCCGTCCACCCGGGCGCGGGCGAAGCCCTGACCGGCCAGCTCCTCGAAGAGGCTCTCGTACTCGCCTTTGCGGCCCCGGACCACCGGCGCCAGCACCTGGAAGCGGGTGCCCTCGGGGAGCAGCAGCACACGGTCGACGATCTGCTGCGGTGTCTGCCGGGACACCACACTGCCGTCCTGAGGGCAGTGCGGGATGCCCACCCGGGCGTAAAGAAGCCGCAGATAGTCATAGATTTCTGTGATCGTGCCGACGGTGCTTCGGGGGTTGCGGGAGGCCGACTTCTGGTCGATCGAGATGGCCGGCGACAGACCCTCGATGAAATCGACGTCGGGCTTGTCCATCTGGCCCAGGAACTGCCGGGCGTAAGCCGACAACGACTCGACGTAGCGCCTCTGACCCTCGGCGTAGATCGTGTCGAAGGCCAGGCTGCTCTTCCCGGACCCCGAGAGCCCGGTGAAAACGATCAGGCCGTCCCTCGGCAAGTCGATCGATACGTCCTGCAGGTTGTGCTCGCGCGCACCTTTCACCACGAGCCGATCTGACATAGGGTTCAGGCTACCAGTCGAACGCACGTTTGGGCAACGGTCTCGGGACGGGCGACCCTCTATACCGATGATCAGTTCGCGAGAGCGTAAAACGGCGCCGCCGGGCCGATTTCAGCCTATGTGGCCCGCTGTGAGCCCAAGCGGAGAGGCGGCGATCCGGTCGGCCGGCCCTCCCGGCGCCCGCCCCAGTCCGGCCATCCCGGCGCCCGCCCCACTCCGGCCATCCCGGCGTCCACGCCTCGCCGGCTCGCTCCAGTCTGGCCATCCCGGCGTCCACGCCTCGCCGGCTCGCTCCAGTGCGGCCATCCCGGCGTCCACGCCTCGCCGGCCCGCTCATGCCGACCTGTGCGCGCCAGTGTCACCATAAGAGCACCTAGCGCGCACAAAGCCGGTCAGCGGCCTCTGTCACGGGCGTCAGGTCAGCGCCGCGTGGTCAACCGAGCCAGGTCAACCCAGCGACGCCAACCGAGCCAGTTCAGCCGAGCGAGGGCGGCCGAGCCAGGTCAACCGAGCGTGGCCAGCCGAGGCCAGCCGGGCCCCGTCACCCGGCCACGTCCGCCACCAAAGCAGGCCACACCCACCCGCCGGCCGGGTCTCACCCAAACGCCACCGGCCCGGTCCAGGTCGTACCACCGTTAGAGCTCCTCCACAGCTGTTCGGGCGACGGGCCGTTGGGGAACGGCCATCCCGCCGGAGAGTTGTTCTCGGTCCGCAGGGCTGAGCCCGTGCTGCTGTCGGTAAATCCGGCCCAGCTCCACCAGAAGGTCCCATCGCCCGACGGGTACACGGTCTGCCACGTCGACCCTCCATTGGAAGTCCGCAGGAACTCGCCCTGGGCACTGGGCTCGATCACCGCCGCAGTGTCACTGACAGGAGCGAGCAGAGCCGAGTTGTCCAGCTCTCCCACGGCCAGAGTGCTCCACTGGGCCCCTCCGTCCGTCGACCGGAAGGCCTGCGCCTCCATCCCCGTCGGGCATACGGCCCACAGGACGTTGGCGGACGTCGCCTGCACCGTGCCGCCAAGGCCCGAGAAACAGGGGCTCGTGTACGTGGTGAAGCTGCTGCCCGAGCCGGTGCCCGCCACCAGTACCTGATGGGCCTGGTTGGGGGAGCTGGTCACGGAAAACCACAGGTTCGTGCCGTGGACGGTCATCGTCACCAGGTCGTCGATCCCGCCGGAGACGCCCGGGACGGAAAGGGCAGTCCAGTTGTCGGACGTCTCCGGTGAGCGTTCCAGGACCACGTTCGAGCAGTTGCCGTTCTGGCAGGAACCCACCAGCGCCAAGGCGTAGCCGCCCCCCGTCCCGAAACCCAGGAGCTGCTGACCAGACTGCCCGGGCAGGAAGCGG
>DATJST010000297.1:0-13896 GCA_035503975.1 Acidimicrobiales bacterium | reverse complement strand
GCCGCGGCCATTACCGGCTATTGGAGCGTGCTCACACAGCCGCTGCTCGGTTCGGTCACCGTGTCGTCGACCGAAATAATCAATATCCTGCGTGTGGGAATTTTGGCGGCATTGGTCAACGCCTCTGTCACGGGGACCGTGGCGGCCAGTATGTGGCTCAATACGCGCGGCCGTTCGCGCGGCTGGCA
The DNA here is from genome assembly GCA_035503975.1 of Acidimicrobiales bacterium. Classification (GTDB taxonomy): domain Bacteria; phylum Actinomycetota; class Acidimicrobiia; order Acidimicrobiales; family Palsa-688; genus DATJMJ01. Next base: position 13,708 of record DATJST010000297.1, on the reverse strand, counting down.
TACTCATGTCCTGCTCAGCCTGCCGGCGGCGGTCGTGATCGCGTTCGGCGCGCAGCTCGTCCTCGGGATCGTCACCTACGAGGTGACCTCGTTGTTGCTGGAAGTTGTCATCTGGGCGATAGCGGCGGCGGCGCTCCTCATATGGGTCCGGATCTGCGTGCACAACGCCCTTTTGGAAGAGGGGGCCGAGCACCACATCGGGGCCAACTCGGCCTGCCCCGAGTGCCACCGGCTGGTACCCACGATGCTTTTTTGCCCTTCTTGCGGAGTGGCCCGTTCGGCGGCCCCCAAGCCGGCCCGGCGAACAGTACCGGCGGGTGCTGTCCAAGTTGCACTCGCGGGCGCATCTGCTGGCGGGGCGGTGCCTCTGGCAGTTGAGCAGCCAACAGGCGATGACCAGGCTCTCGGTGGGCGACCTGACGCCACTGGGCCCGCAGGCGGTGGCGGTGGCGCTAGCGGTGGCGGCAGGAGCAGTGCCGGCGGTGACGGCCCCGACGAGCCGTTACCTCCAATTGAAACCCAGGGTGACGCAGGGCAGTGACTGCGCCGGTGGCTACCCTCGGCCCCGTATCGGCGGGAGGCGGGGGATTTTGCGGGCGGTGCGGCACGCCCTTCGGCGCTGGCTCGGGCGCCTTCTGCGCGCACTGCGGCAACCGGGTGCGGCCCCAACCCACGGTCGCCAGCAATTACAGCTACCCCGCGGTACCGGCCCAAACCGTGCCGGCGGCCCAGCACAAAGTCAACCACCTCGGTGTGATCATCGGCGTTTTCGGCACGCTTTTGGTGCTCGTGGTCGTACTAACTGCGATCGCGGTGAACAACAGCCCGACCACGAGCCTGTGCCACTTCACATGCGGTCCGGACTACGGGCCCAGGTACCTCAGCCGGACGGCCTACGTGAACTCCCAGTACGGTTTCCGGGTCGAGTACGAGCAGCCTTTCTCGGTCCAGCAGCAGACGTCCAACGGGGTCGAGTTCTCGGCGAGTTTCGGGTTCATGACCATTATCGCCAGCAGCGGCAACAACCTTTCGGCGGCTATCCAAAATGCCCTGGGCACGCTGAACACCAGCCAGTTCCAAGATATGCAGGAAGTCAGCTCGAGCGTGCCCGGGGCAGAGATCGGCTACGTACTCGGCCAAGGTGTCGTCTATACCGCCACCTTCGTACCCTCCAACGGGGGGAGCAGTTTCACGGCCGTCGTCATTTGCCTGGCCGCGTCGCAAGGCAATTTGACGATCGCCGAGCTCGCGGCCGCGCCGCAGGACAAGAGCTCGGTGGGCCAGCTCCCATTCGGGCTTGTCGCCGGGACGGCTTATGACTTCGAGGTGGCCAACACGATCTGGCCGGGGGGGACATGAGACGGCACGCAACAGCCCGCGCCGGCGGAGCTTGCGCTCGGGCCGGCCTCCGCCAGGCCAGGTGGCTGGGCCTGGCGATGTTGGCTGGGGCGCTCGTGGTTTCGGGCTGCGGACCTGCCTCCGAGGGTGCAGGCCCGCACACCGGGGTACGGCCGGGGCTCGGCAACGACGCGCCGGGCCAGGCACCTGCCGTTGGTCGGGTGTCCGCTTCGCCCCCTATGCCGACCCTGGCGGTTGCCGAGCACGAGGCGCGCGACCTGGGCCCGGTTGCGGCCGCAACCCGGCTGACCCTCTCGCTCAGCCTGCGCGAGCGCGATCAGGCGAGCCTCAACGCGCTGCTCGCCAAAGGCGACCGCTTTACGCCCGCGCAATGGGCTGCCCGCTTCGGCCCCTCCCCGGCTGCGGTCGCTTCTGTCAGGCGCGTGCTCGCCGCGGCCGGGCTGGCATCGACGTGGCGGCGCGGGGAGCTGCAGCTGCCAGTACGAGGCACGGTCGGGCCCATCGACCACTTCCTCGGGCTCCGGATCGACCGCTTCGTGATGCCGGACGGTACGCGATTTTACGCACCGCGAGGGGCGGTGAAGGTGCCCAGGACGATATCCGGCGAGGTGTTCGACATCAGCGGCACCAATGATTACGCCGACGACATGACTGCTGACGACACGACGCTGGCCGATGAGATCACCGCAGCCACGTACGGTCCCAACGGCGTAACACCGGGGCAGATGACGACTTTTTACAATATGTCGCCTCTACGCAACGCAGGTTTCGACGGCAGCGGGCTCACGGTCATGTTCCCCGAGTGGTCCGTGCCACCGATCGCCGACGAGCAGGCATTCGCAAGCAAGTTCGGCCTGCCCGCTTTCAACGTGCAAGTAGAGACAAGCAGCGCGTGGGGGGCGCCCTTGGGGCCGTCAAACTCTGAGTACCCTTTGACCGCCGGGGAAGCGTTGCTCGACGTCGAGGTCGTGCACGGTTTGGCACCGGGGGCCAAGGAGATCGTGTATGCCGGTGGTAACGCCAACCAACTGGTGGCCATGCTCCAGGCCATGGTCTCGGCTCACCCCGGAGCCATCATGTCGAGCAGCGTTTCCAACCTCGACTGTGAGCTCGACCAAGGCGCCAAGGCCGACGCCCAAGCAAGCGACCAGGTATATGCCGAGGCCGATGCGTTGGGTGACTCCATTTACTGGGCCGCCGGCGACCGGGGGGCCTTTGCTTGCATCTCGGATGGCAACCCCTCAACTGAGGAGTCCCTGTCGATCATGCCGCAGGCTGCGAGCCCGCACCTGACGGCCGTGGGCGGCACGATCGCGTTCCTCGCCACCAATGGGGCCTACTACAAGGAAGCGGCCTGGGGCGAGCCAATGGAGCAGTGGGGGGGCGCCGGGGGCATCAGCACGATATTCCCCCGCCCGTCCTGGCAAATCGGGCCCGGGACTTCAGGCCTCACGGGCCGGGGCATCCCCGACGTCAGCGCGAACGCCGACAGCATCAGCGGCTGGGACGTGTTCGCCCCGGGACAGAACAACGCCCCGCTCGAACAACCCATAGGAGGCACGTCGGCGGCAGCTCCCTGCTGGGCGGCGATCACCTCCCTGATCGACGAGTACCTGAAGAAGTCGAGCCTCAAGACCATCGGGTTCGGTAACCCCGCCTTCTATTTCTTTGCAACCGACCCGTCAGGGATGCCGGCTGCTCCCTTCCACGCCATTACCGAGGGGACCAACCTGCACTACCAGGCCACGTCGGGTTGGAACGCGGCCACGGGGCTTGGCACGCCGGACGTCGCCCATCTCGCGGACGACTTCACCTGGTACGACAAAGACCACGGCGGCTCTCCCTGAGCTGGCGGTAAGGCGCCCTCGGGCGCACCGGGCGGGAGCGGTGCCGGCTGGGGGAACCGGCTCGGGCCCGGGCGGGTTGGCTTGGCATGAGGCTCGCCCGCATTGTTGGCGCTTGCGCGGGCGCAGTCGCCGCCAGCGTCGCATTCGCGCCCGCTACGAGCCCAGCCAGCGACGTCGTGAGCACGGTGGCGCCGGCCAGCGCGGCCGCGCCAACCCGGGAGCGGTCCTTGGTAGCCACCGCCGCACAGGTCGCCTTTGCCGGGCCCGTACATGGATGGCTGACCGTTGAGCTGAGCCCACCGAGCGGCGTCGGCTCGGACCTGACCGAGATCTTTGCCACCCGGGACGGCGGGTCAACGTGGCAACTGCAGTGGACCGGTGCGGGCGTGCCGGAGGAACTCGCGGCTACCAGTGCCGAGCATGCCTCGGTACTGCTGCGAACCGGTACCTGCTCGCCCGGTTCCGCCGTCCGGACCTGCCAGGCGCGGGCGCTGGCGACAGCGCTGCTGGGGACGAGCACCGGGGGCCAGAGCTGGGCCACGGTCTGGGCGAGCCCATACCAGCTGTCCAACGTGGCTTGGTCGAGCCCCAGCACAGGTTTGGCTTCGCTGGTCACCACCACCTGCCTGGACCAGTTGCCCGCGGACGGCTCGCCCCTGCCGAACTGCCCTGGGCAGGTCGTCGCCACGGCGGACGGTGGTCGGCACTGGGCACCGGTGCTGCACTTGCCCGGCCCGGTCGTCGGCATCGGCCACACGGGCGCGGGCGCCTGGCTCGTGGCCCAGCTGGCCCGACGTCGGGTGAGCGGCGCCCAGGCGGTCGAGCAGACCTACCTGCAGCTGTGGGGGGTGCAAGACAGGCGCTGGTCGCCAGTGGGCCACATGGGCGGCGGTTCAGTCGCCTTCTCGGGGCCAGAGACCCGGGTCAGCTTGCTGGCGCCGGCTCGTGGCTGGTGGTGGATGACCTACGACGACCCCGACAGCTGCGCCATGCACGGCTGTGCGACCGTCGGCTCCTGGTACAGCCGAGACAGCGGTCGTACCTGGGCGCCGGCACCACTCCCTCCGCTGGGCGCCAGCCAATGCGGCCCCGACCCCGACATGCCATTGGCTGAGGCACCGACGGGAGTGGTCTATGTGTCCGAGGGGGTCAACCTGGCCGCCTGCTCCTCGCCCGGAGGCGAGCTCGAGCGTTGGGACGGCCGAGGCTGGCAGCGCACCCATATCTGGCCGCTGGCGACGGCCACCGAGCTCAGCTGGCCGGGCGCCGCTACGGGCTTCGCCATCGTCGACGGCGGGCTGGCCAAGACCGGCGACGGCGGGCGCGCCTGGCAACAGGTGTGGCCCGCCCTCTCACCGACCGGGCGGGTGGCTCCGCTCGGTGCCCTTCGGGCCTGGGCCGCGGGAGACTTGACAGACCCTGGAGCGGTCCTCGCCACGAGCGACGGCGGTCGCCGGTGGTCTATGGTGGCCGACCTGGCGGGCCTCGTGACGGCCATCGATTTCCCCGATGCGAGCGATGGGTTCGTGGTCGACCTCGACCCGGCAAGCAACACTTGGCACCTCCTGTCCAGCTCGGATGGGGGGCACCTGTGGGCCGAGCGCCCGGGATTGCCGGAGCGGGCTGGCTTCGGCGGGCAGGACTTCGGGGTCAGCTCCATCTGGATGGAGCCCGGGGGCAGCGGGCTGGCGCTGACGACCACGGGAGCTAGCCTCTACGGCACCTTTGGCGAGGGGCCTGCCGTTGTGTGGGAGACCAGCGACGGCGGCCGGACCTGGCAGCGGAACGGGCAGGTGCCCGTCGGCGCCGGCGAGGTGGACTGCGCCGGGTTCGTCTACCGGAGCGGGGGCTGGTACGGGGTTCTGGAAGCTGCCGGCACGGGGTACGGCTCGGCCGCCGTGGCCCTGGTGACTCGGGACGGTGGCGCGCGCTGGGAACGAGCCGGGGGCTTCCCCATCATGAACGAGGTCGAGGTGATCAGCCCGCAACTGGTCGTGGGGTGGGCGCAGCGCGGCACCGGCCGGCCGGTCATGTACCTGTCCCATGACAGCGGCGCGCGTTGGGTGGCCACGGCCCTGCCCGAGGGCGCGAGCCACCCCGGCGTCGGCATAGGCGCCGCGGCCAGCTTGACCTTCAGTGGTGCCGAGGACGGCTGGTGGCAATCGGGGGGCGAGGTGTGGACCACGGAGGACGCCGGCCGCCGGTGGGTGAAGGGCTCGCCCGGCTAGGTCCCTGCCTCTGTCCCGGCCTGGAGAGCCGGGCTGACCTGCGTCAGCTGCGCCGGCCACCAGTTCCAGCGGCCGAGGATGGCGACTACCGACGGCACGAGCAGGGTGCGCACCAAGAAGGTGTCCATGAGGATGCCGATGGCGAGCCCGAACCCGATGTCCTGGATCTGCCCCCCACCCGGCCCTCCTCCGCCGACAAAGGCAAGGACGGCGAACGAGCCGGCGAGGACCAGGCCCGCAGAGGTGACGGTCGGGCCGGACATGCCAACAGCCCGGATGACCGCCTCCCGCAACGGGTGCTTGTGAGCTTCCTCCCGGATACGGGTCATGACCAGGATGTTGTAGTCCTCCCCGAGCGCCAGCAGGAAAATGAACATCAAGAAAGGCAGGATGAAACTGATCCCGCTGTTGCCCGCGATATCGATGAACACGAGCGTCGATACGCCAAGCGAAGCCAGATAGGAGAGGCCCACGCTCACGATGAGGTAGAGCGGTGCGACGGCGCTACGCAGCACCAGCGCGAGGAGTATGCCGATCGCGACGATGGCCACCGGGATGATGTGGACCAAGTCGCCGTCAGAGGTACTGGACACGTCATACAGGGCCGCCGCCTCGCCGGCCACTCCGCTCTTCACGGCGCCCGAGGCACGGGCCGCGGCCGAAACAACGGCGCGGATGGTCGGCGTGGCGTCGAGGGCGGCGGTGGACTGCTGGCCCCCCGCCTTGAGCGTCACCTCGAACTGGACCGTGTCCCCGTCGGCAGATATGAAGCCTGCCGTGGCTCGGTACGCGTTGTAAAGATCGGTCGGGACGCCCCCGGTCCCGGCGACGACCGCCGGCGCCAAGCGTTCCGGCGGCCCCAGCTCGGTGTGGAGCCGGGCGTACTCAGCAGGTGACAGCGATGTCCCGTTGGGGTCGAGCGGCCCGAGGAACTGGGTGAACTGGCCCGATCCCTCCAGCGCGGCCGTCGCCTTCCCGACCCTGGCCGGTGCCTCCCAGACCGGCTCGTCGTAACGCAGCACGAGCAAGCCCGGGTTCGCGCTCGCCTGCGGAAAGTGCTTGGAAACGAGAGCGTTCCCGGCCGCCGCGTCCGTCCCGGCGGGAGCAGACAGAGCACCGCCGAAGCCGCCGGAGTGGTAACCGAAGGCCACCGCGGCCAAGGCAGAGAAGACAACGACACCGCTAGCCAGGGTGACGACGGGGCGCCGGACCAGGCGCGCCGCCACCCGGCCCCAGGTGCCGGCGCGGGGCGGCCCGGCACTCAGCCTGAACGGCCAGAACAGGGTACGCCCGAAGATAGCCAGGAGCGCGGGAAGCAAGGTGAGGCCCGCCAGGAGCATCACCGCTACCCCAACCGCCAGGGGGATGCCGAGGTCCCGGTAAATCCCGAACGACGCCAGCAGCAGGCTGAGGAGGGCAAAGATCACCGTACCGGCCGATGCGCTGATCGACTCCCCCACTCTTACCAGCGAATAACGCACAGCTTCGCGGGCGTCCATCCCACGCCGCACTTCTTCGCGCACCCGGTACACGAGGAACAGCCCGTAGTCGGTCCCGGCGCCGATCATGAGCACGATCAGGAGCACCTCGGTGATCTCGGAGATCTTGAGCCCGTCGGCTCCGAGCGCACCGATGAGCCGAGTCGACACCAGCAGGGCAAAGGCCGGTGCCAACAGGGTGACAACCGGCGCCAGCAGGGAACGGAACACCAAGATGAGCAGCACGATGACGAACAAGAAAGACACGCCCTGGATGCGGTTGCCGGTCTTGACTGAGTTCTCCTGGTTGGCAACATTGGTTGCGACCGGGCCCGCCACGTGCAGGGTGAGCCCGGCCGGGACGTGGGCTCTGGGAAAGGTGGCGACGACATCGGCAACGACAACCTTTTGACTGTTGACGTCGGCCTGGTTCACCTGCACGTCGGCCACGATCTGGGCTGCCTCGCGGTCCCGGGATATGGCGAGCACCCGAGCAGAGATGACCCTGGGCACGCTACGCAGCACGACGACCTCTCGGACCAGGGCGTCTTCGTCGGCAACGGTCAATGGAGCGCCGCCCCGGGCGGCGACCACGAGGACCTGGCTGCTCGTGTTGGGGTTGCCCACGATCGGTGCATCGAGCGAGGCGGCGACCGAGCTGGGCGCGGTCGCGGGCAGGAACTGGCTGTTGTCGTTGTTTATCTCACTGCCGAGCGAGGGCAGGAAGGCGCTCGCGAGTATGACGAGTGCGAGCCATACCAGCACCACGAGGTAACGGAACCTGACCACGAAGCGCCCAAGCGCGGCGAAAAACTGGTCCAAGCGAGCGTGCTCCTGGGGGAGGGGGCGGGCAAAGCGGCAAACGCCAGCCTACCTGGGCACCCTCCGGCGGGGCAGCTTGGCCACCGGGCAGGGCGAAGTCGACGCTGTGGTGACGGTGCCACCAGAGCGCGCGGGCTACATCTTGGCGACGAAGGGGGGCACCCGGAGGTGGGCGGCCGCGGTGGTGACAGGGGCCATCCTGGTGGTACCCATGGCCGCGGCGACCACGACCGTGGGCCCAGTGGCAGCGCCAGCGCCAGCATCAGTGGGCGTGGTGGCGCCAGGCGCGCCGCTCAGGGTGGGTGCGGGGGCGGCGACCGAGCCGGGAGCTGCCGCCGCTGCGGCACCCCGGCGAGGCAGCTTGCGGGGCGCCTCCTTGGCCGGGGCGGCGGACGCAGCGGGAGCCAGTCGCTCGGCCGCGGTGCCCGCCTCGGCGGGACGGCCCTGCGTGACGTGCGTGACCGGCGTGACGTGCGTGACCTGCTTGGCCGGCACCGGCGCGGCCTGCTTGGCCGGCGCCGGCGCGGCCTGTTCGGGCTGGGCGGCCCGAGCCAGCTCAATCGCTGGAGCGCTCGGAAGGCCCGTGACGACCGGTGGGGCGGCCGCCCTCGTCAATTTGGCGGCTGACCCGCCCGGCTTGGGGCTGCGCGTGATGAGCGCCTCGGCCGCCGGGCCGGGACGTACCGCAGCTCGGTGCACGCGGCGTGGTGACACGCTCGCCGCCCGCTCGGCGGGAGTAACCGAGCTGAAATCCCGCAGGAACTGGAGCAGCTCGAGGAAAAAGACGTTCAGAGCCTCAGCGCTTTGGAGGCCAACACCCCCCAGCGCGGCGTCGGCCGTGCGCTGCTGGCCTTCAGCGACAAGTGTCGTCGGCGTGATATCTACGCACACATCGGGAAGTACCACGGTCATGGCCTCAGCACCAGTCCTCTCCTCACCGTTTGGCGCAGCATCGTGCTGTGCCCGGCCCCCCAAGTTCGTCCGCCTGGAGAAAATGGCCTACATCCCAGATCGGAAAGGACGGCCCATTCTTGAGGCTCAGCAAAACCTCACGTACTCAAACCCGCTCTTTGCGCCATCCGCGAAAACGTTGTTTGGGCGACCCGAATCGGGGTAGAACTGCCGCGAGGGCGAGGCTCGGCGGCTGCATTTGTTGGCGCGCAGGGACTTAGTTAACTCCTTTAACCATTTGTCCGTCCCAAGGAGCAAGTTAAGTACACTTACCATTCGGCCGCAGGTCGGGAGCCCTGGTTGCCCGCCGGCCTGGCGTGTCGTTGCGCTGGCCGTCAGCGCGAGGCGGCGCGCCCAGTCCGGCCCGAACTCGGTGCCAAGGGGGCTGCGGCGGTGGTGGCGGACGAACAACAGCCGGGCGGCGCGCTAAAAAGGCATGGCGTGCGCATCGCCATCGCCGGAGGGACCGGCATCGCAGGTCGCTACGCCGTGCGCGCCGCGCGAGGCGCGGGCCATGAGACCGTGGTCCTGACCCGGCACAGCGGCGTAGACCTGACCACGGGCAAGGGCCTCGACACGGCGCTGCGCGGCGTCCAAGCGATCATCGACGCCAGTAATACGCCCGAGCGCAAGGCCGCGCCCGCGACTGAGTTTTTCACTGCGGTCGCCCGGCGCCTGCAAGAGGTCGGCGCGCGGAATGGGGCCGGCCGTATCGTGGTGCTTTCCGTCCTCGGCATCGACGACATCCCATACGGTTACTACCAGGCGAAGCTCGCCCAAGAGGTGGCGGCTCAAGAGGGGCCGGTGCCAGTGAGTGTGCTCCGGTCCACCCAGTTCTACGAGTTCGCCGGCCAGGTCTTGGCGCGCCGCCGCTTCGGCCCGGTGGCCTTGGCACCCCGGATGGTCCTCCAGCCCATAGCAGCACGCACCGTGGGCGAGATCCTTGTCGAGGAGGCCACCTCGGCCGTCGCCGGCGGGTGCACAGAAGTGGCCGGACCGGTCCGCGAATACCTCCCCGACATGGTGCAAATGACAGTCCACCGCCATGGTAAACGCGCCATGGTGCTCCCCTTCACATTGCGGGGCGAGGCGGGCGCCGCGATGCGCGACGGCGCCTTACTACCTCCCGATGGGGTACGGCTGGCCGGTCCGACGTTCGTCGATTGGCTCGACGGCCCAGATCCGCTGGAAGTGACTCGGTGAGGCGGCCGGGAGCCCGGTGGGGAGGCGCCATGGCCTCGTATTGCCACGAAGCACCGTGCTGGTTGGAATACGTTTCACCGGTGGAGTGCCGCTCGACCGCTGGGGTGCCGCTCGACCGGTGGGGTGCTCGCTTCACCGGTAGGAACTGGCCTGGATGCGGCAAAGCTCCGCGTACGTCCCGTTGCGGGCGATGAGCTGGTCGTGGCTACCCGCCTCGACCAGGTGCGCACCGTCGAGCACGACGATCAGGTCGGCCATCGCCACCGTTGAAAAACGGTGCGAGACCAAGATGGTTATGCGCCCCGAGCTCGTGCCGCCGCTACGGGTGGCTTCGGCGTAGCGGGAGAAAAGAGCGTGCTCGGTCTCGGCGTCAAGAGCGGCGGTCGGCTCGTCGAGGATGAGCAGGTACGGTTCTGGCCGCATAAAACCACGGGCCAGGGCTAGTTTTTGCCACTGGCCGAAGCTGACGTCGACGCCGTCGGGCCACGTTGGGCCGAGCTGGGTGTCGTAGCCGGCGGATAGCTGGTCGATTACGTCGGCGGCGCCGGCACGGCCCACGGCGGCCGCGACCGCGCCGGCGTCATCAAAGCGGTCCAGGTCGCCAACGCCGACCGCTTGCTTGGCCAACAGTTCGAAGCGGAAGAAGTCCTGAAAGGCGCCGGACAGGCGCTCGCGCCAGGGCTCGGTCCGCACCCTGGCGAGGGGGACGTCGTCAACCAGGATCTGGCCCCGGCTGGGCTGGTAGAGCTTGCACAAAAGCTTGACCAGCGTGGACTTGCCAGCACCGTTCTCGCCGACGATGGCCACCACTGATCCGGCGGGCAAGAAAAGGTCAATATTTTGCAGGACCAATCGCCCGGTGCCCGGGTACGCAAAGCTGACGTGGTCGAGGCGTACCCCGTGCTCGAGCCGCGGAGGTGGGTCCAGCTCGGCCGCGCCGCTCAGCCCGGACGCATAATTCTCGAGCCAGGCCAGCCGTTTGGAGCCATCGACCCAAATGCCGCGCAAGAACCCGATCTCACCCACGGCACCGCCCACGTAGGAGGAAAGGCGCGCCCCGGCGGCGAGGACCAATAGCAGGCTGGCCACGGGCGAATGCAGGACGGCAAAGACATAGGCCACCGCACCCACGTAGGCGCCCCCGAACAATGCCCAGCCCGCCGCCTGCCAAGCGGCGCTGACCCAGCGCACGCGGGCCATCGGCCGGTACCACTCCGCCCAAGCTTGGCTGCGGCCCGCCACCAGCGAAGGGCCGAGGCCGGCCAGCCGCACCTCTTTGCCAGGCGAAGCCGAAGTAGCCAGCACGAAAAGGTGCCGCGCCAGGCGGTCGTGGCGGGCACCACGTTCCTGGGCGGCGCGTTCCACGCCTGGCCGCCACGACGAGACGGCGACAGTGGGCACGGCGAACACCGCGAGCAGCAGCAAGACCGGGCTGATCGAGCCGAGCAGCGCCAGCGTGAGGGCAAGGCGTACGACCCAGCCCACGGTCGTGAACAACGACATGTACATGTGGTCGAGCACGAAGACCTGGTCCCGCAGCACGGACAGGCGGTCCAGGTAGGAGGGGCGTTCCTGGTGCGCGATGGTTTCGACGCTCGCCTGGAGCCTGGCGACATGCGACTCGAGGGCGATCGTCACTTTGTCCCGGAAGCGGCGCTGGGCCCGGGCGCTGATCGCACGAAGGAACCAGGTCGCCGTGGCCGACAGCGCCAGCCCGGCGGCCGAGCCGAACAAGAGGGCATGGTCGTGGTGGACAAACCCCGTGCCGAGAAGGGCAAGCCACAGCGCCAGGAGGGCGTCGGGCACCGCGGCCAGGAGGGAGAGCACAAAAGCGGCGACGACGAGCGCCGGCTCGTTCTGGTAACCGAGCCGGCAGAGCCGCCACATGGAGCGCAGCGCGGGCGGGAGCTGTTCGTGCTCGTGGTCGTCGCCGGGCGGAGCGGCGCCGAGGGCGGGGTCGCCGGGCGGGGCGGTGCCGAGGGCGGGGTCGCCGCGCGCAGCGGCTCCGAGCGCCCCGTCGCCTGGCTCAGCCGAGGACGTCGTAGGCCCGGCCCTCCTCGTCCACCAACGTCTCGAAGCGGCTCGCCTGGAGCTCGAACATGGTCCGGTAGCGCCCGCCCTCGGCCATGAGCTCGTCGTGGCTGCCAAGCTCCACGACCCGCCCGTGCTCGAGAACGCAAATCCGGTCGGCACGGCGTACCGTCGAGAACCGGTGCGAGATGACGATGGTCGTAACTTGCCGGGTCGCCGCCAAAAGACGATCAAAGATCGCCGCTTCGCCTCGGACGTCGAGTTGGGCCGTGGGCTCGTCCAGGAGCACCAGGCGGGCACCCATGCGCACCGCACAGATAGCGCGTGCCAGTGCGACCCGCTGCCACTGCCCGCCGGACAGGTCGGTACCGCCTGGGAACGCCTTGGAAAGAGGCGTGCCGAGCTCGGCCATGTTGTCGCCACCCGCCTCGGCGAGTGCCTCCATGATGATGTCGTCGGGAGCGCCCCGGGGCGCCACGTTTTGCCGGAGCGTCAGTTCGAAGCGAACGAAGTCCTGGAACACGGCTGCGACTTGGCTGCGCCAGCCGTCGGTGTCGAGCTCCCGCAGGTCCACCCCGTCGACCTCGATCGCGCCTCCGCAAGGGTCGTAGAAGCGGCACAAGAGCTTGGCCAGGGTGGTCTTGCCCGCCCCGTTCTGGCCGACGACGGCCAGGGAGGACCCCGCAGGGACGACCAGGTCCAGCCGGTCGAACACTGCGCCCGTGGCTCGGGGATAGGAAAAACACAACTCGCGCAAGCGGATCTCCCGGGCGGGCATACCGGTGGCCGGGCGGGCCGGCCGTAATGCCGGGACCAGGGCTCCGACGGGCGCCATGTCCGTGCCCAAGCGGTCAACCGCGGCGACGGCGGCTGCGGCACCATCGAGTGCCCAGTTGAGGCCGCCAAACCCGATCAGGCTGGCGCCGACGCCGGCTTGAACGAATATCACCGTCCGGGCGAGGTCGAGGTGCCCGTCACGGGCGCTCAGAGCGATGGCCAGGAGCACGGCCAGATTTGTCACGCTCACCAAGAGCGCGCTGGCCACGATCGACCTTTCGCGCATCCGGGTGGCTCGGTACTGGAGCTCGAACAATTGCCTGCGGCGCTCGGCGAACCGGGTAAGCGCCCAACCGGCGAGACCGAACAGGCGCAGCTCCTTGGCCGCCGGAGGGTCGACCGCCAAGCGGTACATGTAGTCGGCGTGGCGGCGGGCCAGCCGCACGACCTCGGTGTTGCGGTCACGCCAGATCGTGCTCTCCCGGAGAAGCCAGTGCGTGGAGGCCCACCCGGTCCCCAGTACGAGGGGCGCCCACCAGGAATAGCCGAACAGGATCAGGGCAGCCGCCACGCCACTGGCCAAGTCGACGAGGCCGCCGGCGATGAAATCGAGGTTGAGGTGCATGGGCGGCCCCGTCATGCCCAGGTCGAAGTCCCGGGCCGTAACGAGGTCGCTGGCCAGGTCGGGGTCCTCGAGGTGAGCGGTGCCCGGAGGGGCCGTGCAGGCCAAGGCCAGGCGGTCGTTCAGGTGCGAGGAAAGCCTGCTTCCCAGGTTGGCGCTGATCACCTGGTGGACCGGGGCCAGCACCTGGAGCAGCACAAAACTGACGCCGACCATGACCATCCCGGCGACGAGCGAACTGTGTGCCTCGGCCGCTCCCACGAGCACCCCGGTGGCGATGGTAAAGACGGCCGGCGTCCCGCCGCGCAGGACCAGGGCCAACCACCACGCGGCCGCGAGTGGGCGGCTGGCGCGGGGCAAGGCGGCGAAGAACTTCCACTCCTGGCGGGA
>DATJST010000296.1:0-13576 GCA_035503975.1 Acidimicrobiales bacterium | reverse complement strand
TCAGCCAGGTAGTCGTCCACGCCCGCCTCCTGAGCGATGGCCGCCGCCGTGAGGGGGTTGTCGCCCGTGATCATCACGGTGCGAATGCCCATCTGGCGCATCTGGTCGAATTTCTCCCGGATGCCCTGCTTGATTACGTCCTTGAGCTCGATAACACCGAGGATCTTCGACCCGTCGGCTACTACGAGAGGCGTCCCCCCGGAGCGGGAAACCCTTTCCACGATGGGGTCGACGTCGCTCGGCACGGCGCCACCCTGCTCGGTCACCCAGCGTTTCACCGACTCGGCGGCGCCCTTGCGGATCCGCTGGCCGACCATGTCAAGGCCTGACATCCTCGTCGTGGCGGAGAAGGGTACGAAAGTGTGCCCTTCGCCAAGATCGCGCTCGCGGATGCCGAAGCGTTCCTTGGCGAGCACGACGATCGAGCGCCCCTCGGGCGTCTCGTCCGCCAGTGAGGCTAGTTGCGCTGCCGCCGCTAGGCCCTCTTCAGTGACCCCTTGGACAGGAAGGAAAGCCGAGGCCATTCGGTTGCCCAAGGTGATGGTCCCCGTCTTGTCGAGGAGCAGTGTCTGGACGTCGCCGGCGGCCTCCACGGCTCGCCCGCTCATGGCGAGCACGTTGCGCTGTACCAGCCTGTCCATACCGGCGATACCGATCGCCGAGAGCAGGGCACCGATGGTCGTCGGGATCAGGCAGACAAGCAGCGACACCAGGATGACGACCGACACGGTCCCCCCACTGGATTGGGTGGCGAGCGCCGAGTAATGGCCAAAGGGCTGCAAGACGACGACCACCGGCAAGAACACAATGGTGAGCACCGCAAGCAGGATCGTGAGCGCTATCTCGTTGGGTGTCCTTTGCCGGTTCGCCCCTTCGACCAGGTTTATCATGCGGTCTAAGAAGGTATGGCCTCTTTCTGCAGTGATGCGGACCACGATACGGTCCGAAAGTACCTTCGTCCCGCCCGTGACTGCCGAACGGTCCCCGCCGGACTCACGGATGACGGGCGCCGATTCTCCCGTGATAGCCGATTCGTCGACCGAGGCTATCCCTTCTGTGATCTCCCCGTCCGAGGGGACGATGTCCCCGGCCTCGCAGACAACGCAGTCACCTTTGACGAGTGCCGAGGCCGGTACTCGCTCCTGCCGGCCCTCGGGCAGGAGCCTGCGCGCCTCGGTCTCCGAACGCATTTTGCGCAATGTCTCGGCCTGCGCCTTGCCTCGGCCCTCGGCCATGGCTTCGGCGAAGTTGGCGAAGATCACGGTCAGGAAGAGCCATGCCGTGATGCTCCAGTCAAAGAGCGTAGGAGTGGCCATGGAGTAGACCAAGGTGACCACGGTCCCCACCAGGACAACGAACATCACCGGGTTTTTCAACTGGACCCGCGGGTCGAGCTTCTTGAAGGCATCGACGAGGGCATGGCGCAGTATTTCGGGGTCGAACAGGCTGCGGGCTTGAGCTACGCCGCGGGGTGCGGGAGTGCCCGGGCGGCTCGCACTCGGCGAACCCGCCAGTTCAATTGCCTGAGGGCCCTGGCCGGCCATGGCGACGCCCTTCGAGTTGATGTCAGGCGAGCTCATCAGAAGAACTTCCCGTGGGCAAGCGCTTCGGCGATAGGCCCGAGCGCGACGGCGGGGAAGAAGGTAAGGCCACCGATGATGATGATCACACCGATGGTCAGGCCGATGAACATCGGGTTATCGGTCCGGAACGTGCCGAGGGAGGCGGGGACGACGTTCTTCGCTGCCAATGAACCACCCAACGCCAGAGCTGGGATCAAGATCCCGAAGCGGCCGATAAGCATGTCGATGGCCCCGAGGATGTTGTAGAACGCCGTGTTGCCGGTGAGGCCGGCCATGGCCGAGCCGTTGTTGTTGCCCTGCGATGTCAACGCGTACAAGATTTCAGTGAACCCATGCGGCCCGCCATTGAGCGGGCCCGCTCTTCCGGCGTGAACGGACACAGCTATAGCTGTCACGACGAGCACGGTCACGGGCATCACCAGGGCGCCGAACCCGGCCAGTTTGACCTCTCTGGCTTGGATCTTTTTCCCGAGGTACTCAGGCGTCCGCCCGATCATCAAACCTCCGATGAAGACCGCGATTATGGCGTATATCAAAATGGTGTACATGCCACTCCCGGTACCGCCCGGCGTCACCTCGCCCAGCATGATCCCCGTGAGCGGCCCGAAGCCGCCCATCGGGTTGTACGAATCGGTCGCGCTGTCCACCGCGCCGTCCGATGTCTGGGTCATAGCTACGTTGAAGAGGGGACTGGTCGTGTCGCCGAAGCGGACTTCCTTGCCTTCGGTGTTGCCGGTAGACGCCTGCGTGACGCCCGCTGCCACGACCGCCGGGTTGGGCTGGTGTTCGGCATAAGTCGTGATGCCGGCCCAAGTCCCGAAGATGAGCACCATCGCCGCCAGCAGGGCAGCGCCGTGGCGGATGCTCCCTACCATCTTGCC
This sequence comes from Acidimicrobiales bacterium, assembly GCA_035503975.1. GTDB lineage: Bacteria > Actinomycetota > Acidimicrobiia > Acidimicrobiales > Palsa-688 > DATJMJ01. Next base: position 11,112 of record DATJST010000296.1, on the reverse strand, counting down.
GAAGGTGTAAGTGAGTGCGAACGGGATTGACAGGGTGAGCCATATATAGAGGGCATTTGTCAAGGCCGTGGGGTTCTCGAATGGGTGGGCCAAGTCGACGTCGAAGAACCCACCACCATTGGTACCGAGCTGCATGATGGTGCCCATGAACCCGGCGGGGCCACGTGCGATGGTCTGCGTGACGCCGTTCAACGCGTCATGGATGGTGACCGGCCCGGCCAGGGTCTGCACCGCGCCTTGGCCGACGACGACGATGCCGGCAATGAACGTGATGGGGACGAGGATGTAGAGCATGCAGCGGGTGATGTCTACCCAGAAGTTCCCGATGGTCGGGCAGTTCCTGCGGGTGAACCCCCGCACCATGGCGACAGCCGCGGCAATCCCGACAGCAGCGCTCACGAACTGTTGCACCGTGAGGGCGCCAATCTGGGAGAAGTACGACATCGTGGTTTCTCCGCCGTAGTTCTGCCAGTTGGTGTTGGTGACGAACGATACAGCTGTATTGAAACCTAGCGCTGGCGTCACGGCCCCAAAGTGCTGGGGGTTGAGTGGCAGCGAGCCCTGAGTGCGCATGATCAGGTAGGCGAGCCCGATCGAGATGGCGGAGAAAATGACGACGGCACCGGCGTAGCGTTGCCATGATTGTTCGCTGTCTGGGCTCGTGCCGAGGGCCATGTAGATCGGCCGCTCGGCCCAGCCGAGGAACCGCACGCGCCCGTCGAAGACCGCAGCCATGTAGGAGCCTAGGTACCTCCACGCCAGCCCGAGAGCGACGACGAGGACGACGACCGTCCAGAAGTAACCCACTCGGGCTTACCTCAGAACCACTCGGGCTTGAACAGCGCCACGCCCAGGTAGATGAACACGAGTATCGAGACAGCGAGGAGGATCCCTTGAACGACGCTCATACGCGCTCCAGGCCCTTTATCAAAGCCAGCATCGCCAGGGCGAACACCACGATGCCGGCCACTGTGAGGAAATCAGCCATAGCCGCATGTTCGCTCAGGCCGACCTGAACAGGCCCTTAATTGGCCGGGGAAGGTCTTAATAATGTCTGAACGAGGCTCTATTTGCGGCCGGCCGCGGGGCACGGGGTACGCGCAGGGCGGATATTCCGGCTTTGTGCCACCGTATGTGCGTGGCTGAGTGCCAACATGACGAGGTGCGCTTCTGGTTCAGCTTCGTCGGAGGCACGGGGCACTTCCTGCCCACGCTGCCATTCGCGCGGGCCCTGGTGGAGCGTGGCCACGATGTCGCTTACGGGTGCCAGGAAGCCATGGTCGCTACGGTGCAAGAGACTGGCCTGGCCGCCTTTGCCACTGGCGGCCGGACGTTGCTTGCACCCGGAGAGCGCCGGCCACTGGTCGCATCCGACCCGGCCACCGAAGAGCGCACCCTGCGCAACTTTTTTGCTGGCCGTGCCGCCCGCGAGCGTGCTCGGGGCACCCACGAGGCGGCTTGGGCCTGGCGGCCCGACGTCATCGTGCGCGACGAGGTCGACTTCGGTGCAGCCGTGGCCGCAGAAGCGCTTGGCTTGCCTCACGCGACGATCGTCGTGATCGCCGCAGGCGGCTTCGTGCGCCCCGATGTCGTCGCCGAGCCACTCGACGACCTGCGCCGCGATTACGGGCTGGGCCCTGACCCAGGGTTGGCCACGCCGGACCGGTACCTCACCCTGGTACCGGTGCCGCCGAGCTTTCGTGGCCCAGGCTACGCGTTGCCACCTACGGCACATTGCGTGCGTCCCGCCGTGCTCGGGGCCAGGTCCGATGGCGAGCTGCCCTTCACTACCCGGCTCGACCGGCCGATCGTCTATTTCACCCTGGGCACGATCTTCCACCAGGAGAGCGGCGACCTTTTCAGCCGGGTCCTTGGTGGCGTGAGCGCGCTGGCGGTCGAGGTCATCGTAACTACCGGGCGGGAGATCGACCCTGCCGAGCTGGGTAAGCAACCATCCAACGTGCACATCGAGCGCTTCTTGCCGCTGGAGCGGATCTTGCCCGGTTGCGACCTGGTCGCCTCGCACGGTGGGTCGGGCACGGTCATCGGAGCGCTTGCCTTCGGGCTCCCCGGGATCATATTGCCCATGGGTGCCGACCAATACCTCAATGCCGCCCGCTGTTCAGCGCTCGGGGTGGCACGGGCCCTCGACCCGCTCACTGCCAGCCCTGAAGAGGTCGGCCAATTGGTCGAGGAAGTCTTGCGCGAGCCGGCGTACCGCGACGCGGCCGCGAACATCCGCGACGAGATTGGCCGGCTGCCTTCGAGCGAGCACGGGGCAGACCTGCTCGAGCGCCTCGCTTTCGAGCGCCTGCCCATCGTCTCGATCTGAGCGCGCCTCGCGGGCTTGCCTGTGGCCTGTGCCGCCAGGGTGCGCGCGGCCGAGCTCAAGGCTTTCACGAACCTGTTCCCGCCTCGGTGAGCTTGTGCGGGACGACGACGTTCATGACTCTTACCCGCCGGCTACCCGCCGTCCGCCCCTCGGCCCGGGACCGCCGACGGTAGGGCTCGAGGACGGCTTCTAGTTCGTCGGCCAGGTGTTGGAACTCCCCTGCGGTCAGCCATAAGTCGACGTTTGTCAATACAGCATCCCGCCATTGCTCCGTTTCGGCGGCCGCGCCTTCAGTGAACTCGACAGCCACAGCGCGCGTCGTGTCAAAGTAGGCCGCCGCGACGGCTGCCGCTGCCGAGGCTCCCGCGGGCGTCGAGGTATCCAGGTCAACTTGGATCCCGCGTCCGCTCGCCCGCCACGGCCGCTCACGCCGGTCGGGCGTGGGTGATGCCGGTTCGGCGAACCCGTAGCGTTCCAGGAGCTTCATGTGGTATGCCGTTGCGCTCGGGCTCAGCCCAGTCAGCTGCGCGCACTGGGTGGCGGTAAGCTCTTCGCCCGCGCTCAGGGCGTCGATGATGGCCAGCCGGCCCGGGTGCGCCAGCGCCCGGATGCTGCGGGGGTCGGAGAAGCGATGGGGGGGCGGGACCTCCGGTGGTCGCTCCGCCTCGTCGTCTTTTGGCATCGTCCTCTCAGGTTAGCGCTTGACAGGGAAACGTTAAGCAAATACTGTTCAATATATGCTTAACATCTGGAAAAGCCGAAGGGACCTGCTCATCACGCTGGCCGGGCGCATGGTGTCGACGTTCGGCGACGGCGTGGCGCTGGTGGCGCTGATCCTGCGCCTGCAGGCCGACGGCGCCCGGCCCTACGAGGTTGGCGTGCTGCTCGCGGCCGGCGTGGTCCCCCAGCTCCTGCTGTCCCGTCAAGTGGGCCGCCTGGCCGACTCGCTCGACTCTCGTCATCTTCTTGTTGGCGCCGGGTTGGTCGAGGTGGCGTGCACGGCTCCCCTCGTCGTTGTGCATTCGGTCGTGACCATCGTGGTCCTTGTCGCCGTCCTCGGCGCGGCCGCGTCGCTGGCGGCGGCCACCTGGTCCGCGCTCCTCCCGCGCATCGTCGGGGAGGACCATGTGGCTAAGGCGGTGTCGGCTCAGCAGTCGCTCCAGGCCCTTGCCCTGGTCGGCGCGCCGGCCGCCGGCGGCCTTCTTGCCGGGGCCTTCGGCAGCGGGCTCCCCCTGGCCGTTGACGCGGCTACCTTCGTCGTCGTCACGGGGGCGTCGGCGCTGGTCCGGACGCGGAGGAGAGCGGCGCCACCCAGTTTGGGGAGTCGCTCATCGACGGCTCGGGGTGGCTTCGCGATCCTGCGCTGCGACCGCGTGCTCGCCCCCCTCGTGGTCGGCATCGTGGCTGTGGTCCTGCTGGTCGGCATGGTCGACGTGGTGCTCGTCTTCCTGGTCCGGGCCACGCTGCACGCGGGAGGCACCTGGTACGGGACCGCGGAGGCGGCGTGGATGGCCGGGATGGTCGCCGGGTCGCTCGGCGCAGGACGGCTCACGACCGAGCGCCTCCAGTCCTGGGCGACGATCGTGGGTGCGGGGGTCGCCTGTGCCGCCATAGTCCCATTCGCCGTAGTCCCCTCGGTCTGGATGCTCGTTCCTCTGTCGGTGCTCGGCGGGAGCGGCAACGGGTACGCGGCCGCGTGCTTCTCGGCTTTGCTTCTCAGCCGCACGCCTGACACCGCGCGCGGCCGGGTATCGGCCGCCGTCAGCGCCGCCCTTGGCGGCGCCCAGGGCCTGTCGCTGCTGGCCGGCGGCCTGGTTGCCGCCGCCCTCAGCCCAAGGGCGATCTACGCCACAGCTGGGATGCTCGGCGTCGCTGTCGCCGTCGCGATCGGCGTGCTCCACGCCGTCCGGGCGAACGCGGGCAACCCGCTATCTCATGGTGTGGTCTCCGAGCCCTCCACGTAGGACACGGAACTGCTGTTCAGTGGCAATTTTTGGATGGTATGGCCCGGTCCTCCCTGGGCTGGCCACCTGCGCTGGACGCCCGTCACGGGCGGCGCCGGTGCATCCCCTGTAGAGCTCTCGCTCCATGGCGGCCGCCTCTTGGGCCGCTTCCAGAGCGTCGCTCGGCCGAGATGCAATGACTAGGCATGCGGCCAAGACTTCGAGGGAGCCAGACAGCTGGCAAAATGCGCCGAAGCGATCACCAGTTCGTTGGTGAAGCGGGCAGGATCAGCACGAGCGAGCAGGCGCAGGTGGGAACGGGCTTCGCTCGCGGTGGCGATCGCGGCCTTGTATCGCCCGCTGACCCGAAGTGCCTCGGCCAGCACACGAAGCCTCTCGGTTAGGGCGAGGCGGGCATCGAGGACAGCACCGTAGGCCTTCGCGGCTCGTCCGCAGTCGACCACAAGCCTGGAGCCGCTCGGCGACCGCGGCTCGGCGTGACCGGTCCGGCGTGGTGGTGCGGGGAGACGGCGCCGGGTCACGCGCTCATAGGGGCGCCGTCCACAAAGGCCCTGTTCGGTCGGGCTCGCCTGATCGCCACCCCGACGAGCTGCCCCCCTCAGTAGAGGGGCCCCCAAAGCTGATGTGAAGAGCCATCAAGGGGGAACGGCGCTGGCACGTCGAAGCGGACCTCCTTGGGTAGGTCGGTTGGCACCAGCGGCCCGAGCTCATGGTATGCGCAGCGGCTCCCGACGGGCTTCCGGCAATTGAACGCCCCGCAGTTCAAGACCCAGTCCTGGCCACCGTCAATGTCCAGCTTGCCATCCACGTCGAACAGCACCGGCAGCTCCGCTGGGTGCGGTGTGTCCAGGCCCTGGTCTACGCAGGCCATGGCAAAGGTCAATGCCAGGCCGCTGGTGTTGCTGAAATCCGGCCGGCGCCTCAAAATTTGGTTGTCTGGCTTGCGGTGGCGCAGGTGCCCGTACGCCTGGTCGCTGAAATGCTCGAACTCCGGTCCCGAGGTGAACTCGCGCCACAGGAGCGATACCGCCAACGACGGCATCTCGATCTCGCCGGGAGCAAGCGGGTGCAGGCGTAACCACTGACGCAGCGCTTTTTTGGCCGGGACAAGGGAGACCGAGGGCGAACAGCGTTGGCGCAGGTCCCGCCCGAGCCTGGCCGGCAAGACATAGTGCGCGACGAACTCCTGCCTATGGTAGTCAATGCTCAGGTGCACGACCATAGTGGTGATGGTAATCGCCGTCTGTTGTCCCGGTTACTGGTCCACCATCTGGCACGAATACAAACAACGACGTCATGGAGAACATCGAGATCTTTCCGGAGCAAGGAGACCGCTCGCGAAATGGCGCCGAGCCATATATCGCGGAAGCTCGCCGCGCTATCGAGCGTCGCGATCTCCCTGGAAGCAGACTACTGGCGGCTTCAGCGCCCATGGGCTGGAGGCGTGCACAGCGGCGTTCCGGGGCGACTTCGTAGGGGCCCGGGATGCCGCTCAGCGTGCCGAGCTCTCTCCGGAGAGGAGGCCGTGCGTTACTACCGGTCTCTCTGGCTGTACCTCGCAGCCATCTGGTCCCTCGCGGCTACTGGGGCGGACGCGAACGCGAGCAAAACCGCTGTAGGTCTCTTGGCTGAGGCAACCAAGGCGTCGATCGGGACGACGTGGCTGCGGGAGACGGATGCGGGCGCAGTCTCCACCGTCGAAGAGGATGCTGACGGCTCCCCGGCGTCCGAGCAATCGCCCGAAGGCTGGAGGACGGTGCCAAGAAGGCGACTATCGACGCCGCCGTTGAGCGTATGCGGAAGGCATCACGGCGATCGAGCATGGGAAGAGCGAGCCGGCCCTCACCGAACTCGGGCGCTTGCTTGACGCTGACGCTTCCAAGCCGGACGGTCAGGGGCGCTCGGACTCGACCTGGTGCTGGGACAGCCGCGTCTGGGTCGCCGTGGAGGCCAAGTCCCAGCAAAACCCCGAGCGCGAGGTAGCCCCGAGGGACGTGCGTCAGGCCAAGACGCAACTCGACCAGCTTGCGGACGACCGCGGTGTGGGCATCCCCACCCTGTCGGCAGTGGTGATATCTTCGCCGCGCACCCAGGTTGCCGACGAGGCTGTCGTTGCGGCTCAGTCGCACGTGTACTTAGCCCACCCGGACACTTGAAGTTCGCCAGGCGGCCTTCAGGCCGGGTGGCGCCCCCCGGGCGGCTGGCACCGGACCGGGGTTCTCAGCTCCCGCTGGAAGGGGAGCCGCCCAAGGGTGCCCGGCGGCGCTTGCCCCCCCGTCAAACCGCTGGCCGTCCCCCTCCTTTATCCGTGGCTGCGGGCGACGCCTCGCCATTGTGGCTCGGGCAGTTTGACCGGGCTCGTCTTGCGGCATCATGCGCGCTGAAACACGCGCTCCGAAATGTGGTTCCACGGCGCCCCGCCAGCATTATGCGCTCACCCTATGGGCGCTTTTGCATAGCCACTGACAAGGACAGATCGCCGAATAACTAGAGCGCTCGGCAAGTCGGGTGGCGCTGCGGCGGGCGCAGCGACCAGATCCACCAGTTCGGTGGTCACTCAAGGCGCCTTCGCCACCTAGCCTCTGCTCATGGACCCTGTCGTTTTCGCCAAGGCCCTTGCTGATCGCTTCCAAGCGGTCGTACCGAAAGGGTTCCATGTGAGAGCTGATGGGGCCATGCTCTGGTTCGAAATGGACAGGGGGCTCGGTTTCTGGGGAGTCAGTTCGGGGAGCCACGCTGTCGAGCACTTCTTCTCGAGGGCCCTGGTGGCCTTGGCCACCGAGATCTCCTTGGGGAAGCCACCGGCGACGAGCTCGCAGATCACGGCGTGCAAGGAGTTGGCCACCCGGGTGCGGTGGCGGGAGAGCTGGCTACGGCGGCGTACTCAGACCCTCATGACGGCAGCGTGGTCCTCCCTGGCCACCTCGGGGAGCCCTTTGGCCCGCATGGCCGCCACCGCCACAGAACGAGCGTCGTTGGGGTCGTTCTTATTGGTGGAGCCGTTGTCGAGCAGGCGCACGCGTGCACCGAGCTTTGGCTGGACGTCCAGGACCTTCTCACCGGCAGCCACCAGCTGCTGGGCCAGCAAGTAGCCGAGCCCTGAGGCGTTCTCCACCGCCCAGGTCCGCTCGCGCCATTGCCCGGCCCAAGAGACCAAGCGCTCCACCTGGTCCCCTGAAGCTCTTACACGCAAAGTTGCCAGGGCGATCTCCTTGTCGCCCAGGGCCACCGCTGTATGAGAACCCTTGTGCGGTCAATACCGATCATCACTGCTGGCACGTGCCGCTCCTCCTTGTTCGTCCGTCGACAAAAGGGCAAAAGACCATGGTGGGCCCGTCTGATCCCAGTGACGACGGCGCTCGCGCCTCTTAGGAGCCACACCAGGCGAGGCCCGAAGGGCGCCACATCGTTAATAAGCCAGGCCTAAACGGTCGGCAGACGGACCGTGAGCCAGCCCTTCGGACCTCTCGACGCTACGGCTGGGCCGCAACGTCTACAAGCATTGTGCAATCCCCGTGTTCCAATAATGAGACGTCAGAGGGCCCACCACCACAGTAGTGAGGCTCTCTACGGTCGAAGGCTGGGCCGATGGGCTGACTCATATACAATCTCGACCCCCTCGGCTGGGGTGTCTTTCGTCTGAATTGTCGCCCACCGGCCCGGTCCTTCGGGCCGGCCTGACTTTATAGGAGCGTTGATGTTCTCAACGGGGATATGTCGACCGGTGCCTCACTTTATACCTAGTGAAAGGGAGCAGTTATGGCCAAGAGCCGCGCAGGGCAGGGGAACGACGTAGGAGTCGACCCACACAAGAGGACCTCGACCGCCACCGTGCTGGACAGCCGGGGCGCCGTCATGGGCACCCGGTCGTTCAGCGTGTCAGGTGACGGCCACCGGCAACTGGAGACCTGGGCGACCTCCCATGGCCGTGTACGCCGCTGGGGCATCGAAGGAGCGAGCGGGCTCGGCCGTCACACGACCGTGTTCCTCGTGCGCCATGGCCACGACGTGCGAGACGTCAACCCGGACCGCACCGCCGAACAGTCTCGCAAGCGCCGCCAGGGCAAGACCGACGCGCTCGGTTCGCTGCGCATCGCCCGAGAGCTGCAAGCCGACCCGGACATGCCGGTGGCGTTCAAGCGCGCCCAGGGCGACGCCGGCCCCGACGAGCGCTCTGAGCTGTTGGCGTTGTGGCACAAGGCCCGGCGCTGGGTAGTTGACCAGCGACGACAACTGCTGAACCAGGCGGAGTCGTTGCTGTGCGAGTTGCCTGAGCAAGCGCGCGCCAGCTTGCCGGACCAACCCGATGCCCGCGCCCGTCTCGCGGCGTTGGCCAAGCGGGACCGTTCGGCCACATGGGATGCGCCGACTGCCTTGCGGCTACGGCTGCTAGATGCACACACGGAGGCGCTCGGCGCGCTCGAGGCCCTGGAGCGGGAAGCTGCCGGCGCGCTGGCCGGCCTCGTCGAGCAGAGCGGCTCAACCTTGGACGAGCTCTGTGGCCTCGCCCAGCGTTCTGTAGCCGAACTGTTAGTCGAGGTGGGAGACCCGCGCCGCTTTGCTGGCGAGGGTGGCTTTGCCCGCTTCAATGGGACCGCACCCTTGCCGGCATCGTCTGCGGAGGGCGACGATGAACCTGTACGCCATCGGCTCAACCGAGGCGGGAACCGACGGGTGAACGCAGTAATTTACCGAATGGCTGTTACCCAGAAACGTTGTAGCCCCAAGCCAAGGCCATTTATAACGACGCCCGAGCGCGTGGGCATACCAAAAAGGGAGTCGATGCGGGTCCTCAAACGACATCTCTCAAACGTCATTTACCGCCGCATGCTCCGCGACCTCGCCCAAATTGAGCAACCACGGTCGGTCCACCCATCGCCTGAAATCTTTAGCCAAGCCTCTTGACATAGGAGCTTCAGACGGATCTGGCTCGCCCAGGTCAGGTGAATTCACCTGAAAAGTCGGTACAAATATCGTCCACGTTATCCCCGAAAAGGATTGTCGGTTCGGGGGCGCACGAGCGAGTATTCATAGCATTGGTCGTCAACGAGCTCGCGTGCTCGAGGCGGACCAGGTCAGTAACGTCGAGCGCGACGAGCAGGACCTGATCGCGACGGCACCCAGGGCGGCTGCGAGAAGGAGCTGCAGAAGCCCCGCGAGCGTGCTTCTGGCATAGGTGCGTCGTGACTGGGAGGGGGCAGTCGTCAGGCATCTCGGGCCCTTGTGCGCCACGCCCCGGCAACTGTCGAGATGGCTACCCAGGCGAGGATGACGAGCACGGCCACGGCGGTGGGCATTGGGAGCTTGAAGTTGATCAGAGCGTTGGAAGACCCTGGGTCGGCTCGGGTCCCGATGGCTGGGCCGGGGAGGAGGTGGCTGAGGGCCACTAGGAAGTCAAAGTCGCGGGCGGCGCCCAGGAACTGGGCGAGCCACAGGATGGAAGTGGCGATGGTGTCCCAGGCGATGATGGCGGTAAGGGTTACCGAGCGTGAGCCTGTGAGCGACCCGGCCCCCACGGCCAGGGTCGTGACGGTCGTGGTGGCCAGCACGACCCAGCCCGCGGACTCGAGGACCAACCCCAGGCCGGGGGCTGGCGAGGCGCCATGGAAGGCGAAGGCCGCAGCAACGCTGAGGAGGAACCCGCTGAGCGTGAAGGCCACCGCCACGGCCACCGCGGCGGGGATGCGGACGAGGAACAGGACGGCGCGGGACCGGTCGGTGGCCGCCAGGTCGCGGAACACGCCGTTGGCGAGGTCGACGGTGCCGGCCTCGGTGCCGATCAGGATGGCGGCGAACGAGCCGAAGTACAAGCCCATCAACGACGTCCCGTCCGACAGCGTCCGGGTGGCAGGGAGCTGGCCGTCGTGCCGCCAGAGCACGACAGCGAGGTAAAGGACGGTCATACCGACCGAGAGCAACGCCGAAGTCGCCATGGTGGCCCGGTGACGGCGGAGCTTGAGGATGTCGGCGGCGACCATGTGTTGTGCCACGGTGCGGCTCATGAGCGGTCCCCGACGCGCGAAGTGAGCGCCAGGAAGCGTTCTTCGAGCGAGGTGCGCACAGGAGAGACGCCCGACACGATGACCCCGGACTCAATGAGCCGTCCTGTCACGGCGCCGACGGCCCTGGGGTCGGCAAGGGTGACCCGAAGGCCGTTCGGGGTGGGGCTCGCTTGCACTACGGCGCGGTACCCGGCCAGGACGCCGAGAGCAGCCCGCGGGTTGTCGCAGTCGATCTCGTAATGGGTGTGCGTGTCGCCGACCAAATTCGCCATCGGGCCTTGGGCGACCAGGCGCCCGCGGTCAATGACCGCGGCGGCGTGGCAGGTCTTTTCGACCTCGTCGAGGAGGTGCGAGGAGATGAACACCGTCCGGCCCTCGGCTACGAGGTCGGCGAACAGGCCGCGGAGCTCCAAGACCCCGCCGGGGTCGAGGCCGTTGGTCGGCTCGTCCAATATGACGAGCTTGGGGTCGGCCAGGAGGCAGCGGGCGATGCCGAGGCGCTGGCGCATCCCCTGGGAGTAGGTGCCTACCCGGTCCCTGGCGCGGTCGGCGAGCCCCACCCGCTCCAAGGCGGGCTCCACCCTTCGTTCGGCCTCCGGCCCCCGGGCCGCCGCGACGACGCAGAGGTTCTCCCGGCCGCTCAAGTGCGGGTGGAAACGCGGCTCTTCGATGATGGCCCCGACCCGGGCCAGCACCTGCTGGCGATGGGCGACAAGGGGCCAACCGGCGACCCGGATGGTGCCGGCAGAGGGTTGGGTGAGCCCGACCAGCATCCGGACCACCGTGGTCTTGCCGGCGCCGTTGTGGCCGAGGA
>DATJST010000295.1:0-8459 GCA_035503975.1 Acidimicrobiales bacterium | reverse complement strand
CTGGCCTCGCACGCCATCACCAATGCAAAGGGCCAGAGCTTCGTGGCTGGCAAGCTTGGCAAGTACACGGTGGGCGCCGGCCACAGCGTCCTGCTCGGCCTACCTTACGTGTTCAACAAGTCCAACATAAACAAGTTCAACTTCTAGCGCCACGGCGCGCAGCGTTTGCGTCCTTTGCGACGGTGCTGGTCCTCCTGCACCGTGGGGCCCTGAGTGGCCGCCGGCAAAGGGCGCATGCGTTCGTGGAGCAGCACTGAACAACCCCAAGACGACCAGGGGGAGCCGGCGCCCTCCCCGACCGGCTCCCCTAGTCCCCTGGCAAGAAGGCTGGAAGCTCGCATGCAGAGGATATGTTTCCATCTCCGGGTACGCCCCGACCGCCTGGACGAGTACCGCGCGAGGCATACGGCAGTATGGCCCGAGATGCTCGCGGCGCTTCGCGGCACCGGCTGGCGCAACTATTCGCTTTTCCTGGCCGACGACGGTTTGCTCACCGGCTATGTCGAGTGCGACGACTTCGACGAGTCCGTCCGGGCTATGGGAGAATTGCCGGTGAACGCCCGCTGGCAAGCCGAAATGGCGGGCTTCTTCGTAGACATAGAGGGGGGCCAACCTGACCGGGCCATGCGGCCGCTGCCGATGGTCTTCCACCTGGACTGACCACTAGGACCGACCACTAGGACTGACCACTTGGGCGACAGCACGAGCGACCGGCCGCACGGCCCGCGCGCACTACCACCAGATCGGATTAGGAGACGGCTATGGCCACTAGTAACGAGATAAAGCAGGCTTTGCGCAGCCAATGGATCGAGACGCCGTCATGGGCGTACGGCAACACCGGGACCCGCTTCAAGGTGTTCCGCAACCCCGCAGCCGCTCGTGACCCTTACGAAAAGATCGATGATGCCGCTCTGGTCCATCGTCTGACCGGTGTGGCACCTTCGGTAGCTCTCCACATCCCGTGGGACCGGGTGGACGACTATGCCAAGCTGTCCAAACACGCCAACGACGCCGGGCTCAAGATCGGCGCCATCAACCCCAACGTTTTCCAAGAAGACGAGTACCGGCTCGGGAGCGTGTGCCACCCCGATGCCAAGGTGCGCCGCAAAGCGCTTGATCGCCTGCTCGAGTGCGTCGACATCGCTGCCGCAGTGGGCTCGCCGGCGGTCAGCCTGTGGTTCGCCGACGGCACCAACTACCCCGGCCAGGACGATATCAGGGCACGCCAGGACCGTCTCGCCGAAGCGTTGGCAGCTGTCTACGGCGCCCTGCCCGCCGGAGTCGACATGCTCCTCGAATACAAACTGTTCGAGCCGGGCTTTTACACCATGGACGTGCCGGACTGGGGCACCTCACTGGTCCATTGCACGGCGCTCGGGGACAAGGCCAACGTTCTGGTTGACACTGGGCACCACGCTCCGGGCACCAACATTGAGTTCATCGTTGCTTCGCTGCTGCGGCTCGGCCGCCTGGGGGGCTTCCATTTCAACAGCCGCTTCTACGCCGATGACGACCTGCTGGTGGGGGCCGCGGACCCGTACCAGCTGTTCCGGATCATGAACGAGATCGTCGCCGCCGGCGCGCACTTGCCCGGCAGCGGCGTCGCTTTCATGCTCGACCAATGCCACAACGTCGAAGAGAAGGTGCCCGCCGAGATCCGCTCCGTGATGAACGTGCAAGAGGCCACAGCTAAAGCCCTGTCGGTTGACCGCGACGCCCTTCGTGCCGCCCAGGGTGAAGGCGACGTCCTCGGGGCCAACTCGGTCCTGGTCGACGCCTTCAGTTCCGACGTGCGACCGCTGCTCGCCGACCTGCGCCAGGAAATGGGCTTGGACCCCGACCCCTTGGCGGCTTATGCCCGCTCAGGCCACGCCGAGCGGGTGCGAGCGGAGCGGGCGGGATCCCCGGGCCAGGGCTGGGGAGGCTGATAGCCGATGAGCAGCGAAGTGCGCAGCCATGCCACGCCCGCGGCGGTGACGCAGTTGCTCGACCGCTCGCACCGGTTGGGCGGCGACCCGCGCAACACCAACTACGCCGGGGGCAACGCCTCAGCCAAAGCGGCGGCGCGCGACCCGGTCACGGGAGGCCAAGTCGAGCTCATGTGGGTAAAGGGCTCGGGAGGGGACCTCGGGACGCTCACCGAAGGCGGCCTCGCTGTCCTGCGCGTCGACCGCCTGCGCAGCCTGGTGGATGTCTACCCCGGCGAGGAGCGGGAAGACGAGATGGTGGCGGCGTTCGATTATTGCCTGCACGGCAAGGGCGGCGCCGCACCGTCGATCGACACAGCGATGCACGGCCTCGTCACGGCCGCGCACGTGGACCACCTCCATCCCGACGCCGGCATCGCGCTGGCGGCCGCGGCGGATGGCGAGACGCTCACCAAGGCTTGTTTCGGCGACCGTGTAGCGTGGGTGCCCTGGCGGCGCCCTGGTTTCCAGCTCGGCCTCGACATCGCCGCAGTCGCGGCGGAACGGCCGGAGGCGATCGGCGTGGTGCTCGGCGGCCACGGCATTACCGCTTGGGGCGCGACCAGCGATGAATGCGAGGCCCGTTCGCTACAAATAATCCGCGAAGCGCAGGCATATATCGACCAACACGGCCGTCCTGAGCCGTTCGGCACCGTGACCGAGGAGTACCGCCCGCTTCCCGACCGTGAGCGCCACGTCCGGGCAGCCGCCCTCTTCCCCCTGCTACGCGGGCTGGCGAGCGCGGACTCCCGTCAGGTGGGCCACTATGACGACCGCGACCTCGTGCTCGACTTTTTGTCCCGCGAGCGCCACCCCGTCCTGGCGGCCAAGGGGACTTCGTGCCCGGACCATTTCCTGCGGACCAAGGTCCGGCCGCTGGTGCTCGATCTCGGTCCCGGCGCATCGCTGGAGGCAGCGGCCCAACGCCTGCGCGAGCTCCACGAGCAGTACCGAGTGGACTACCGAGCCTATTACGACCGCTATGCCAGCTCGGCCTCGCCGCCGATGCGGGGCGCCGACCCGGCGATCGTGCTGGTGCCCGGAGTGGGTATGTTCAGCTTCGGGCGAGACAAGCAAACGGCCCGGGTAGCGGGCGAATTTTACGTGAACGCGATCAACGTGATGCGCGGTGCTGAGGCCGTGTCGAGCTACGAGCCTATCCCCGAAAGGGAGAAGTTCCGCATCGAGTATTGGGAACTCGAAGAACAAAAACTACGCCGCCAGCCGCGCCCCAAGCCTCTGGCCACCCGTATCGCGTTCGTTACCGGCGCCGGGTCGGGCATCGGGGCGGCGACCGCTCGCCGGCTCGCGGCGGAAGGCGCATGCGTCGTATGTGCCGACGTCGCCATCGAGCGTGCCCAGGATGTGGCTTCGGGCATCGGCAGCACTGATGCCGCCATCGCGGTCGGCGCCGACGTGAGCGCCGAGGACGAAGTCGCCGCCGCGGTCCAGGCGGCTGTGCTCGCCTTTGGCGGTCTCGACCTTGTCGTCAACAATGCCGGCATGTCCATTTCCAAAAGCCTGCTCGACACCACCGCCGGGGACTGGGACCGCCAGCACGCGGTCATGGCCCGGGGGTCGTTCCTCGTGGCGCGGGAAGCCGCCCGGGTAATGGTGCCTCAGTCCATGGGCGGTGACATCGTCTATATCGTGAGCAAGAACGCCGTCTTTGCCGGGCCCAACAACGTCGCTTACGGTGCCACCAAGGCCGACCAGGCCCACCAGGTGCGGCTGCTCGCGGCCGAACTCGGTGGCTACGGTATCCGCGTCAATGGCGTCAACCCTGACGGCGTCGTGCGGGGTTCGGGCATATTTGCCTCGGGTTGGGGTGCCCAACGGGCGGCCGTGTACGGGGTGCCGGAGGAAAAACTGGGTGAGTACTACGCTTCTCGCGCGCTGCTCAAGCGTGAAGTCCTGCCCGAGCACGTAGCCAACGCCGTGTTCGTGCTCGCCGGGCCGGAACTGTCGCATACCACTGGCACCCACGTCCCGGTTGACGCCGGGGTCGCGGCCGCCTTCCTGCGGTGAGCGGACCTTACGTACACGCCGCCATAGACCTCGGGGCGTCGAGCGCCCGCCTGTTCGGCGGTCGCTTGGACGGTGGCCGGCTCATCACCTCCGAGGTCGCCCGGGCACCCAACGCCCCCGTGCGCCTGCCCGACGGGTGGCATTGGGACATCCTGCGCCTGCACCAAGGCATGCTCGAGGGCCTGGCCGTGCTCTCGCGCGAAGTCGACGCCGCTCCCATCTGGGCGGGTTTCGACGGCTGGGGCGTCGACTACGGGTTGCTCGACCCGGGCGGGCGGCTGCTCGGGTCGCCTTTTTGCTACCGGGACGGGCGTACGGCCGGGCTCGTCGGAACGGCCGGTGCACGTGTGGGTAGGGGGCGGATTTACGAAGCCACCGGCATACAAGAAATGGAAATAAACACGGTATACCAGCTCATGGCCGAGCAGGCCGGGACCGCTTATGCCGTGGCCGACAAGATGCTGCTGCTCCCCGACCTCCTCAGTTTTTTCCTTACCGGAGAACGACGTTTCGAACTCACCAACGCATCGACGACACAACTTGTGGACGCCCGCACGGGCAATGTGGTGGACTGGCTGGTCGAGGCCCTCGGCCTGCGCCGCGACCTGTTCGCCTTGCCCGTCCTTCCGGGGGAGGTCATCGGGCCCGCCATGCCCGAGGTCATGGCAAGCGCCGAGATCCGGTCGCCGCTGTCGGTCGTCGCCGTTGGCTCGCACGACACTGCCTCGGCCGTGCTCGCCGTCCCGGCCAACCGTGAGGACTTCGCCTACGTGGTGAGCGGCACATGGTCCTTGGTCGGCTTCGAACTGGAGCGTCCGGTGATCGACGAGCCGAGCCGGGAGGCCAATTTCTCCAACGAGCTCGGGGTAGACGGCACCGTCCGTTTTCTACGTAACGCCATGGGGCATTGGATGCTGCAGGAGTGCGGTCGGCATTGGGCCGGCGCCAGCGACCAGTTCAGTCTCCCCCGGCTGCTGGCCGAGGCCGCCCGCTGCCCTCCCTTCGTGTCGCTCGTAGATACGGCCCGCCCCGAGTTCGCACGTCCCGGCGACATGCCCGAGAGGGTGCGAGCCGCCTGCGCCGCGCACGGCGAGCCCGTGCCGGGCAACGAGCTCGCGCTGGTCCGCTGCATCGTGGACAGCATCGCCCTTGCCATCGCCGGTACCCTTCGCGACGCCGAGCGCTGCGCCGGGCGGCAGGCATCGGTCGTGCACGTCGTGGGCGGGGGGACGGCGAACGAGCTGTTGTTGGATCTTGTCGCCGCTGCTACCGGCCTCGAAGTGCGGGCCGGCCCGGTCGAGGCGTCGGCGCTCGGCAACCTGCTCGTCCAGCTGCGGGCCGCCGGGCGGGTGGGTGACCGCTGGGAAATGCGCGCCCTTGTGGCTAGTTCGTTCCCGGTCAAGCGGGTGCGGGCCGATCCGGAGCTGGCCGCCCTGGCGGAGCGAGCCCAGCGCAGGCTGGCGGACATCGTTGCCAAGCGGGAGAGTGCCTCTCCCCGGGACAGGGGACGTGACCCGGCCCCCGCTGTGGACGCTCGGGCCGGCAGGTAAGGTTTGGCGCACATGCGCATAGCTTTGTTCGTGACGTGCCTCAACGACGCTTTTTTCCCCGCCACGGGGAAAGCCGTGGTCAGCATCTTGGAGCGACTGGGCCACGAAGTGGTGTTCCCCGAGGAGCAGACCTGCTGCGGCCAGATGCACCTCAACACCGGCTACCAGGCCGAGGCGCTCGACTTGGCCCGTCGCGTCGTCGATATCTTCTCGCCTTACGAGGTCGTGGTCGCGCCGTCCGCTTCGTGTGCGGGAACGATTGTCGACGGCTACGTTCATCTCGCCGAAGACGCGGGCGATCTCGAGCTCGCCGGCCGCATGCGCGAGCTGGCACCCCGGGTGCACGAGCTGAGCCAGCTACTGGTCGATGTGCTCGGGGTCACCGACCTGGGTTCGACGTTCCCCCACCACGTGGCCTACCACCCGACCTGCCACTCGTTGCGCACGCTGCACCTGGGCCACCAACCACAAACCTTGCTCGGCCACGTGAGAGGCTTGCAGCTCGTAGAACTGCCCGGAGCGCTGTCATGCTGCGGGTTCGGGGGCACGTTCGCCATGAAAAATCCCGACGTCTCAGTGGCCATGATGGCCGACAAGCTGACTGCCGTGCGCCAGAGCGGCGCCGAAGTCCTGTGCGCGCTCGACAACTCCTGCCTCATGCATATTGGGGGCGGCGCGTCGCGGCTCGGGTACGGGTTGCGGACGATGCACCTGGCCGAGATCCTGGCGTGCCGGGGCGGAGCAGAAAGGGCGACGGTCTAACCCATGGCAGGCGATTTCTTGGCGTCGGCTCCCTTTCCTTACGCGGCACCGAATTTCGTCGGCAACTCGCAACTCCGGGCCAACCTGCGCCGCGCCACCACGACCATCCGTGAAAAGCGTAACCGGGTCGTCGCCGAACTGCCTGATTTCGAGGACCTGCGCCAGGCGGCGGCGGCGATCAAAGACGATGCGCTCTCCCGCCTGGACGACCTGCTCGAAGAAGTCGAACGCAATGTCATAGCCGCCGGCGGCCATGTGCACTTCGCCGCCGACGCGGCCGAGGCCAACGAGACCGTAGTCCGGCTGGTGGGCGCGACGCAGGCGCACGAAGTCGTCAAGGTCAAGTCCATGACCACCGCGGAGATCCGCCTGAACGAGGCGCTCGGGAGGGCCGGGGTGGAGGCCGCCGAAACCGACCTGGCTGAGCTCATCGTCCAGTTGGGCAACGACCTGCCGAGCCACATCGTTGTGCCGGCGATCCATCGGAACCGGGCCGAGGTGCGTGAGATATTCCTTGCCCACATGGGTGAGCACGGCCTGCCCGCGCCGGAGGACCTCGACGACGCGCCGGCTTCGTTGGCCGGTGCTGCCCGAGCGCACCTGCGGCAGCGGTTCCTGCGAGCCAAAGTAGGTATATCGGGAGCCAACTTCGTGGTCGCCGACAGCGGGTCGGTGGTGGTTGTCGAGTCCGAGGGCAATGGCCGAATGTGCGTTACCCTGCCCGAGGTGCTCATCACCGTGGCTGGCATCGACAAGGTGCTGCCTCGGTTTTCCGACCTCGAGGTCTTCCTGCAGCTGTTGGCCCGTTCGGCCACAGGTGAACGTATGAACCCGTACACGTCGATCTGGAGCGGCGTGAGCGAAGGCGACGGCCCGCGCCAGTTCCACCTCGTGCTGGTGGACAACGGGCGCAGTTTGGCGCTGGGCGACCGCGTAGGCCGTCAGGCCTTGCGTTGCATCCGCTGTGCCGCTTGCCTCAACGTGTGCCCGGTCTACGAACGGGTCGGTGGCCACGCTTACGGCAGCGTCTACCCAGGCCCGATCGGGGCGGTGCTGACGCCGCAGCTCAAGGGTGTGGCCACAGACCAGGTGGCGGCCTCATTGCCGTACGCATCTACGTTGTGCGGGGCCTGTTACGAGGTCTGCCCCGTACGGATCGACATCCCCCGTTTGCTCGTCCACCTGCGGGCCCGCACCGTAGAGGAGCGACGCGGGCGGGGGCCAAGCTTGGAAGCGCTGACAATGGCGGCCGCCAGCGTCGCCATGTCCTCCCCGCGCCGGATGGCTACGCTCGAGCGGCTGGCTGGCTGGCTGGCCGCACCGTTACGCCGCCGTGGCAAGAGCGGCCCGCTCCCGGGCCCGCTACGGCACTGGACGGCGGCTCGTGACGCGCCGTTGCCTGCCCGCCAGAGCTTCCGCGACTGGTGGGCGAGCGATCACTCGCCAAGCCGGAGCGGTCCGTCGGCTGGGGTGCGGGCCGGAAACCGGAGTGGACCGTCGGCTGGGGTGCGGGCCGGAAACCGGAGTGGACCGTCGGCTGGGGTATGGGCCGGAAACCGGAGTGGACCGTCGGCTGGGGTATGGGCCGGACCGAGCCGCCCGGGCCTGGGCTTCGGGTATGCCTTGCGTGCCCTCTTGCCCGGGCCAGCCGCCGCGAGCAGGGCGGCCAGCCGGCGACGCCCAGAGGCGCGTGAGCTGCCTGGGCTAGCTGGCCGGATGGGCCGGGAAGGCGTGTTGGGCGGGATCGGCAAGGCCTTGCGGGAAGCACCGTTCGCCGCAGTGGACATCCCCCGCAAGTACCATCGTGCAGGCGAGGCGGGCGTGACCGAGCCGGTGCCCCTGTTCGTTTCGCGCCTCACGGATTACAAGGCGGAGGTCCGGGTGGTCGTCGGCTACGCAGATATCGCTCCCGCCGTGGGAGCGGCGCTCGCCGCCCGCGCCAGCCGGCGCGTCATCGTCCCGACCGGCCTGCCGCCGGAGTGGTTGGCGGCGCTCGACGGGACCGAAGTGGTGAGGGACCACGGTGAGCTCGGGCCATACGAACTCGACCGTCTCGACGCGGCGGTTACCGCCTGCGCCGTGGCAATCGCCAGCACCGGCACGATCGTCCTCGACGGCGGCGCAGCGCAGGGGCGCCGCGCGCTCTCCCTGG
>DATJST010000294.1:0-8394 GCA_035503975.1 Acidimicrobiales bacterium | reverse complement strand
CACTCGACTCCACATTGAGGCAGCACTCAATGCTTCCCTGCAAATGCCACCGAGTGAGGAATAGTTGGGACCACCCTTTGGCCATCGACCCCCCGGCGTTTGGTGGCGCTGGCGAGTTGCTTCGTCGCAGGGGCCGGCCGCACTATCCCGGTCACTCTGAGTGACGCCCTGGGTCCTAACCAACCGCTCCGAGCGGCTCCTCTCTGTCAAGGGGTTGCCGCAGGAACCTTCTTACGCGATGTCTTCGGCCTGGTCCAGGAGGCCAGACGGCAAGAAGGCGTCGGCGTCGCGGACCTCGATGCCGACGAGGCGTTCGGCCTTCCAGTCGAGGGCGACGGCTAGCGAGGTCACCTTGGTGACTTCAGATCGTCCCTTTATGCATTCCCGCCTAAGCGCCCGACCGTGCCTTATGACCGGCCGACACAACGCAGCTACGCCATCCGTTGACGGTTCTGCGCCGCACCGAACAACGCGCAGCTCCCGATAGGCGCCAGTGGGCCGAGGTGCGTGGCCTGTCGCCCAAACTTGGGCACCGGATGCCCTACCTCTCCGAACTGGAGGACTGCACACAGGAGGTTTTACGTTCTGCCGGGGCCACCGTGGAGGCATGCGACAGTCGGAACTCTCCCCCCGACCAGGTGGGGCGAAGCCCCCGGCTATCTGAGGCGCGGAGTTCTCTGTCGGCCACCAGCCGGCTCACGACGCCGTCGTCACCGACCGACGGTGCCGCCCGGTGTCAGTAGCCTTGCCATGTAGAGCTCGTCAACCATGCAGCCGTCCACCAACAAGCACTGACGGCGCCTCCCTTCGACAGTGAAGCCTGCCCTCTGGTACAACTGGACAGCTCGTTCGTTGTGCGCCATCACAGTGAGCTCGAGCCGGTGCACATCATGTGGCGACGCCCACCGCGCCACCTCCGAGAGGAGGCCAGCACCGATGCCGCGTCCTTGTGCCCGGGCAAGCACCCCCAGCACGACATAGGCCGTACCACGGTCCCGTCGGAACCGGCCGCCGGTTGCCTCCGCGTAACCAACCAGCATCGATCGTGTGTCCGCGACGATGACGACCGAGTTCGCTGTTCGGCCTACCGCGGCTAGATGAGCGGCGACCTCCTCGGCGCTCTCGGCGCGTTCACCGGTTTCGAGGAGCATGAAGTTGGTCTCGCTGTCGAGCGCCAGCTTGAGGCGCAACAACGACCGGGCGTCAGCGGGCGTCGCCTCGCGGAAATGAACCTCGGCGAACTCCAGGGGGGCCTCGTCCAGGGTTCGGCCTGCTCGAGCTCGACCCTGGACGCGCTGAGCCGCGTGCGGTGCCCGACAGCTGTCACCAGTAATGGCCCCGCTCGAGCGCTTCGTCATTGCGCTGCTTGCCGAGGACGTTGGGTCGGCTTCACACAGTCACCGACGCCTTGAGCGAACATGAGCTTAAGAACATTTTGGGGTCATCCGCAGGTGCCTCCCCTCAGGCGAGGTCGTCACAGGCCGGCGATGATCTCGGTAACCGCTGGCAGGTACTCGTCCGAGCAGACCAGGTAGGAGAGGTGATACCGGTCGCGCCGAGCGACGATGTCCTCACGGATTTGTGGGGCGCTGCCTATAAGGACCGTGGGCATCTCCCAGACGTCGGCCACGTCGATGCCCGTCCAGCCCAGCTGGGAGATCAGCTCCTCGGTGCTAGAACGTCGAGAACCGGTTAGACGAATCGTGACGAAGGCGCTTATCTCGATCTCGGGGAAGCGGTCTCCCGCGTCGGACTGGAGGGTACGGATCTTCGCGTCGAAGGCGGCGGGCCGTCGGTCCCGTGGGTCTTCAATGTCATCGGCGCCGCGGATTGGGGCCGGCAGTACCCCGACAATGTCGGCGTAGCGAGCGGCGACCCCCAGCATCCGAGGGCCACCGGCACCGACCAGGAGCCGTGGCTGCAGAGGCAGGTCCATCAGGCCGACGAGGCTAAGCCCGTCGATGTGGTAGAAGGCACCCGCATGGTGCACCTCTTCACCGGCCAGCAGACGTGTAATGATAGCGAGGGACTCTTCCAACCGCCCGATCCTTTGACCGGGAGGGTCGAATGACATCCCCGCTCTGCGGTACTCCGGTTCGTACCAGCCAGCTCCCAGGCCGAGCTCGAACCTTCCTCCCGAAAGCGCTTGGATGGTGGCCGCCTCGTGCGCCACCAGCGCGGGGTGCCGGTAGTCGTTGGAGAGGACCATGGTTCCGACATGCAGTCGTGACGATGCCGCGGCAGCAGCCGCCAACGCGCTGAACGGTGCGAACTGCGCCCCGTAGGCTTCGGCGATGAAGTGGTCCCGCACCAGCAGCGTGCTCACTCCGGCATCCTCGACCCGGCGGACGCGGTCTAGCCACCCCCGGTCGCCGAGCATCGGACCGCTGACGACGCCGAAGCGAAGGGGACGAGCTGAGGGCGCCCCGGTTAGGCTGAGCATGCCGAGGTCACGCTCTGGGCGATGCTCTGGCCGAGTTCGGTGCCGATCATGATGGTCCTCCTTCGTGGTGGGTGCTGTTGCAGTCGGTTATCGGCCATGTCACGCAAGTCGACGTCGGCGCAGGCATCGGTTCGTCAAGCGCAGGGGGGCTTTTGAGGCGGGTGTCAGCCCAGGTCGACCCAGTGTGAAGAGGCGCATGCTAAGGAAGGACGACAATACGGCCACGGGCACCTTCTTCCATCAGACGATGGGCTTGGACGGACTCCTCTAGCGACAGCTCCGTAGCGATGCGTACCCGCAGTAAGCGCCGTGAGATGCCGTCGTTGATCGCTCGGGCCGCCTCGGCCAGGTCCGCGACGCTGGCGGTGCTGATAGTGAACCCGCGCAGGCTGGCATCGCGCAGGTACAGTTGTTCCAGCGGCACGTTGGCTGGAGAGCCATCAGAGGTAATGAGCACGAAGCGCCCGCCTGGAGCGAGCAATGGCAACGTCTGGGTGAAGTCGTAGTGCCTGGAAGTCTCCAAGTAGACATCGACGCCATTGGGTGCTTTGGCGGCGATACGTGTGCGTAGCTCGGGATCGCGGTAGTCGAAGACCACTTCGGCGCCGGACGAACTGCACCAGTCCGCGTCCTTATCGCTGGCCGTGGCGATCACATGAGCGCCAGATGCGGCAGCAAACTGCACCGCGGTGCTCCCGACCGCGCCGCCGGCGCCTGAGACCACTACCGTCTCGCCGTAGCGCACCCCAGCCTCGCGGAACAGTGCCAGGTGGGCGGTGCCAGCGGCGTGGAGAAGCGCCACGGCGTCGATAGGGTCGGCACCTTCCGGCAGCGGGTAGAGCCGGGCGCTTGGCACGGCCACATATTCGGAAAAGGAGCCCTGCAGGCCGCGGTGGCCGAGGCTGTTCGACCACACCAAGTCGCCCACCTGGAACCCGTCTACCGCGTCGCCTTTTGCCGCTACGACGCCGACCACGTCGCGGCCGATGACGAAGGGGAACGTCTTGGGTGTCGGGTACCGGCCGGAGCGGACCAGGGTGTCGACAAAGTTGACGGCGAGAGCCTGGGTTCGCACGAGCACGTCGAGGGTGCCCAAGGTCGGCTCGATGAGGTCACCTATCTGGATATTGTCCGGCGAGCCAAGTTCGGTGATAAAGGCTGCTTTCATGCTTACTCTGCCTCCTCGTTCAGGCCACCTGGCGTGGCCAGTGTCGATGGTGTGATGCCAGCCGGCCGCAAAGGGCGCTCGAAAGTCTTTAGTTCCGGCACTGCGGGGTCGGAAGAAGACGGCGAGGGCTCTAATGTCTCTCGCTTGGGTCGAGCGGGCGAGACGCGGGGCGTCATCGTTGCCCGAGCAAGGCCAACACCGCCAGCGAACCCGGGCTCTGTGCTCCCCGCGGGGGTGAGTTCTACTTCTTGGCCACCACGTCGTCGCATACTTTCCTCGCTCCCGCGTTGAGCAATCGCTCCTCAGTCGATTCTGGGCTCGAATCGGTCGTCGAAAAAGGGGAGACTTCCGAACTCATTGTTCGGCTGGAGCGAACAGTGGCACGGTACCTGGCCGAGCTGGATCCGGGAGAGGGGCCCAGGTGGCCCTTCTGGCCGGCGGGCGACCTCGCGAGAAGCGGCGGTGCCCCGCTCGGCCCTGGGCTCAACATACTTATAGGGACCTGAGGATACTTTCAGGGCCGGAGGCGCGAGAAGCCACCCCCACTTGTTCCTGACCAGCCTCTCTTCGTGGATACTTAGGGATACTTCGAGGCTGAGCGCTCTCCCGGTCCCTGGAACAGTGCGGCACCTGCTCTAGCGTGCGCCTGCTGCTCCTGCCGTTATGTCGTGCCGAGCCCTTGGTGCCATCGCGCACCACACTGATGGCATGAAGGAGCGCTGAAAAGCGGTCCCGCGCGACGGGCCCGGATGGCAAGGGCCGGCGCCGTTGGGTGGGAGAAAAGCCCGTGCTCTCTTCAGCAAGCCGGATAATTCCGCGAGCGGCGCTGCTGGTCCAAGATCGGCAATGTGATCGCCTCTCTGTCCAAGTGCGCGCACACGCCCGTGAAGAAGGCCCTGGCCCAGATCTCCCAAAAAGAAGGTAAGTCGCCCAATGAACAGGTGCAACCTCGTGCGCGCTTCGACTAGGTCTCCATGCTAATTTGTTCGCTTTCATGAACCCAACCAGCTCGGGCGAAGCGGCCAGGTGGCCACCTCAGGTGAGCTGATGAGGCTTCAGTTCGGCGAACAAAACAACAGCTGTGTGTGGCACCCAGCCGCCCACCTCGGTACCGACGCTCCTCTCGACAGGGTGCCGGTGTCCCGGGGAGCCCCGCAGGCAACACAGTGTGCGATGGCTCCCCCGGCCGGAGGGTCGCCGTCAATCGGCCTCACGCGCTCTGTTTGTCGAGGCGAGCCTGCCCGTAGGTGGCGACGAAACCCTGCCGCCAGCTCGGGTAGCGAAGTGCCCAGCCGAGCTCAGCCTTTGCCTTGGCGTTGGACGCGCCGCGCGACTCGGTGCCAAATATGACCATGGTCTCGCCTGCGAGAGCGCGGGCGTCAGACTCGGAGAGCTGCGGGGGAGGCGGGGCGCCCAGGATCTTCGCCAGCTCGGGCAGCCACACCCCGGTTGGCGCTGGGTCGTCGTCGACGATGTTGTATATGGCCGGGCCAGCATGCTGGAGGGCGAGCACAGTGGCGGAAGCCGCGTCCTCCAAGTGCACGTGCGACCAGATGCCGGCGCCGTCGCCGATGACCGGGAACTGACCGGCCCGCACGACGCTGGCCAACGCGTCGGCGGGGTCGCCATAAAAGGCCCCGTAACGCAGGGCTACGCCACCGGCCGCCGTGACAGCTTGGTCGGTGTGGGCCATGGCAGCCAGGGACTGAGGGTGCGGGGGTGCCAGGTCTAAAGGGTCTTCTTCGCTCTTCACCGGTCCGCCCACCCGGGCGTAGCGGTGGGACGCGTAGCTCTGGGCCACGATACGGCTCACCCCCGCTTCGTCGGCGGCGGCCAGCATTATGTCGACGCCTTCAGTCCTCAGCTTGTTGGTCGAAGAGAAGCTGGCGTCAAAGTTTTTCAGGTCGCTCAGGTCAGCCAGAGCGGTCGCCTGGTAGATGACGGCCTCGGGCCGGGCGCCGACAAAGGTGCGGCGCACCGCCTCGGCGTCCAAGGCGTCGAGCACCACAGGCTCGGCGCCGAGAGAGCGGAGCTGGACGGCCTTCTCCCTCGAACGGGAGGTCCCAATGACGTCGTGGCCTGCCTCTTTGAGCTGGGGGACGAGCCTGGTGCCGATCGCACCGGTGGCCCCTATTACCAGTACTCGCATGGTTCAGTCGTTCTCCTTTTCTTGGTAATTGGTAGATAGTCGGTCAAAGGGCGGGAGGCGTCTCCCGGTACTATGGATGAGCACGCAACACCGCCGGCCGCTCAGGAGGGGTGCCGAGCGTCAACAGCGGTAGTGACCCGTCCGGTGGCGAGGTCGTACACGTGGCCCGAGACGCTGACCTTCGGTGAGAGCAAGGGCGAGGCGAGCAAGCGCTCGACGTCGGCTTTGACTGTGGCGTACGGGTCGCCAACCGCAGAAGCTTCCAAGGCTGCTTCGGAGAGGCCGGTCGCCTCGGCGGCTCGGTGCCTGAAGGCGGGATCAGCGAGGAAGCCGGTCCCGCATTGAGTGTGGTGGACGATGCCGACCTCGAATAGCCTGTCAGGCGCGACTTGGCCCTTGAAGAGCTCGTCGGCGAGGTAGGCGAGGTAGGCGATGTCGTCGATGACGGCCTGGGTGACGCGCCCTCCCGCGTTGCGGATGACGGGAGCTTCCCCGAGCCTGAGCCCGAGGACGATGGCGGGGTCGACGCGGTGGTCGAGGCAAGTGACGAGGACCATTTGGGCGCTGGGCGGGCCCAGCGGCACGGGTACATAGTTTACGGCGAACTGCTCATTTCGCTCGAGCAGGGGGGCCAATCGGGTCATGTCCGTTCTCCTTTGTGGGTGCTTGTCCGTTTGTTGGTGCTCGTGGTGGTGGTTGCGTGTTGTGTTGGTGCTTGTTGTTTTGAAGTGCGCTCAACGGACCGAAGGCGTGGCCGGGATCCTCATCGGCGTGGGCGGGATCCTCATCAGTGAGACCATTGGGTTGTCCAAATGACCGGCGTCCTGAGCAGCGTCTGTTCGGGCCCCCGGACGAGCGGGGAGGAACTTCCCGGCCACCGCTGCGCCAGCGATCGCTACGCCCGCGGCCACTAGGCAACCGCCGGAACGGCTGTAGAGGAAGGCGTTGGCGGCTACGGCCGAGAGCTGATGGGCGAGACGGGTGTAGCCGAGGCTGGCCAGGGTGTGTGAGGTGACGAGGGCGCCGCCGATCGACCCCTTGGCCGCCACCACGGCTGGGCCGGGCAGGTGAGCAGGTAGGGCCGAGGTGAGCCGGTTGGCGTACAGCGAGGCCGCCACGCTGCCGATGACACCAACGCCGAGGGTGCCGCCGAAGAGGCGGGTGGCGTCGTTCACAGCCGACCCGGCCCCGGCTTTGGTCCGGGCGACGGCGCCCATGATCGCCCCGCTGGCGGGTGCGCTGGTGAAGCCCATGCCGCTGCCGAGCAGGACCATCTGGGCCACGATGAGGAGGTAGGAGGTGCTGGCGTTATTGGTCGAGCCCCACGCCAACGCCGCCCCGAAGAGGGCCAGGCCGGTGGCGACGACCACCTTGTTGCCCAGCCGCACGGCCAGCTTGGTGCCGGTCACGGAGGTGGCGGCGACCGAGGTGGCGACGGGCAGCAGGCGCACACCCGTGCCCAGCGCGCTCCAACCGCGCACGAACTGGAAGTACTGGGTAATGAGGAAGATGAACCCTTGCAGGGCGAAGAAGCTGATCGCCACCGCGGCGCTGGCAGCGCTGAAACGCGGGTTGCGGAACAGGGACACGTCGAGCATCGGGTGTTCCCTGTGCCGCTCGACCACGACGAAGCCGGCCAGGATGGTGGCGCCGGCCAGGACGGTGCCTATGGCGGCTGCTGATCCCCAGCCCCACTGGGGTGCTTCGATCACCCCGAGCACCAGGGTGGCCATACCGGCCGTGGACAGCCCGAAACCGGGCCAGTCGACCGGCGGCGTGCGGGGGTCCCGTGACGTCGGCACCGCGAGCGCCACCGCGGCCGCCACGGCTACGGCCATGACGGTCATGAAGACAAAGACGCTGCCCCACCAGTAGTGGCCGAGGAGCCAGCCGCCGACGATGGGGCCGGTGGCGATGCCTACTCCGGTGGTGGCGCCCCAGAGGCCTATGGCCTTGGCCCGCTCGGAGCGCTTGGTGAAGACGTTGACGAGAACCGACAGAGTCGAGGGGAACATCAAAGCGGCGCCCAACCCCATCACGGCCCGGGCCGCGATCAGCTCGGGGGCGGTGCGGACGAGGGCACCGATAAGGCCGCCGCCGGAGAACACGCCGAGGCCGGCGAGCAATGTCCCCTTGCGGCCTTGGCGGTCGCTGAGGCTGCCGGCGGCCAACACCAAAGCGGCGAAGACCAGACTGTAGGCATCCACCACCCACCGCAGGTGAGTGGTTGAGGCGCCAAGCCTGCGCACGAGAGGGGATAGGGCCACGTTCACGATGGTCACGCTCACGATGGTCACGTCCACGCTGATGATGAACGCAGCCAGGCACAGGGCCAACAGAGCGAGGGGTCGGTTCACGCCCCGGGGCTGAGCGGATCTGCCCCAACTCCTCGTGCCGTCGGGTCATGAAACTCTCGAAACTGCTCGGCTGCCCTGGCGTTGAGTATGTGGGTCTGGGACATCGGACTTCTCCTCTTTCTGGTCCCGCCGGGTCTCGAAACAGCGGTACCAAGACTCACCTTGCACTACAACTGGGCCGGGAAAAAGACCGAATTGGTGCACAGACCGTTCGGCTTACCTGAACAATCGGGTCTCGCGAGGGAAGTCAACTGGTAAGACTGGGGGAAGTAAACTC
>DATJST010000293.1:0-4855 GCA_035503975.1 Acidimicrobiales bacterium | reverse complement strand
TGCTTGAGCTCGGACCGCGTCGATCTCGAGCTGTGCACGCTTGGTGCGTTTGCCCGAAGGGTGTCTTGCCTCGAGGTTGCGGAGGGCGTCCTCGAACTGGCGCAGGTGGTTCACGGTGGCGCGGTACTGGATCTCGGTGGTGATCACGGCAGCTCCTGGAGGTGGATGACGACGATCCGTTTTCGGCCGGTGTCACGGTCGTTTTGAAAGAAGTCGGCGAATATCAGCCGGCTGCCGGCTTCGACCACGTTGGGAAAGAACTCGCCCCCGAAGCGGGCACTCTGGGCAAGACGGCCGGCTGACAGGTCTATCAGAACCGGGTCAGACGGTTGAGGTCCACGCCCTCAATATCTCAACAGGCGTCGAAGTCTGCCGGCTCGCCTTTGGAGGTGACGAAGCTCCCGTTCAGCCAAACTTGCCGGCACCCCGCCGACGCAAGCGCCTCCAATCCATCGGCAAGTCCATCGAGCAGCCGGCGCCATGCGGGTTCCAGCCGAAGGGCTCGACGATTTCTTCCCAGGTTGCCGTGTGCTCGCCTAACGGCAGGCGACCGAAATCGTCGAACGCAGGGACCACGGCACAACATTATCGTTGTGGAGCTTCGCGCCCCTGGCGTAGGAACTCCCCAAGTTAGGGGTGGCGTCCTCCCCTTCTCCTGCTGCGCGGCTGGGCAGGCTGGAGATAGTCGGCGTCGTTGAGGCGCTCAGCGACCAGGCCGCGGACACCAACCTGGCGGAGGTGGTCGAAGAAGGTGCCGATCTCATCGGCGGCGCGGTCGACATCGTCGGTGTACTGGTCGAGTAGAGCTAAGAGCATCTCTTTGCGCCGTTGCTGGTAGCTGGCCTGACGGGCTCGGCTCGGTGCGCCGGTCAGGTTCTCGATGGTCTGGTCGACCTCGCTCGGTTCGTCGATGCCGAGCTGGCGGAGCCGGTCGTAGACCGGTCCGAGCTGGTCTTCTCGCCCGAAGACGATTCCGTACAGCTCGCTGACGTTATTGCTGGTGCGGTGAAGGGCGCGATGGTCGGCCGGTGGGGGGAGGAAGAACCACACCAGCGGCAGGTTGAAGGCGAGCGCGAAGGCCAGGACCTCTTGGGCGTCGAACTCTCGGCGCCGCTCGCCCTCGTAGGCCCTTTCGATGGCCGAGATGCTGGCCTGGGGAAGGCGTTGGCCAAGGAGGGGCTCAAGGGCTTGTGCGGCCTCTTCTTGGGTCCACCCCCGCAACTCTCGGGCCAGGCGGAAGTTGTAAGCAACGATCTCGTTTAGGTCCGCCTCTCCGGGATTTAGGGAGTTGAACTGAGGCGCGTTGTCCGTTGGCGTCTTCTTGCGCCCGACCATGCTCCCACGTTAGCCACTGTGTCCCGGTTATGTGCTCACTCGCGCTGGACAGTTTCCCGTGATATAGTCTGACCGTTGTGAGTTCACGTTCGGGAGGTGCTGTCGTGCAATCCACCAAGTCCGCTTTCCTTCGCGTGAGGGAAGCCGCGCCGATTCTCGGTATCTCGGCTTCGGCGCTGTACGAGTTGGCTAATTCGTGGCTCGCGAGCGGCGGGCGGACGGGGGTGCCGGCGGTCAGGCTCGGCCGTTCGATCCGCATTCCCCGGGCTGCTATCGAGCGGATGGCTGCCGTGGGTGGTGAGGCCGACTCCGACGATTTTTTGGTTTCGTGACCATAGGGGACACCACGGTCGGGCCGCACTGCCCTGTGGAGACCTGCATTCCGGCCCGCCACGATATGGGAGCGGTCGTCGTGTCCGTTAGATCCCGACGTCTTCGCAAGGAGTTGCGCCCCCTGGTTTGGGTAACTCTAGAAGAAGTTGCTCTCGACGCAGTTTTTGAAAACGGACGACTTGTCGCGAGGACCTCTGCTCGCCTTATCGCTGACAGGCTCGGGGTGGACCCCGGAACCGCGGCAGGAGCCCTGCGTACTCTTCGTCGGCGCGGTCTGGTCGCCTTTGAAAGAGAGAGCGGTCCCGCTGGCCGCTTTGGACTGTCGCTATATGTCCTCGGCGACATCTCTGGTCTCAAGGTGTTTTCACGTGCGGATTGCCCATGTTTGGCGGCGGCATGGCCGGAAGAACCAGATAAGAAGTCTCCCGAATTGGCGTCACCATCGACGGAAGAGCCATGCGTGCCAGAGCCCCGCATGGTGGAGGGACCCCTCTCGGAGTTGTCAGCCTCCCCGCGCTTCGCCTCCTCGACGACGGCCTTCTTGCAATGCGCGGGCCAGGCGACGCTGGACTTGGACGCGGGGATCGCATGACGGCCGGCAGGTTGGCCTCCCCGGAGGGGTGGCAAGTGTCTGTGCGCTGGCTTGGGGGTAGTTGGGAGAGCCGTTTTGGGGGCTGGTGGTCTGGTGTTCGGGATGCCGGTTGTGGGGGCGCTGGTGGTCGAGGGGGCCTCGCAGGTGGATGGGCTGGTGGTGGGCGTTGGTTGGTGAGCGGATTGGTGCTGGGCGGTTTGGTGGTGGCTGCGCTGGGGGTGGCGTCGGCGGGAGTGATGCAAGTGGGGGCTCTGATGGTGGGCTGGTGCTGGAGGGCTGGTCGGGGAACGGATCGGTGGTGGCGGGATTGGTAGTGGGTGTTGATCGTGGCGGGGTTGATGACGAGCTGACGGTTGGGTCCGTGGTGGTGCGTTGGGTTGGTGATAGCAGATGTTGACGTTGACGGCCTTGACCGATGCCGAGTACTTGATCTCGTCGGTGGCGTTGAGCATCGACGAGTACTACGCCGGGGTGGGGGAGTCACCGGGGGTGTGGGCGGGGAAATGGGCAGGAGAGCTTCGGCTGTCGGGGGTAGTGGAGGCGGAGGAGTTGCGGGCGTTGGTCGAGGGACGCGACCCGGTGAGCGGTGCCGAGCTGTTGGTGGGGAACCGGGAACGCTCGGTGCGGGCTTTCGATATGACCTTTTCGGCGCCCAAGAGCGTGTCGCTGCTGTGGGCCTTCGCCACCGAGCCGGTGGCCGAGGTGGTGGCCGCCGCTCACCGGGAGGCCGTCGCCGAGGCGCTGGCGTTCCTGGAGGAACGGGCCGCCGTGGCCCGGGTACAAGCCGGTGGCGTACGGCGGCGGGTGGCCACCGACGGCTGGGGGGTGGCGGCGTTCACGCACCGTACGAGCCGGGAAGGCGACCCC
The DNA here is from genome assembly GCA_035503975.1 of Acidimicrobiales bacterium. Classification (GTDB taxonomy): domain Bacteria; phylum Actinomycetota; class Acidimicrobiia; order Acidimicrobiales; family Palsa-688; genus DATJMJ01. The sequence continues at coordinate 1,728 of DATJST010000293.1, read as the reverse complement.
CAGCTCCATAGCCACTGTCTCGTCCCGAACCTCGTGAAGCGGAAAACCGACGGCCGCTACGTGGCTTTGGACGCCGGCCCGCTGTTCGACTGGTGCCGGGCGGCCGGGTCTGTGTACCAGGACCACCTGCAGCGGTCCTTGTCTCTTCGGCTCGGGGTCGTCTGGGGCCCTGACCGTCACAACACCCGGGAGATCATTGGCCTCAGTCGTGAGCAGCTGCGGGCGTTCTCCAAGCGCTCAGCTCAGATCGAGGCCGAGCTGGAAGCCAAGGGTGCGCTTTACGAGGCCCCTGCGCTCCGGATGCGGGCCGACGACGAGGCCTCGCTCGCCACCAGGACGGCCAAGGACCGCTCGCTCACGCCGACGCTCCTCCAGGGCCGGTGGCGGGAGGAGGCCGTCGCGGTCGGCCTCGTGACTGGTACGGATCTCGAGGAGGCGGTGTGCTGGAAGGAGCCGCCGTTGGACGCGCCGATGTGGGAGGAAGTCGCTGCCACTCTGGTCGACCCAGATGTCGGTCTGTGCTCACGGTCGGCCCGTTTCACCCAAGCCGACGTGGTCGAGCACATCTGCGCTGTTTCCGGTGGCCGCCTCAGTGTGGCGGAGGTCGTCACCATGGCCGAGCGGTTCCTCGCCTCCGAGTTGGCGGTGCGCCTGACGCCGGATGCAGAGGAAGGACGGCGGCGCCGGCCGGCGCAGTGGTCTACTGCCGCCCACCGGGCCATGGAGGACCGCACCGTCGCCCTTATGGGCGCGCTAGCTGGCCGCCACGTCCCTGCCGTCAAAGACGCCGTCCTGGAAGCGGCTCTGGCGGGGGCGCCGGTGCTGGGGGAGGACCAGGTGGTGGCGGTCAGGGTGCTGGCGGGGAAGGGCGGCAGCCTCAGGGCGGTGCTCGCCCCGGCCGGGTACGGGAAGACCACCATGCTCCACACTGCCGCCCAGGCCGCCGCAGCCGACGGGCACCCGGTCATAGCCGTGGCGACGACGGCCAAGGCGGTGGCCGAGCTCGCCGGTGCCGGCCTGGACGCGAGGACGATCGCCCGGCTGCGGCTCGACCTGGCCAACGGGCCGCTCGCGGCGGGCACCGTCGTCGTCCTGGACGAGGTCTCCCAGACCCCGACCCATGAAGTCGAAGCCGTCCTGGCAGCGGTCGACGCCTGCCCGGGCGGATCGGTATGGGTCTTGGGCGACCCCCGCCAGTCCCAGCCCGTCGGCGCCGGCGGGGTCGCCGACCACATCGAGCGGCTCGCCCACGAGGGCCTTGTCCCTTCGGCGCGCCTCACGGTGAACCGCCGCCAGCGCGACCCGGCCGACCAGGAGGCGCTGGGAGTGCTCCGCCGAGGCGACGCGGCTGGTTCCCAACAATTGCGTACCGAGCACGGCTGGGAGCACCAGCTTGCCAGTCCTGGCGAGACCCGCGCCACGATGGCCGACGCCGTATGCACCGACATCGGGCGCTACGGCGCCGAGCAGGTCGCCGCACTGGTCGTCTCGCACACTGACGCCGAGGACCTCGCCGACCGGGTCCGCGCCAGGCTCGCCGCCACCGGGACGCTCACCGGCCCGGCCATAGCCGGCCCCGGGTGGACGTCCGAGCGGGAGTACCAGGCCGGGGACAGGGTGCTCCTCCACGCCCGCTGCGGCCCCTCGGGCACGCCGCTCGTCAATGGCACCACCGCCACGGTCACCGGCGTCAACACCGACGGCCTCACTGTCCGCCTCGACGGCAGC
>DATJST010000292.1:0-2781 GCA_035503975.1 Acidimicrobiales bacterium | reverse complement strand
GGTCTGCGCGGCCTGGGACCGTGCTGACCCTGCGTTCGCAGCCGGCTGCTCGCGGATGCTGTCTGGCTCGCCCGCGCCCTCGGCTACGCCTGAGCAACTAGCGAGCGCCAGACCGGCTATCGCTGCTTTAACCAAGTTGCCTGGCCGTAACGAGCCACTGAGCGGCGCGGCCCTGGCGACACAATGCTTCGGGCCGAAACAGCCAAATACGCGTAACAAATGAAGGCAACGGGGGATGCTTGGGCCAACCCCGGTAACTCCAGCCGTCTCAGGAGACCAACCTTGCCCATCGACGTTTGGAATCGGGCGAGGCGCCCCGAGCCCGAGCCATAAATGACTGGCTGCCTTTATTACCAAGAGCGCTGACCGCGGCCGGCTGGCTATTCTTTGCTAGCCGGTGTTCCGACGTGGGCTCAGCCCCTGCGTGGAACCCAAGAGGTTCGAGTGGCACCACTAGACGACGACCAACCAACCGGCGGCAAGCCTGTGGACAGGCGTCGAACGGTAGCGGGACAGGCTTCGTTAGGGCTTGTGTTCGCCCTTTTGGCCTCTGCCGCCTTTTTCGACGGCTATGACGCCCAGATCCTGGCCCTGCTCCTACCGCAGATCCAAGACAGCTTCCACGCCAGTGTTACCGCCCTTGGAATTGCCCACGTCCCGATCGCACTCGGCCAGTTCGTAGCTTTTTTCGTCATCCGTCAGGCCGACCGGGTGGGCCGCCGGCCCCTCTTGCTGGTAACCATCCTGGGCTACACCGCTTTTACGGCGGCCACGGCCGCGGCCTGGGACCTGGCGTCGTTCACCATCTTGCAGTTCGGAGCCCAGGTCTTCATCGGGGCCGAGTTCGGCGTCGCCGTGACCATGTTGGTGGAGGTCTTCCCGAAGGAGCGGCGGGGACGCGCCCTCGGCGTACTGCTCACCTTCGGCCCCGTCGGCGCAGTCGTCGTCGCCGTCCTGCTCGACGCCGGTCTACAGGACACCGCTCTTGGCTGGCGCCTGTTCTACCTGATCGGGCTCCTTCCACTGGCCGTAGTGGCCATCGGCCGCCGACGCCTGCCCGAGACAGCTCGGTTCGAAGCCGAACAGCGCCGGCGTGCTCAAGGTATCAGCGCGCCCAGGGTGTCATTTCTCGAACCCTGGCTCTCCCAATATCGGGGGCGGCTGGTGCTCGTCGGTTTGGTATCCCTCTTGCAAACGCTGCCGACTTCAGCAGCAGTGGCCTGGTGGGCGTACTATGCCGAACGTCAGCGGGGCCTGAGCACAGAGGAGGTCGCGACCTATGTGATCTTTGCATATGGTGCCGGGCTGTTCGGTTACTACAGCTGCGGGCGTCTGATGGACCGGATCGGCCGGCGCCCCACCGCGATCATCTACATCGTGTGCACCGTCGTCGCCGGCATCGGCGTCTTCCAGAGCGGTCGCGGTCTGGCCAGCCCGCTCCTGTTGGCCGTGGCCGTGTTCTTCGGGCTCGGTATCGGCCCGGTGCTGTCCGCCTTTGCCACCGAACTGTTCCCCACCCGCATCCGCGCCCAAGCCTCGTCATGGGTCCGGAACTGGTTCGCTGTCGTCGGTGCTGCGCTCGGCCCCGCCCTGGTCGGGGTGCTGGGAGACCCGTACCGCGGCGCCATCGGCAATATTGGCGACACCCTCAGCCTCCTCATGCTCGTTGCCTTGCCGGCTGCTTTCCTCGTATGGCGCTACATGCCTGAAACCCGAGGGGTCGAACTAGAGGAGGTGGCGGCCCCTGCTGCAGGCTCGGGCGGGGGGAGCGAGGTGCCGGCCAGCGCGGTGGTAACGGAAAGCGCCAGGCTGCGGCGACCGTTTGCCATAGGGCTGAGTGCCGTGGTGCTCGTCCTCGGAGCGGTCTTCGGCGTCGTGCTAACTCTTGGCACCGGCCAACAGCGGCCCTCGGGTGCAGCCCAGGACTGGCTCTTCGACATGGCCGGGTCCACGGCCTCAAGTGGCCGCCTCGCCGCGCTAAGCCAAGCCGCCAAGGTGGGCCTGCCCGCACTTGCCCGCCCCTTGATCGCCCCGGGGACCACCAATGAGGAGGCGTTCACCCGCATCGTCGTTGGCCGGAGCACAGTTTCTGCTAGCACGGCTACCGTCCTCTTCACAGTTGTACGCCCTTCCCACCCTCGGGCACCGCCCGTACTGGCCGGGACTCTTACGCTCCACAGGTCAAACTCCGGCTGGCATGTGACGGCTGTCAGCGGAGTGCATCGGGTCACTGCGGTGCCTGAGCCCGCTAGCACCGCTCTCCCGGGGCCCGGGACCGCGTGGGCCATCGGCACCGCTCTGGTGGTCGTGCTTTTGGCCGCCGCGGCAAGCCTAATTGTCAGGCGCGCGGTGCAGGTTCCCTAAGTGGCAACCTGGCCATTCGCTCCAGTCGATGATGCGCCAATAGGCCGCGAGCCATTGAAAAGAAAACGCCGCTCGGGCACGACGCGGCTCGCACCAGTTGAACGTGTCGACCTCTGGCCCCGCGTTTTGCTGAGGCCCCTGAGCCACTCAGGAGGCACAGACCTGTTGGGCTGGTCCCGCTCAGTGACCTTGTGAATGTGGTCACAGGTTGGTGAGGTCTCTTGCGGCTGGGCGCGAGTCATGCAATGTTCCTTGAGCACCGGAGCGGGTCGACGTGGGGAGTGATCTTCCCCCCATGAAGGTGGCGGCCCGTCGGCTGCGGGGCTGCTCTGGGCCTGGCAACTCGGGTCCAAGGGTTGGACGGTGGGGGCTCACTGAAGACCCGTGGTACCAAGGGAACCTCTGAGATCCCGAGGA
>DATJST010000291.1:0-3204 GCA_035503975.1 Acidimicrobiales bacterium | reverse complement strand
AGTTGCACGGCGCGGCACGGCGCGGCGCAGCAGGCGCCGGTTGTTCAGGAGTCGAGGTCGGCGCCGCTCGAATGGTCGGAGCCGATGAGCCCGTCGATCTCGTCTTCAATCGGCAGGGGCCGTCCCGGCTCGAAAGCCGATGCTTCAGCGGGAGCGAACTGTTCTGCACCGCCGCGGCGCCAATGCCCGGTGCGCCCGCCAGTCTTTTCCCAAAGCGCGAGGTCCCCGATAACCATGGCACGGTCGAAGGATTTGCACATGTCGTAAATTGTGAGCGCGGCCACAGCACATGCGGTCAACGCCTCCATTTCGACGCCGGTGCGGTCGACCGTCTCCACTTGGGTTTCGACCTCGACGTAGTCGTCGCCGATGGTGAAGTTGATCGTCACCGCGCCGACCAGCAACGGGTGGCATAGCGGGATGAGCTGGGCCGCCTGCTTGGCGGCCTGGATACCCGCAACTCGGGAAACGGCCAGCACATCACCCTTGGTGACGGCGTTGCTCGCCACCTTGGAGGTGGTCTCGGGTTGCATGTGGACGCGACAGCGCGCCATAGCCCGGCGGTGCGTTGCCTCTTTGGGAGTTACGTCTACCATCCGGGCACGGCCCAGGGGGTCGAGGTGAGTCAGGCCGCGTTCGGGCACGTCGGCAAGTCTATGTCATCCACAAGGAGCGGTCACAAAGCGCGGTGGCGGCGCCGCCCCGGGCCGCGGCCTCGGACTGCCCGGAGCGCGGCGCGGACTGCTCCGCCCTCTTGACGCCGGCGCCGCGTTCACCCGCCGATCTGGCTCATCGATCGGGCCGGGCGGATGAAATTGACCTGGCCGATACGGTGACCAGCCCATTTGAGCGCCACCTCGGCCTCGATGGCCTCGGCCAGCTCGTCGTCGCCAGCGCCACTGCGGAGCAGGGCACGCAGGTCTCGCTCGGTCACCGAGAACAGGCAGCTGCGCAGCTCCCCCTCGGCCGTGAGCCGCACCCGGTCGCAGAGGTGGCAAAACGAGCGCGTGACACTCGCCACCACGCCGACGTAGCCCTCTCCGTCCTGGTAGCGCCACCGCTCGGCGGGCTGGTTGCCCCGTTGCGGCATGGGCTCCACCGGGAACTCGGCATCGATGCGCTCGATTACCTCGCTCGCCGGCACCACCCGCTCCGTGGCCCAGCCGCCGTCCCCGTCGAGGGGCATGAACTCGATGAAGCGCATTTCGACCCCGTGCCCGCGCCCATACCTGGCCAGGTCGAGCACCTCGTCGTCGTTGACCCCCCGGACGAGCACGGCGTTGACCTTGACAGGTTCGAGGCCGGCGGCCTTGGCCGCCTCCACCCCCGCTAGGACCTGGGGCAGGGAGTCCCGCCCCGTGATCGCGGCGAAGCGTTCTGGGCGCAGCGAGTCCAGGGAAATGGTGACCCGGTGGAGGCCGGCCGCGCGGAGAGGTTGCGCCAGGCGGCGCAGGCTGGCGCCGTTGGTGGTCATGGACAGCTCCACGGGGAGGCGGGCGAGCTTGCCGACGAGCTTTGGTAGTTCGGCCCGCACGGTCGGCTCGCCGCCCGTGATGCGCAGTGAGGTGACGCCGAAATAGGTGACGAAGACGCGGGCGACCCGTTCGATTTCCTCGAACGAGAGGATGTCGGAGCGAGGCAACCACTGCATGTCCTCTGAGGGCATGCAGTACGTGCACCTGAAATTGCACCGATCGGTTACGGAAATCCGCAGGTCGAGGACCTGGCGCCCGAAGGAGTCGACGAGCGGGCGCACCTTGGGCGCGAGGGCGCCAGCCGGAACGGTGTGGGCGACGGGAGCGGGGGCCCCCGAAGGTTCAGGCATCGTCCCTGGCCAAACGCTCCGTCAGGAACCGACGCAACGGGGGCCCGACATCGTCGCGCTCGAGGGCGAGCTCGACCGTGGCGATCAAGTAGTCCACCTTGTTGCCGACGTCGAAGCGCCCGTTGCGGAACGTCCAGCCGTACACCGGTTCCGACTCGGCCAGCGTCTTTATGGCGTCGGTGAGCTGGATCTCACCACCCCGGCCAGGTTGTGTACGGGCCAGGACCTCAAAAATGGCCGGGCCGAACACGTAACGCCCCATGACCGCCAGGTTAGACGGGGCTTCCTCGGGCGAAGGCTTTTCGACCAGGTCCTCGACCTTGACGACGTTGCCCTCGAGCGGCTTCACATCGGCGCAACCGTAGCTCGAGATGTCAGCCTTGGGGACTTCCTTGAGGGCAATGACGCTGTGGCCGTAGTGCTCGAACGTCTCGAGCATCCCCGGCAGTACCCCTGCGCTCGGGTGCATGATGTCATCGCCCAGCAAGACGGCGAACGGGGAGTCGCCGACGTGTTCGGCGGCCACGAGGACGGCGTGGCCAAGGCCCTTGGGCTCGCCCTGGCGCACGTAGTGGATCTCGGCCATTTCGGCAATGCGGCGCATCTCTTCGACTTCGGAGGTCTTGCCACCCTGCTCGAGGTAGTACTCGAGCTCGAACGAGCGATCGAAGTGGTCTTCCAGGCTGCGCTTGCCCCGGCCCGTGATAACCAGGATGTCGGTTATGCCCACCGACACGGCCTCCTCGACGACGTACTGGATGGCGGGCTTGTCGACCAGGGGCAGCATCTCTTTAGGTTGCGCCTTGGTGGCAGGCAGGAACCGGGTACCCAAGCCGGCGGCGGGGATGACCGCTTTGCGTACCTGCTGGGGCATGTCGCTGCACTCCTTCTTGGGGCGAGGCACGGTCGTCGGGGTTTGGCCCCCGTACGGGCGCGTGCATTCCCATCGTTCTACCATCCACCAGGCAGATCCCAACTCCCGTCTTTGCCGCTACAATTAGCACTAACCCCTGCCGAGTGCTAACGAAAGGTTACCTGCTGCATGCCTACCTACGAGTACGCCTGTAAGACCTGTGGCGAGCACCTGGAGATCGTCCAGTCCTTCAGGGACGACGCCCTCACCGAATGCCCCGTCTGCGCGGGGCCGCTGCGCAAGGTGTTCGGCTCGATAGGCATTGCGTTCAAGGGGAGCGGCTTCTACCGCAACGACAGCCGCTCCGATGGTCACAAGGCCGCCGGCAAGGGCTCGGAGACCAAGGAAGCCAAATCTGAGAGCAAAGCCGAGAGCGGGCTGTCGAGCACCAAGAGCGGGGCGAGCGGCGGGGCCGGCGGAGGTGGCGGCGGCGAGGCGAGCAGCGGCGGCCGGTCCGGCGGCGGCA
>DATJST010000290.1:0-3191 GCA_035503975.1 Acidimicrobiales bacterium | reverse complement strand
GCCGGGCCGACCAGCGACCGGAGGCCCGACTCCGCCTCCACAAGTACTTCGGCCTCCGCCGTGAGCTCCTCGAACTCCTCTTCGAGGACCGTCACCCGGCCCTTTGGTAGCCATACTTGGCGCTCTGCTATGCGGGTCGCGACCCGCTCAGCCAGCTCCCACGAGATCGGCTCTTCAGGTGGCGGAGTCATAACACCAAAGCACCGGCGCGACGCATAGACGTCACAGTCCTCGCTCTGCTCTGGAGCTTAGAGCTGCGCACATTGCCGTGAGGAACTAGGCGATCTTTTTGCCGCGAGTGCGCGGCACCGCCATGGGCTCGTGCTGAAAGCAGTATTTGCCGTTGTTGTACATCGACAACTTTGTGTTGCAACCCGCCTGGCGGCAAACCCGGTTGCGGCCGAAAGCCCTGGACGGCCTTTCGCCGCCGCTCAGCATGTGCCCTCCCAATGATCTTTCGCTCATCTACCTCACCAACGTTTTCTAAGCGTTGTCCGTTCCCGGATGCACTCGCACCTACCCCACAGCCTACGGCGCTATTCAAGAGGCAAACCCTCTGCTCGGAGCGCCTCGGCCACCCGGCGGCGCAGCGACTCCGGAACCTCTTCCCGGCATTTCCTTGCCACGACCGCCTTCAGCTCGGCCTCGAAGCCAAACGCCTCGAAACACGGCGAACACTCGTCCAGGTGGCGCTGGATGGTGCCTTTGCGGTCCGCTGTGAGTTCTCCGTCCAGGAAAGTGTACAAAGTGGCGATCGCTTCCTGGCACGGGTCATACACCGGGTGGTCGTACCAGCCCTGATAAGCCGCCCCTAAGGACGGCTGCTCACTTTCCATTTTCTTTTAATGGCCCTTTTCGCTGCTCGTGCCGCCCGGACCTAACCAGGGACATCTGCGGGAGCGGTTAGCCGCCGCTCCTCACCAAATGTATGTAACGCCTTTTGCAGCGCCCTTCTTCCCCGGTGCAGCCGGCTCATGACCGTGCCGATCGGGACGTCGAGTATTTCGGCGATCTCTTTATATGAAAAACCTTCGACGTCGGCCAGCAGGACAGCCAAACGGAACTGCTCCGGGAGGGACTCTACGGCCGCCTTGACATCCGCCTCCGTGAAATGGTCGAGGACGAGGTCCTCCGCGCTGCGGCCGGCGGCAGCCGCTTCCAGACCGCCCAGGCGGTGGTACAGGTAAAGGTCTTCCACGTCTTCGAGCTCGCTCAAGGCCGGACGCCTGCGCTTGGACCGGTAGCTGTTGATGAAGGTGTTCGTCAGGATCTTGTAGAGCCACGACTTGAGGTTGGTGCCCTCCTGGAACGAGTCGAACGCCCGGTAGGCCTTGAGGTAAGTCTCCTGGACCAGGTCTTCCGCGTCGGAAGGGTTGCGCGTCATCCGAAGGGCCGCGCTGTACAGGGAGCCCATGTAGACCATCGCCTGATCGGCGAAATGCGCCTTGTCAGCCACTGGCCTCACCCTAGGGCGCTACAGCCCGCCTGCACCGGTCAATTTCGAAGAAGCTGGGCCATCGGCGGGCCGTGCGGGCCCGGTTGGTAGATGTTGGTGGATAGCGAAAGCCGGTGCCGACTGACGCAGAACGGGCCAACCTCGAGCCTGGCTGGCCCGGTTGCCGGGCCCTAGCGGGCCGGTACCGCCACCGTTTCGAACGTAGCTGTACGTTCCCCGAACGCCAGTACGGCGCCGGTCCGAACTACGTGGGGCTCGTCGGGCAGAAGACGTTGCCAGGCCTTGCTGGCCTCGTCCCAGATGAAGGTGCCGTTGGTAGAGCCCCTGTCTATGACGACGACATCCCAGCCGTTCGGGCGCAGCTCGGCGTGCACGCGTGACATGCTGTCGTTCTGACCGGAAGGCACGAGGGCCGCGAGCTCGCCCGAGACAACGCTGCCGTCGAGGCCCACGTCCCGCCCGACAAGGGCCGGACCCAGCAGCTCGTGGACTTCACCGTTGTCCCACGTCAGCTTGCCGAGCGGTGGGCGTGGCCCTTCGACCTCGGGGCCACCTGGGACCAGTGGCAACCCGCACACCCGGCAGAACTCATCGCGGGGGTCGTTCAGGTGGTCACGGGGGCAGTACACGCCGCGGACACTACCGGCCCCCGACTGCGGTGCCGGCGCCTGACGATCGGAGGCTCCCAGGGTGTCCCGCTCGGCCAGGAGAGCGCTGTCGGAGTTTTCCTGGTCGGCCATCGTGGCATCGGCGTCGGCAAAGGCCTGGTCGATCACGGTGGGGCTGTCGGCGTCGAGGAACATCTCTTCGGGGACTACGACAGGCTGTGGCTCCGGTGTCACGGCAGCCTGACGGGCACGCCGGGCAACCTGGGCGGACTGGGCAGCCTGGGCGGACTCCGCCGGCTGTGCAGATGTCGCCCGCACCCCGGTCCGGCGGCTCGATGGCACCAACAGGAAGCCGCTCGCCCTGATGACGCCCTCCCGGAGGTCGGCCAGGCCCTCGTCGTCACCGGCTTGGCCGGCGCGCAACGCCTGCGCTCCTCTTAGCAGCCGGTTCAGCCAGGACCCGACGTCTTCACCGCCGTACAGCCGCTGTTCCTCGCCACCCTGGTCTTCGACCAGTTCCACGGGGCCGTGGACGACGGCGACCAGCTCCGGGCCGCGGGATGCGGCGATAGCAAATGGAGGCCAGGGAGCTGCCTCCGGGTCGGCCAGTCGTGAGCCGACTCGCCCGAGTAGCTCGCTGGGGCCCGAGGCCGTCAGGCAGGCGGAGATCAGCTCTTCGGCATCGTGCCCGTTACCGGGTACCCACACGACCGCCCCAGGCAGCCTAGCCAGCCATCCTTCTGTGCCTGTGCCTGGGACGAGCCGGGCCGAGGAAATGTCTATGCCGCTCACGGCCAAACCGTACCGCTTTGACGCACTTAGTTCCACGATCCTAATTCGCCCCGGGCCCTATGCTGCACCCTTGCCCCCGGTACCTTTGGGGTGCAGTGACCACCGCTTTCCCCTTCCTGGACCACCCTGGTCCGCTGGCCTTTGCCCATCGCGGCGGCTCGGCTGAAGCACCTGAGAACAGCTGGGGCGCCTTCGAACGTGCCATTTCAATGGGCTATCGGTACCTGGAGACCGATGCCCGAACAACGGTGGATGGGGCTGCTGTCGTCCTGCACGACCCCACCGTCGACCGGGTCTCCGACCGGACAGGGGCTCTGTCCAAGATGACCCTGGCA
>DATJST010000289.1:0-4901 GCA_035503975.1 Acidimicrobiales bacterium | reverse complement strand
GCCAGGCTCCGTCGCACGGGGTCGAGGTCGATACCGCTGACCAGGTCGATGTCGAGCTTAATGATGTCGGGGGCAAGCTTGACGATGTGGGCAAAGCTGGAGAAGCCCGAACCGGTGTCATCGACTGCCAAACGGACTCCGCGCTGGCGAAGGGTGAGGAGCAGACGCCTCAGCAGCGGGTAATCGTCCACCTCGACGTGCTCGGTGAGCTCGATCACCAAGCGCGCGGGGTCGATGGCCCCCAGCACGCCCAGGCTGTCGGGGTTGGCAATGGCTGCCGGGCCGAGGTTGACAGCCACGAAGCAGGCGGAGGGCACGAGGTGCGAGCGCTCTAAGGCCTTGGCCACCGCGGCGAGCTCCAGTTCGTTCCCGAGCCCCACCCGCCGTGCCTCGGCGAACCAAGAGCCCGGGGGCCGGTAGGGGTCGGACCGGAAACGGGCCAGCGCCTCCACCCCCACGAGCGCACCGCTGTCGAGCTCGACTTCTGGCTGGTACACGATGTCGAACGCCCCGCTCTCTAGGACTTCTCGGGTACGTCCCTGAGCCTCGACATCCTCAGCCAGCCCGGGGCTAAGGACGTTGGCAACGAACCTCGAGGCGCGCTGCGAGCCGTCGTGGCTCATCGGGGAGGCGGGGCCCGTGACCGACTGGAGAAGGCTGCCCGCGGCCCTGTCCAGCTCCGAACTTGTCGTAATGGCGGCGCTGATGAAATCGGCCAGTGCCCTTAGGGTGGCGACATCGTCGTCATCGAACGCACGGGGGACCGAGGAAGCCACCTTTAGGGCCCCAACAGGCCCACTGTGGTGGCGCAGGGGTACGCAGACCATCGAAACCGCGCCGACCTTCAGGCACGCGTCGCGGTCCACGCGCGGGTCCTCGGCGGCGTCGTCGCAGCGCAAAGTCGATGCCGTCCTCACCGAGAGGCCCGAGAGGCTGGACCCGAGCCCAAGCTGCAGCCCCGTTGCCGAAGCCAGGTTCCCGGCGCAGCAGACGTAAGTCAGAGTCTCGCCCTCGAGGAGCTCAACGACCGACCCTTCGGCAGAGGGGACGAGCAACAGGGCCTGGTCGACCACCCGGCGCATCGTCTCCATGGGCGCGGAAACCCGTAGGATTGCGGTGCCAAGGGTCACAGTGTTGTCCATTGCGTTACCCCCCGCGCGACGATGGCCTACCCCATCAGTTCTCTAATCGGTCTTCGGGACCACGAACTTGAGGGCCGGGGTTCACCGGGCTGACTGCCTTACTCCGGCCCGGCGGAGGTCGCGCCCGTTCGGCCCTGGCTCCTAGTAGGAGCTGGGTGACTACCTCGCCGAACTGGTCGCGGGGCTGGCGTTCGGGCAGCTATCCGGAGGCGATGCGCCTTAATTTGCGAGCTGGAGGTGGTTGTTTACAAGCTCGGGCTAGAGAGCCGGCCCGAGTACCTCGCTTTACTGTTCGTCCCGCCGGCCATGACCGCTCTAAATCTAAATGAGCCCTCCGACTGAGGTCAAGAGGCAGCTTCCGAGCCGAACTGGAAGTTTGCTGCCCCCAATATGTGCCGTTCGGTATGCCGTTTGTCCCGCGGAAAGCCGTTATTATGTCTCGATATTTTGGATGCTAGTTATGTACTAAAGGCGGCCTGACGAAATCACTGTCAGCTATTCCGAGAACCGTCGCTTCGGCGGCGACCGAGATGACGAGGGCCGAATAGCGGTCCACCAGCGACCGCGAGCCCTGCCGAGAACCCTCTGCCATTCGTTCTCAGCCTATCTCGGTGCGCCTCCCGGCCCCCTGGGTTGGGCCCGGCGCGCTTTTGAGCAAGCTTTGACGCCGTAGTCCTGCAGAAGTCCAGGTCTCTTCGAGTACTCGGCCTACGCCGTTGCTGCGGCGTCGCCCGCATGAGGTTCTTTGGCCATTTTCAGGCGTGTGCCGTCCAGCGGCGCAACCTCACAGCTCTATTACCTAGCCCTTGTAGGCCAACAGTGCTGAGGAAGGGCCCCACGACCCCAGTGCGAAGCAGGCCTTGGAGGTGGGGCATGTAACGGCTCCCACACCTTGAACGGTTGACGGCAACTGGTCTACTTGCCAGCTGGCACCCCCGTTGGTGGTCGACGCCACCAGGCCACCGTCCGGGCCTTCGAAGGGGCCCTCGTAGGACAGTGTGCTCCAGGTGTCTGCTGACGCCCAACAGTCCGATCTAGTGGGGCACGACAGGCTCGTCACAACTTTACCCGAGGCCAGTTTGGGGCCGGTCAGCCTCGACCATGACCGGCCACCGTCTTTTGAGACAAGCAGGGCGCCCCCAGTGCTCTTTGCCCCGACCGGGGGGACAAGGACGGCCGTGCAGCTCGTTGCGTCGCTGCACGAGAGCGAGCCCAGTGCCCCGCGGAGCCTAGGTACCCTCGCCGAGGCTCATGTGATGCCTCCGTCGTCGCTGTACAGAGCTGTGGTGGTGACGCCCTCTTCGCCCGTGGCAATGCAGCTCCCCCAAACGAAGCAGCGGACCTGCCCCGCCCAGAACCGGGAGGGCAAGCTCACTTTCTTCCAGGTGCGGCCGCTATCTTGCGTGACGAGCTCCACTGAGCGAACGGTGACCTTCGGTACGGTGACCGTCGGTAACCACGGGCTTTTCAGTAGCGGTGGCGGGCTCGACGCCACAATGACGCAGGAACTTGCTGTGGCGCATGAAAGGGCCAGGGGGCCGAAGTGGGCGCCACATACGCTGCTGTCGGTGGCGGAGCACATCGGGACGTAGGCGACAGACAAGGCGCCTGGTGCAGGGGCCGACGCCCAGTGCCGCCCGCCATCGGTCGTCCAGGAGAAGTAGAAGCGGGGCGGCCTACCCAAGGGTGCCCACAGGAGCGCGCAGGTGCTGGTGCTAGCGCAAACCACACCGCCGAACAATGTTCCGTATTGCGGTAGGCAGTTCCAGGACTTGCCGCCGTCGTGGGTCATCTGTACCGCACCGAGGCCACTTGCCATGTAGCACGTGGTGGTGTTCGGGCAGGTTAGAGACGAGGCGGACTCGTAGCCCAAGGGCCCCGGGTCCTCCTGCTGGAAAGAGCCGCTCAGCTCGCCGGCCAGTTCCCATTTCGGCGCCACGACGGCTCCGCGGGGGACGATAAGGACGACAGCGAAGATGACCGCCGCCGCGGCTAGCGCCGCCATCCCCGAGCGCACGGCCAGGCGCCATAGCCGCGGGCTGGGCCACGATTTGCCAGGGCCTCGGTCCCGCGAAGGAGGCAATGTTGGCACCCCCGGCACACTCGTGGTGGAAAGCTGCGCTTGGCGCGCCAGCAGCTCGTCGAGTACCGCCCGCAGGTAGGGGGACAGAGCGTCGTGTTGGGCGTTGGTCATAGGGACGGTTCCTCCTGGGCTGTGAACGCCATCATCTGGTCGCCTCGGTGGTGGCCTTTGAGCGCTCGGCGCAAGGCGCGGCGCGCCCGGTGCAAACGCACACGGAAGGTGGCGACCGAGACGCCTAGCACCTGGGCCGCCTCCTCGGCGCTCAAGGCGTCCTGGGAGGCGAGCCAGATGACTTCGGTTTGGGCGAAAGGCATGTCGGCTAGGGCGGCTTCTACTGCCTTTAGGTCTCTCGCTGAGTCGATGGCCTCCTCCAGGCGGGCGAAGTCCTGCGCCTCGAGGTTCCCCTGGCCACCGAGGCGAGCCGCCAGCCCGTCCTGGCGCTGGCGTTCGGCGTAGGAGCGGGCCAGTAGGTTGTGGGCGACCCCCAGCAGCCATGGCCTCGCCGGCCCCGGGCGCTCGTCGAAAGAGGGAGCCTGGTCCAAGACGGACAGGAAGGTGGCGGCCACCAAGTCGGCCACGTCCTGTGGCTGCGCACAGCGCCGGACGGCGTAGCGCTCCACGTCGGCCACGTGCCGGCGGTAGAAGACGGCGAGAGCCCCGGGGTCGTCACGCAGGCGTGCCAGGAGCTCCCGGTCGCTGGGCTCATCCACTACCTATGTATTGCACGTTCGGGCCGTCGGCATTACAAGATTTGTCCGCAATGTCGTACCCCTGTGGGAGAGCACCCTTCAGCTCGTCGTGGCTCTCGTGGTCCTCGGCGCGAACATCGTGACCTGACCGGAGGAACAGACGACTCCCTAGACCGGGGTTAGTCGGCCTGGTCAGCCTGCACTTGCCCTCTCGGTCGCCGCTGGGTGGCGAAGGTGTTCAAGAGCCCGGGCGCCGCCCCGAGGCCAATGACGACGACAGCTATGACGGGGCAGACCTTGGCTGAGGCCCTCGACCAGGGCTGGCGATCTTGTGTAGGACGCGGGGCGCCAAGGGTAAGTTCGAAGAAGCCCGCTTCTCCCAGGCGGCGCCCTCGCATGGCCATTGTTGTCGTGGACAAGACGATCACTTGGGCCGCCGCGACCGCACCAACCAACAAGGGCAGGCGGGCGCCTAGCTGGCCCCCGATGCCCAAGGCGGCGAAACTACCGGCGGTGGCCGTCCGCGCCTGGCCCACGAGCAAGAACCATTCCGCCGCCATGGCCACCAGACTGGCGCCGAGCGCGCTGGCCACCACGACCGATATTGCCGCGCCGGCGAACCTCGCGTCCGCTTCGGTCGCGGTCCCCAGTTCCTGTTACAAGGCACCCCGAAATGGTGGATCTGGTACACACCACCAGCGGAACACAGCGGATTGTCCTCCGCCCCGATTCGGCGATCTCGGCAGCCATGTCCAAGAATGGCCCACTTTCGGGCTCCAGGACAGATTATCGAGCCTTGCCCCGATAATATGAGCGTTCGTTCTGGAGCGCACCCGAACCGAAAATTCCCCTGTTCGCACGGGCATTATCCGTCGATCGGGAGCGAGGATCGATCGCCAAGAGGCTCTGCCAGTCGGCGCCATAGGGAACAATCGGGCGTAAGGACCTTCGATGACCAGGCCCCGGCACGTCTGGTCTGCTCGAGCT
>DATJST010000288.1:0-2298 GCA_035503975.1 Acidimicrobiales bacterium | reverse complement strand
TCCGAGCGGGAGTACCAGGCCGGGGACAGGGTGCTCCTCCACGCCCGCTGCGGCCCCTCGGGCACGCCGCTCGTCAATGGCACCACCGCCACGGTCACCGGCGTCAACACCGACGGCCTCACTGTCCGCCTCGACGGCAGCAGGGAGGCTATGAGCCTGCCGGCGGCGTTCGCGCAGGGCACCCGTAAGGACGGTTCCCCCAACCTTTCGCACGCCTGGGCGCGCACGGTCGACGGGGCGCAGGGCGGCACCTGGGAAGCCTGCCACTTGCTCGGCAGCGCCGACTTGGACGCCTACCGGGGCTACACCGGCCAATCCCGTTCCCGTCAGCCCACCCACACCTGGAACACCGCCCGGGTGGCGGTCGTCGACCACGGCGGTGCCCTGGCCGATCAGCGGGACGCGGCCGAGCAGGTAGCCGGTGCGCTTGCCCGCCAGCCTGACCCATCCCTGGCCGCACGCAGCGACCCCTGGGTACTGGACCGTCAGCTCCGCGAGCGGATCGCGGAGCACGAAAGAGTCCTGGCCGCCCGGCCCCCAGATAGCCGAGAGGCTTTGGTTGCGCTAGCCAAGGACCTCCGGGCAGCCGAGAGTTGCCTGGCCGACAGGGAGACTTGCGCTTCCCACACGGCCGACCAGCTGGCGGCGATGGGCGCGCTCGCCGGGTTGACCCGACGGGGCAGAGAGCAGCGCCGCCTGTTGCAGGACAAGTTGGCCTCCGACGCCGGACGTGCTGCTGCTGCCAAGGACAACTGCAAGGGCCTTGCCCGCCGTACTTCCCAGCTCCGCCGAGAGCAAGACCTATTCGATCGGTTCGAGGCGGCCGAGGGATGGCGCCGGGACGACATCGTACGCCTCCGAGGCCAGCTTGACCGCCGCTGGGCCGAGGTGGTCGCCGCTTGCGTGCAAGCAGACGACCCTCTCGCCTACGGGGTCGACAAGCTCCGCCACGCCCGCGCCACCACGGCCGGGGACTTGCGGCACCTCGACGCCGGGGTCCCCGTCGACCGGGCCACCGAACGCGACGACGTCCGCCGTCAGCTCGCCGATGCCCTGAGAGCGCGACAACAAGCTGAAGGGGCACTCGGCACTGCCCGCGCCGCCTTCGACGAGAGCGGGCGCCGTCGGTGGGGACGTAAAGACCACCAGGAGGTCGCCACGGCCAAGGCCGGCGTCGTCTTCGCCGAGCAACGCCTGGAGCGGGTGGCCGCCGCCGAAGGAAAGCTGCAGGAGCGCTTCGCCTCTCTAGTGCAACATCAACAGGAGCGCCAGCGGGCAACCGCGGCTGCGGACGCGGGGCGCAAACGGCTCAAGGCCACGTTGGCCCAGTTCGACGCCGCGCTCGACCACACCCGGGCCGACCGCGTCCGCGCCCTCGCCGACGACCCGCCTGCCTATCTGATCGGGCGGCTCGGGCCAGTGCCGAGCTCATCCGCCGGTCGCGCCGCGTGGTGCCACCACGCGCTTGGCATCGAAGCCGCCCTCGACAGCGAGGCCTTGGGCGCGACGCCCACGAGGCAGAGCCCGGCCATGGCACGAGCCCGGCTGGAGGTCGCCATCGCCGACCGGCTGTTGCACTTGAACGCCGACATGGCTGACCCGGCTGGCTGGGCCGAGCTCGTCGGCCAGGCCGCCGCCCTCCGCAATGAGGCGCAGCGCCTCGTGACCGCGCGCGCGACGATCGGAAGGCTGCTGGCACCAGCGCAACAGGTACAGCCCAGTCGCGGTATGGGAGACGCGGCTCAACAAGGGCCAGAGTTAGGCCTGTAGCCGGGACGGGAACTGAGAAAGGGTCGGGGCCATGGCCACACCCGGACAGAGCTTGATGGCGGACGCGCGCCCACGAGCCGTCACTTCCTCGTCCGGTAACGTCCCATCCACCCCGGGCTGGGGGGACCTACTAGCCGTGACGGTCCGAACATTATGTGGCTCGTTCGGTCGTCGAGGAGGAGCCGGGAGGTGAGCGCATCACCGTCGTTCTGCGTGAATTCCTGTCCGGCTCAGCCTGTTATTCGGTATGGCCTTCTGTACTCATCGACTGCCCCTGTACTCCCTTACGGGCGCGTGGATAAGTCCTCGCCCTTTTGTGCCTCGGTGGCGGTCCAGCTGGCCAGCAGCTTCAGAGCGTCCTCGCTCGTCGAACCGGGTTGCGCGGTGTAGACGACAAGCCTCAGATCACCATCGGTCGAGACATCGAAGACCTCGTAGGTGAGTTCGATGTCCCCCACCGCCGGGTGCCGGACACGCTTGGTGCCCGTGAAGTGCTGTCGGACGTTGTGTGCGGCCCAACGGGCCCGG
>DATJST010000287.1:0-28115 GCA_035503975.1 Acidimicrobiales bacterium | reverse complement strand
GCGGTGAGGAAGTGGAACACCGCCCGGTCATGCCAAAGGCCAAAGCGTCGCGCCGGCACCCAGCACAAGAGGTCCTGGCACAGCCAGCTCACCTGGGCGCTAGGCCCGAGCCGTTCCTTGGCCGCCTGCAAGGCCACCTCGGAGATGTCCAGCACCGATAGGTCGGTGAACCCCTCGCAGACGAGATGGTCGACGAGCGTCGAGGCACCCCCACCGACGTCTATCACAGCAGCAGTCCGCCCAACGCCGAGCTGGCGCACCAGTTCGAGCGACATCGTGGGCACGGTTTGGTACCAGCTCACCCCGCTTAGGCCGCGGCTCTGGTAGGCGTCGTCCCAGTGCCCCGCCCGTCCGCCCACGCGGGCCGCTGTAGTGATGGGGCTAGTGCCGACCGTTCGGCATCGCGAACTCCGCTCGTGCGGCTTGGCCCGAAGTCATGCGGCGTTATCGGGCGCCCGAGGTGCCGTTACCGGGCGGTCAGGTGGCTGACTTTGACAACCAGTCGGTGGCACCGTCACGTGGAAATGGGTGCGTGGGAGGTCGTGAACTTGCACTTCGGGCAAAGTTCTGCCACGACCTGGCCGGCTAGTCTGACCAAGGGGGTGCTAACGCGGAACACGGCGATGGTGAACACGTCGTTGACCACCCGTACCTCGACGTCGAGCCCACAGACCGTTCGATCAGCTGAGCAGACTTGCCCGTACACGGCTTCGTTGCCATAGCCTTTGAGCTTGGTGAACTGGTCAGAAACCCCTGAACCAGCTATCGACGCAGTCGAGATCGTTATAAAGAACGCATGAGCAGCCGCGGTGCTCGCAAGGACTTTAAGGGTCACCTCGGCGCCGGTTGGGACCTTGGAGGTCCCGCCCGAAAAGGTGCAAACTTTCTGTCCGTTGTTGTCGATCTCCCCCGTGTAGTGCGTGCCCGGGAAATCGGCGGCCGATAGAAGACCCACGCACGAACGGTCAGGCAACAGGGCCGGTCCAGCACGCATCGCCTTCTCGGCGACCGGCGCCGCCGGGGGCACGAGGCTGGCAGGCACCCTCTCGCCTCCTGCCGTCGTGGCGCCAGCGTCAGAGGGGCGCATCGTCAGCGGCAGCATCACGGCGGCTAGTAACAGCATGATGACCCGGTGCCGCGTCATGGCAGCATTGTTAATACTGCTGTTTCGCGCTGAACGGGTGCAGCTGATGACAGGACCCCCAAGGCACGTCGAAGAACCGAGCCTAACAGAACCGACCCTGCATGACCCTGGCAGGGGTGGCGGCCGTCATGGCGGCATTGCGGACGCGGCTCGTCGGCACCTACAACCCATAGGCTGCCTGCTCCTCGAAGTCAGTATCGAGGCCCGCTTTCTCGACGTCGTCGGGGACGCGCACAGGCTCGAAGTGGTTGAGGATCTTCAGGATCAGCCATGTCACGCCAAAGGAGTAAGCCGACACGAGCGCGGCTGCGGCGACCTGCTTGCCAAAGAAGCTGGCATTGCCGGCGAACAGCCCGTTGGCACCAGCGGCGTTGACCGACAGGTAGGCGAAAGCCCCGAGCAGGACCGTCCCGAGAAGCCCGCCTACCCCGTGGGCCGCCCACACATCGAGGGCGTCGTCCCATTTCATCCGGTCGCGCAGGCTCACCGCCAGGTAGCACAGGGACCCGGCGGCAACCCCGATGACGAACGCGGCCCAGGTGGGCACGTACCCAGCGCAGGGCGTGACGCAGGCGAGCCCGGCAACCGCACCGGTGAAGGCCCCAACCGCGCTCGGCTTCCCAGACCGCCACCAACCTACGAGCAGCCATGTGCACATCGCAGCCGAGGCGGCGATATCGGTGTTGACGAAGGCCTGCGCGGCGACGCCATTAGCACCCAGTGCCGAGCCGGCGTTGAAGCCGAACCAGCCGAACCACAACAACCCCATGCCCAGGCCCACGAATGCCACGTTGCTCGGGGCGGCCTTTTCACCCGGGGCGAACTTCCTGGCCCCCACGATCCACACCGAAGCCAGTGCGGCGAAGCCGGCGCTGGCGTGGACGACCATGCCGCCGGCGAAGTCGAGCACCCCCCACTTGGCCAGGAAACCGCCACCCCAGACCCAGTGGACGATCGGGACGTAGACGAGCAGGCTCCAGGCCACGAGGAACTTGAGGTAGCTCTTGAACTTGACCCGGTCAGCGAATGCTCCGGTGATCAAAGCCGGCGTGATGATCGCGAACATCTCTTGGAACGAGAAGTGCGCGAGCGCCGGTATCGTCTTCGCCCATGGCCCGGGGGCGACGCCGACGTGGCGGAGCCCGACCCAAGAAAGGTTGCCGATGACCCCGCCGATGTTGCCCGAGAAGGCGAGGGAATAGCCGACAAGGACCCAGATGACCGTGACGACGCCCATGGAAATGAAGCTCTGCATCATGATGGCGAGCACGTTCTTCCGTCGGACCAAGCCACCGTAAAAGAAGGCCAGGCCCGGCGTCATCACCATCACGAGCGCAGCAGAGACGAGAACGAACGCGGTGTCGCCCGCGTTTATAGAACTGGACGCCCCCATCGGGTTGCCTCCTCTTGAACATCGGCCCTAATTGCCGGGCACTGCGCAGACGACAATAGGAGCGGCCGTTTGGGCTTGATAGGGACGAATGTCACCAAACCTCGGCCAGGCCGCCCCGGTGGCAAGCCGTTGCCTGCGCTCGAGTAGCGTTCGCCCGACCCAGCCTGGCTAGGCTCCGAACGTGCAAGACCTGCAACGGCGGCGGCTCGGGGCTTGCGGGATCGAGGTCTCGACGCTTGCGCTCGGTTCGTGGCGCACGTACGAGCGGGTCGGGCGAGAGCAGGGCATCAGTGTGATGAGGGCCGCCCGAGAACGCGGGGTCACCTTCCTCGACGATGCCCGTTACGACGACGAAAGCGGAAAAGCACCGATGCGCACCGGATATTCAGAGGTGTTGTTCGGGGAGCTGTTCCGCGCCGCAGGATGGGAGCGTGACGAGGTCGTCGTCGCCAACAAGCTTTGGTGGGAGTTCTGGCCTGACCAGACCGCCGCCCAGGAGCTCGACGCCTCCTTGGGTCGAATGGGCTTTGACTACATCGATCTCGCGTATTCCTGGGCGGCGCCTGGAGGACCACCCGTCGAGACGGTCGTCACCTCCGTCGGCGCGCTGATCTCATCCGGGAAGCTGCGCGCCTGGGGGACCGGGAACTGGCCGCCGGAGGACCACGAACGGGCAGCCAAGATTGCCATGGAGCGGGGATTGCCACCACCCTGTGCCGCACAGCTGCCCTACAACCTCGGGCTCCGCCACCACGTTGAGCCCGAGGCTGCGCTACGGGCCCTCGACAAATCGGGCGCGGCCGTTGTCGCCTCCTTTGTCTTACACGGAGGCGTGCTTAGTGGCAAGTACGCGAAGCATCCGGCGTCTGGCCGGATGGCCGACGAGCTCGCTGAACCCGAGGTCCAGCGGGCCCTGGCGGCCGCCGATGACCTGCGCACACTTGCCGCCAGGCTCGGCGCGACGCCCGCCGCGCTCGCAATCGCGTTTGCTTTGGCGAACGAGCGCGTGGCGGCGGTGCTCTTCGGCGCGACAACCTCCGCGCAGGTCGCCGAAAACGTTCGGTCCTTAGAGGTTCTTGATCGCCTCGATGCTGCAGCACTTACCGAGCTGCGCGCGATCGGCGCTTGAAGAGGCCCGGTCCCACCATCACTGCCGTCCCGGGACTTCTCCAATTGGCGACCTCGCACTGGTGCGCGTGAGCACGGGCACCGTGTAACGCCGCGGCGGCCTGCGCGGTGCCGGCCCGGGGACAGGCTCGGTCATGGCCGGGCACGCCCCGTTCGGCTAGCCGGAAATATCGCCGATGAGCCGAACCGCGTCGTCACTTCTTGCTACTTACTGTCCGAGACAAACCTCGGGAGGTTGTAGGTGAACGGTCCGCACGGCGACATCGGCACGGCCTTGACCGCCCCCCGTGATGCCGCCTGTGACGATGCTGGGCTGCTGCGCAGGATCGGCCAGGGCGACGAGGACGCGATGGCCTTGCTCTACCGTGAGCACGGCCGGGTGGTGACTGCTCAGGTCCAACTGGTGGTCGGCGAGCGGGCGCTTGCTGAGGAGATCGTGCAAGACACGATGCTCGCTGTCTGGCGTGGGGCGGGCTCGTTCCGCGGCGAGTCGTCCGTGCGTTCTTGGGTGATCGCCATCGCGAGGCGCCAGACCCGGGACCGGCTGCGAGGCCGCCGGCTACGGGTCGTCGATGACGTCTCTCTGGCCGATCAGCCGGGCCCAGGCCCGGGACCTGAGGTCATGGCTCTGGACCGGGCTGAGCTAGCCGAGGTACAGGGTGCGATCCGGGAGCTCGCAGCAGCCCACCGGGAGGTGCTGGGCCTAGCTTTCGGCTCCGGGCTCAGCCTCCCCGAGGTCGCCTCCGTGCTGGAGATCCCGGTCGGAACGGTGAAGAGCCGGCTGGGCGCGGCGCGCTCCGCGCTCAACCGGGCACTCGACGAGAAGGGCAGGAACAGATGAACGCAGACCATACTGGCACCCACGACACGCACCTAGGCACCCACGACACGCACCTAGGCACTCACGACACGCACCTGGACCTCGGCGACCTGATCGCTGGCGCCGCCGGCCAGCCGGTAGGCGAGCGGGCCAGGGAGCACCTGGCCGGCTGCGAACGCTGCCAGCTCGAATCGAAGCGGTGGAACCTCGTCGCCGACGGGGTCCGTGGCCTGGCGGCCGCCGCGCCGGAAGCGGCCCGGCCTGGCTCGCGGCTCACCCGCCAGCGTGCCCGCGGCCCATGGCGGCGTGGGATGTTGGTAGCCGGCAGCGCGGCAGCGGCGCTCGCCCTCTTCGTTGGGGTAGGTGCCGCGACCGGGCTCGTACACGTGCACGTATCCGGTTTCGGCAGAGGTACTTTCCTCGCCGCGGTGACCGGGTGCGGCCAGCTCGAACAGGCCGACGGGACCCTTGAACAGGTGAACGGCGCCAGCTTGGTCGTACAAACCGCTGGTGGCCAAACCGTGACGGTGGCTACCACGGCGTCCACGTTCCTGAGCATGTCGGGAGCGCTGCTGGACGACATCTCCGACGGAGCGTCGGTCATGGTGCGCGGCTACAGCTCCGATGGGACGGTCCAGGCGGCGATCGTCACCGTCGGCCAGCCATTCGCCGCGGTGAACCCGCCGGGCTTCGTCCCCCTCCAGGGGACGGTGTCGGACGCCGGCCCCGGCGGCTTCACGCTCGTAACGTCCAGTGGAGCCCAGGTCCCGGTGACTACCTCAGGCGGCACGCTCGTCGTAGTACCCAATGCCAGCCCGAGCCAACTGCAGGCCGGTACTGCCATCTTCGCCCTCGGCACCGCCGGGCCTGACGGGACGCTGGCGGCAACCGCCGTGGCGGCGGTCTCGCAACTCAGCTCAGGCGGCCACCTGAGCGTGTCAGTAAAGGACTGCTCGCCTAGCTCGGTAGTCGAGGCGCTCGGCAGGATCAGCGCGCGGCGCTCCTCCGCCGGCTGACCCGCTCGTCGGCAGGTGCCGTTCCGGGAACCCGAGAACTGGCACTTGGCCGCCCATAGCAACGCCAAGGTCAAAAGGTAAATCTGTCAGCGCGTATAGCTTACGGTGCCCGTTCGTTGAAATCCGCCGACGCCCAGCGTGTAGCTGCTCCCGGTCGTCAACTTCGCCAGCTTTGGGTCCTGGTAGTACGCGCCCAGCCTGAAAACGATAGCCGTAGTGGAATAACTGACGAGGATGAGGCCTATGCAGTCGAGCTCGTTGAGCTCCGGTCGGTAACGCCCGGCGGACCATTTGCCCGGTCCCGACAGCCAAAGGCTGGTGCCGTAATCGAGGCCGTCATTTCCCGCCACCGCTGGGCAATATGAGTGGCCGGCCGGCGTGTAGCTAGGCGAGGGGACCGGGCGGTCCCCGAAGCCCTTGCCCGTGACGACGATCATGGGCTGGGCAGGCGTACCGTGAAAAGCGACGCTTGAGACCGCGATGCTCGCTGGAGTTGTGGTCGGGGGAGCCGGAGGCCCGAGTTGCGGCACGGGGGCCACCAAGTCAGGTGGCGGCGGGAGCGAAAAACTGAGCCCAGAAGCCGAAGATACTTGACCGGACGCAGTCACCACGACCGGGTCGTGGCCGGCTTGGTCCAGCTGCGACTGCAATGTGAGCGGCGAGCCGCTCGCCCGTGAAAAGGCGCCTCGGGCCGAACCGTCCAGGTCGAGGCGCATGTGGGCCGTGCCGCCCCGCACCACCGCCCGGGCCGAACCAACACCTTGCCCGCCGATGCTCGCGCTCAGCTCGACCTTGGCCCCATTAGCTGCCGCTCCCAAGTTCACCGTGATCGTGCTCGCTACGAGCCTCTGGAACGCACTGTACGCCTGACCGGGTGCAGCCGTGAGCACGGCTGCCTGGGCAAGCTGGAAGATGCGTTGCTCCAAGCTCGCCAAGGCGTCCTCGGCCACCGATGCCTCGTTTCCGGCATCGTCTGCGGGATTGGCTGCAGGAGCGGTAAGCGGCGCACCGAGCGGTGCCGTGTTTGCTCTCGTGCGGTAAAAGCTGTGCTCTGCTTGAGAACTGCCGTCGCCTTGGCCCGCGCCGCCGCTCCGGCAGTCGGCGGGATGGGCGAGCTGCGTGATCCTGTTGCACGCCACCACGACGGCCAAAGCCACCACAGGCGAAGTCACATGAGCGGCGCACCTGCGGCCGTAGCCGCTGTACTCGTCGACGACCTTGGTCCAGCAGCCTTGTAGCTGTTCGATCCGGACGTGGTCGCCGCCGTCGCCAGTGGGTGAGCCATCTGCGGTACCGCTTAGTTCTACGTCGGAACCTTCCTCCCCCTCGGCATGGAACCAGCAATAGGTCTGGCCGTGCAGGCCGACACCGCAGTAGCTCAGCTGGTCATCGAAACCCGGAGCGACCACGTCGGCCGCCCCACCACTGGCGTAGCGGAGCAATTGGCCCACAAAGCTGACAGTGACCAGTGGGCGGAAAAGTAGGCCTACAGTCACGGTGCGAGCGCGGCCGGTTACCACCTCGCAGATCGAGCTCGAGCCTTTCCCCTCTACTTGGTCGCACCCTTTCCATCCAGCCAAGTCGTATTCCGGGCTCGGCGGGACGGAAGGGGTCATCGGCGACTCGTCGAATATCGAGAGATGGACGCCTGGCGCAACACCGGTCAGCACGCACATGGGTGGACAGTCGAGCTCGCTCGTCCCGCTGGCGACGATGCGCACCCAGGGCGACCCGGCAGCATCCACTCCGTCAAGGAGCACCGTGATGGCATCCCCTGTAGCCAAGGCTGATGCCGTCTGGACGGGCACGGCCGAGAGCAGGAGCACCGCGACTGAGATGATGCATATCGGGCGGGCTACCCACGCCAGCGAGCGGACCACAGCGGAACTATAGCCGAGCAACGGGCTACCTCCGGCGCCCAGTTTGCTATACCGGGAAACCCGCTGCTGTGCTTGTTTATTCGGCGCCGCAAAGGCGGCGGTTGCGTCGGTGAGCGCGTACGACATGTCGCAGCGATAACCGCTCCGCCAAGCGCGCGCGAGGAGCAGGGACGTACGTTGTACTTGTGCTAGGCAGATCTCGCCGCAGTGTGTTGCATATCGCCGAGGTGGTGGCACCGGGTGGCGCAACACTGGTGCAAGTCAGCACCAACCTTGGCCCGGCGACCCGCGGCTCTTGGTCATCGACGAGCGCCCGGGCCTGCGCGGCCGGTGACTGTCGACCAGGGCAAGGGCGCCATCGAGCGATGCCCGCAGGGAGCCGGGGTCGCGCCTCGCTTGGGCGAGCACCAAGCCGCCCTGCAGCGACGCGAGGACATTGGCTGCCAACCACGCTGTGTCGACGTCGGGGCTCAGTTCGCCCGCCTTCTCCTGTGCCACAAGCCCTGATCGGATGGCGAGCTCCCAGCGGTCGAAGCCGCCCGCCAACACCGCCCGCGCAGCCTCGTCGCGTTCGCCAACCTGAGTGACCAACGACGCGATCGGGCAGCCGCCGGCGCCGTGGCGCGACTCGTTGAGCGCCACCAAGGCGTCGGCCCATGCCCGCATGCCTGCAGCTGTCCCAAGATCGGCGAGCAGGCCTGCCTGTGCACCCAGGACAGCCTCGTTGGTGGCCTCGGCAACGGCCCGCAGAAGGTCGTTGCGGTCGTCGAAATAGTGGTAGAGCTGCCCCTTGCTGGTGCCCGCCCGCGCGCCCACCTCGTCCAGGCTGGCGGCGTTGGCGCCACGCTCTGCGACAACTTGCAGAGCCGCGTCGACGATCCGGCGCCGTGTGCGCCGGCCCCGCTCGGTGCTAGCTGTGCTGGTCACGTTGCCACTGTGCCACAAATGTGGACTATTTGGTCCACTTGCTGGGCGGGACGTGGTAGAAGTGGAGCCTTGAAGTGGACTGTACAGTCCAATTGCCCACGGGAGGAAGCCATGCCCAACCTCAACGACCAGCTCTCTGCCACTAAGGCTGCCGCCGCCGGACGGCTCCCCGCCGAGGTCGCCGCCGTGTTCGCCGCCCAACAGGCGGGCCTGCGCTCGCTGGCGGCCCCGGTCGTCCCGAGCGGCACCGAGCTGCCCGACGCCACCCTGCTCACCGCCGCGGGCGGCACGACCACTTTGGCGCAGTCGCTCGGGGGAGCGCCCGGGGTCCTGGTGTTCTACCGGGGCGGCTGGTGCCCGTACTGCAACCTGACGCTGCGCGTTTACCAGGCCGAGCTCCTCCCCCGGCTCAAGGACCTCGGGGTGCAAATGGTCGCAGTCAGCCCTCAGCGCCCCGACGAGTCGCTCACGACCAAGGAGAAGGCCGAGCTGGCATTTGAGGTGGTCTCTGACCCGGGCAACGCGCTGGCAGGGGCGCTCGGGATCGTCGATGACGGCAGACAAGAAGTCCGCGCCGCCCAGGCTGCCCTCGGGCTCGACCTAGCCGAGGTCAACGAGGGCGGTGACGTCCGGCTGCCGATGCCGGCGGTTGTCGTCGTCGACGCCGACCGCCGCGCCCGGTGGGCCGACGTCCATCCCGATTACACGACTCGGACAGAGGTGGCCGACGTTGTAGACGCGGTCCTCGGGACTGTGACGGGCGGGCCGGGCCAGCCAACGCAGTGAAGAGCGCGGCTGCGGGCGAGGCAGGCCTCGCCGACGCGCAACCGGCCGGTTTTACAGCCGTGACGGAGGCGCCAGCGAGTGCCTACGCCTCCGTCACGGGGAGATCTTGGGAGGCGTGCTCATCCCGCCCCAAGATAACCTGTGCTCAGTTCCCGTAGCTCGTAAAGAAATCGCTGCCGGTGCCGTAAAGGGCGGAGGGCGTCGAGACGCGGGAGCCAGCCTGGTACATTGTGATCTCGCGCAGTTGTTGCGCGTTCCCCGAGAAACCGACGTTGGAGAACTCGATCTCGGGGTAGTAGGGGGCGAGAGGGCAGGTACCGTTGCATGTCGAGGTGAGCGTCGGCGCCTCAACTATCCATTCTGCCGAGGCGGCGGCGCCCTTGTATTGTTCTAGGACGCTAAACGCCTGCCCGGTCGTCTCGTCGGCCACACGTATTTCCCATGTTTGACGTAACCAACGGTAGATGTGCACGCTGATCGTGTCACCCGGGCTGACGTCGATGGAGCTGATCATGGTATTGGGGGCGGGCAGGATCTCCCACCACGCGTACAGGACCACATCGTCCTGCGTGCAACCCCCCTGCATCAGCTCCGATATGCCTGCTTGGATCAGGTCGTGGTTGTCGAGCCCGTCGATGCCTACCCATTCTGAGAGCATCTCTTTGTCGCACTGTGAGCCTGCGCCGATCGATGGGACCGTAAAGGTGCCCTGCACGTCCGTAAATGAATTTCCCGTTACCCCGTACCCCGACCAGCTGCTGCTGTCCTGGAGGGAATTTACCGCTGTAGAGACGACCGGCGGCACGGTGTGGCCGGCCCATGAGGCGGCCGCGGCCAGGCTCAGCACGCTCATAATTGATGAAGCGATGGCATGGCTGCCCGAAAATCGCGCCCCTGCGCGCCGCGTGTGCGGGTGCTGGGCGAAACGCTTGAGTTCCCTTGTGCCCATTGTGTTCTCCCTTTCGAGGGGTTAGCTGCCGGAGCGGCCCGGCCGGGCCGGTCCTGCTGGAGGACCGTCAAGCCGGCCGGCCGCACCGCGGGGTTTGTGTTCGCCTAGGCAGCTACTTGGACACCGCCGCGCGTTTAGGAGTTCCCGGTATTTGCCTGCTGCAGCGGTGACACCCGGTCGCGTCCGGGGGGACCGCCTGGGCGCCGTGCCCGCCCACTAATTGCGCGGGCGGGCACACGCCGGTCGGGCCGGGTTAACTTGCCCGGCGGAGCCGGAGCTCGAGTTCGTCTATGTCGAGCTCGGATGGGGCCGGTGGCCGGTAACGCTCGCTGACCCAGCCGAACAAGTCGTTCGCGGTTGCCAAGGCGAGCCGGGTGAGGGTCTCCAAGAGCTCGTCGTGCACGCCGTCGGCCAGCGGGTACTGCATCTCGGCCACGAGCTGGACGCGTGAATTGGCGATCGGCCGCAGGTAGGCCTTCGGCCAGCGCCGTTCGTTGTGGAACTCGTTGACCAGTGCGAGCAGAGCAGGGCTTTCGCCAGCCGGGTAGGTGCAGGACGGGCTGGTCACCCTGATGTCGTGGACCGACCTGTCGTGGCCCTCGGCGGCCCAGATCGCACGTATCTCGTTGACGGGGGAATCGCTGGGGTGCAGGCTCAGATAGGCCCGGCCGTCGGCGCTGCGGAAGGTCGTCCAGCCGAGGGCTGTCAGCAGCTCCTCCAGGCGCTCAGGGCCATAAGGCTTGATGGTGCTCACTACGTGTCCTTTCTTCGTGAGGCGGTGCTGTTGTCGCCTGGCTTGGACACCGGCGCGCACGAAGAAGTTCCCGGCGCCCCACCCGCCTGCCGAGAGGGCTCGCTGCAGGCGTTCTTTAGCCGATGGTGAAGACCGCGACCGCCTTGGCCGCTTCGGCCACCGCCATCCGCTCGGTCACGAGCACATAACCCCGTCCGGCTACCACACCCATATAGGTCACCGCGCAGGCGCCGTCAGGCTTCTCGGGCCCGATGCCGATCACCCGGCAAGGTTTGTTGCCGAGAAAGGTCCCCGGCTTGGACCACAGGACCGGCCCTTTGAGCTCGCCGGTGAGGACCGACTGCCAACGGTCGAGCCATGGCGCGGCGTCACCGTCGACGGGCTCCTCGTAGGCTGTCAGGTGGCGGCGGCCCTGCAGGTCCAGCGACATCTGCCAACTTGGCGCCCAACCCGGCGGGGGAGAGCAGGACACACCCACGCGGAAGTGGTCCTTTAGGCCCTTCAGGTCGAACGGCCCGTCGAACCTGAACTGGTCCGCCACGAACAAGCAGCGCTGCGGGGCGACCACGACCATGTCACGCACCCCGATGTGCACGTAACGGTGCGCCCATGTTTCGCCCGAGCTGCCAAGTTTATAAGTCCGCTGCCGGCAGCTGTGCCCGTAGGGGGAAGGGCTAAGGCTGACGACCTCCAGCTCTGCATAGCCCTTTTGCTTCTTGAGCGCGGCGCCCTCGATCCGGGCGCGCGTCGGGAGCGCGAACGGTCCACTGGCGGCTTGGGCAACGTTGACCACTGCGACGCGGTCCGTGCCGGAGCGCAGCGTGAGGGCTCCGCGTGCCTTCCCGTAGACCTGGTTGGTCTGCGCCAGCCGGCTTGGGCGCCAGCCCGAAAGTACGAGCGTCGGGCTCATCCCTAGCGCTACGGGCGGCGAGACGGGTGCCGACCACCCTGCAGGGGGCGGCCATTGAGGAGGCGGTACCTGATGAGGGCCTTCCGCTGTGGGAGGAGGCAGCACGGGGGGAGGAGGCGGCACCGGTACCGTGGCGCCCGGCAGCCGCACGAGCGCCCCCCGGGCAACGACGGCTTTCGGGTCGTCCAGCACTGTCGGCTCGACCCCCAGCCGCTCACCGATGAGCTTTGGCACCAGCGGCAGTCTCGCCGACCCGCCGACCAGGTAGATGCCAGCGAGTTGGTCCGGCCGCAAGCCAGCCGTGGCGATGACATCGGCCAAGATGTCGACCGAATCATTGAGGGCTGGCTTGACGAGGTCCCAGAGCTCAGATTGCTGCACCAAGATCTCCACGTCGGGGTCAGTGGTCAGCCGGCAGGCGACTTGCCAGCTGGTGCTCAGGTACTGCTTCGCCTCACGAACGTTGTCGAGCATCCTGCGTTGCTGGTCTACCCAGTGCGCGTCGGCCCCCGGGTGCTGTAGCCGGTCCCAGATCGCGGGGTGCCCCGCCAAGTACTTGTCGCCCAGGTACTTGAACAAGGTGTTGTCGAACTCGGCACCGCCGACATCGTCCTTGCCATCATCGGCGAGCACCTCGAAGGGGAAATCGCCGGCGGGGTTGGACGCCGCCTCCAAGCGGCGGAGTACCGCGATATCGCACGTGCCCCCGCCGAGGTCGTAGACGGCCAGAGTCTCGTTCTCGGCCAGGCGGTGGGCCGTCGCGTAATGCTGCGCGGCCGCGGCGGGCTCGGGCACCAAGGTGGCGACCGGCAACTTGGTGACCAGCGCGCGGTGCTCTCCCATGCGCGCCGCCTCGAACTCGGTGGCCGCCATCTGGGCAGCCTCCGCCAGCGCGCTCATGAGCCGGCTCAGGCGGTCGTCGCCCCAGCGCACGGGGTGGGTGAGCACGATCGCGCTCGGTGGGTACGGCCCGCGCTGGCGGAAGGCCTCGACGAGCACCCTGGCGAGCACGGCTCCCACGGTCTTGGTCACCGGCACGGTTTCTCCGCCCAAGCGGACGGTGGACCACCGCATCTCCCGCTTGGGCATGGCGTTGTAGTTGAGGGGGGCGTCCTCGGCGTGCTTGTCGGCCCGGCGGCCGGCGACCAACCGCCCGCTCCTCTCTCTGAACACCGCAGACGGCATACGGTAGGTGTCGGGCTCGACCTGGAGCAGCTCGACCTGCCCGGTGTCATCACGTGTCGCCGCCACCGTCGACGTGGTCCCAAAATCGATCGCCAGCTGCCACGGTTTGTTGCCGTTGGTCGCCTTTAGTGCCACTCGCCTACTCGGTGCTTTTGCGCTCGGAAGGTCGCCGCCCCGGCGCGATCAGGCTTGGTGGGGGTGCGCCCCGCCGTCGTGGTGCTGCTCCCATGCCGCGGGGTGCGCTGCCTCGGCGCTCAGGGGCGGTAGCTCTGGGTGATCTCCGGCCGAGTAGTCGACCGCAGGGTGGACGTGCCCCGCGGGCACGCCGGCGGGGTGGTGCAAGGAGGCGTGCTCTGCTGGGTCAGCGGGCGGCCGCCCGCCCTCCCACGCGTGGTCGATCGCTGAGCGAACTGCCGCCGAGCGCTCTTCGGGCGAAACCGGCGCCGGCGGGAAGTGCTGGAAGAGCTCGCGCAGCGATCGCGCCGTAGCCGCGTTGTCGAGGTCTTCCTCGGGATCCCTGGTAGCTAGCGGGTCGTCCATTTTCCCCAGTCTCCCATATCCCGCTCAAATCTGTGCAGCCTGCCGGCGGGCACTTCACGCCCCGCTCGCCCACGCGGGGCTCTTGAGCAGCTTGCGCATGTCGGCAAGACCCCTCCACAACCTGGTCCTGACGGTGTTCAGCTCGACGTCGAGCACCTCGGCGATCTCGTTATAGGGCAGGTCGCAGAGGTAGCGGAGCACGATGACGTCGCGGCGCTCGCCAGCCAGGCGCTCCAGTGCGGCATCGATCTCCATCCGGTCATCGACGGCACGCTCTTGCGCACGGCCCGAGGTGGACGGTCGTGCGCCCCGGTCGGGGTCGAGCT
Source organism: Acidimicrobiales bacterium (assembly GCA_035503975.1). GTDB lineage: Bacteria > Actinomycetota > Acidimicrobiia > Acidimicrobiales > Palsa-688 > DATJMJ01. The sequence continues at coordinate 14,357 of DATJST010000287.1, read as the reverse complement.
CGGCGCGGGGATGGTGGGCCCGCACAAGATTGAGCGACGTGTTCCGGGCAATACTGAAAAGCCAAGTTTTGAAAGCACTTTCGTGGTTGTAGGAACGGATCCTGCGAGCGGCGCGGAACAGCGTCTCTTGACGGGCGTCCTCGGCCAGCTGTGGGTCGTCCACGATGCGCCGGCAGACCGCGTGCACAAAATCGAAATGGCGCTCCAGCAGTACTTCCATCGCAGCCCGGTCGCCCTCGCCGGCTCGGGTAGCCAAAGCACCGTCGTCCAGCGTTGCCAAATCGCGGTCCTGACCGGTCACGACTGAGTTGCCCCCACTTGTTGTGACGCCCCCCTAGGACCAGGCCAGAGCTTCAGCTAGCGTTGCACGTTATCACTTACGAGTGCTCCGGGCGGCCGGCCCAAAAGGGCGCGGAACTTTCCCACGCCGAGCCGTGTCCAAACATCGTCAAGCAACTGTTGAGTGCCGGCTGAGAGCTCGCCAAGCCTTGCTCGGTACCAGCCATCCCCCAAGGAGCCAAACGATGACACACCTACCCCATGACCCGAGCGGCGCTGAGCAGGGCCACGAGCCGCACGCCCATCCGGAGCTCGACCCCCTCGGCCAGCAGGGTTACTACCATCCCGACAGCATGCTCGGCCACCCATCGCCCGCGAGCACCGAGTTGCCGGCCGCGCCGGGTCACGAAGGTGCGAACCAGGTGCCGTCCCATGAGATCGGCGACCCCGGCGAGTACCAGCCCTACTGGTTCGCGCAGGAGCAGAACGGCTATTGCGTCCCGTCTTCGGTCACCGAAGTGATCGAGGCGCAAACCGGTATCACCCTGCACAGCTTCAACCTTGTGGAAACCGAAGCTCACCACCTGGGCCTCCCCTCCACCGGCCTCACCTTGCCGCAAGCCCAGGAACTACTGAGATCGTTCGACATTCCGTCCGAGGTCAGCCAAGCGGGCACAGACGCCCAGTCGGCGGTGGCCACGCTCGCTCATGATCTCGCCGATGGCCGCAGCATTATCCTGGCTGTCAACGCCAGTCCCATCTGGTACGGCAGCGAGACCGCCTACAACGCCTCCGGCGCGCCAGACCATGCCCTGCTCGTCACGGGCATCAACGCCGAGACCGGTGTCGTCACGCTGTCCGATCCGGGCACGCCCGCTGGTAACGAGGAGCAGGTCCCGTTGACGACGTTCCTCGAGGCCTGGTCGGCGAGCGACTACGCGATGCTTGTGACGGCCGACCCGGTCGGGGGGGCGGACGCCGTCGCCGCCAGCATCGCCGTGCACGAGGTCGAGGAAGGCAACCTGTCGCCGGCGGGCACAGGGCCTGCGCCGCTCCCGCACCTCGACATCCCCAAGATCCCTGTCCCGCACCCTGTGGTGCTGCTGCCTGTCGTGCTGGGCCTCGCTGCCGCCGGCGCGGCCGTGGCCAAGAACATGGGCCGCCGGGTGAAGCCCTCGGGCCAACCCTCGACCAAGCCGACCGCCCCGATGAGGCCGGCTCGGTCGTGACACCGGCGCAGGCCGACCCCGGCACCGACGGCCTGGTGGGCCGAGTGGCAGACCTCTGCTGGCGAGCTGTCGATCGCTTGCCGGCGGACGCCGTCCCCGCGGTACGAGCCGCGGCGCGCGGCTTGTTCCAGCCACTCCGCTTGGCCTTCGTCGGTCGCGTTTCCTCGGGCAAGTCAACCCTGGTGAACGCGTTCTTGGGGTACCCGGTTGCGGCCACCGACGAAGGTGAGTGCACAAAGAAGGTGACGTGGCTGTCTTTCGGGGCCGCCAACGGCGCGTGGGCGCGCACCTACGACGGTGGCCGCGTGCCGTTCGCGTTTGCCGAAGACCGCTCGCTGCCTGAGAAACTCGTCTCGGTCGAGGCCCGCATGGTCGAGTCGATAGAGGTGCAGCTGAGCCTCGAGCGCCTCCGCGGCACCACGCTCATAGACACCCCGGGGCTCAATTCGCTCGACGAGGACAACAGCTTGCAGACGGTCCGTTTCCTCGGCATCGACGAGGGCTCACGGGCGGCGGCGAGGACGGCCGACGCCATTTTGTTCGTGCTCAACTCGCAAGTGCACGAGGACGAGGAGGCGGTCTTGAGCCAGTTCCGCAGCACCTCGTTCGGCCTGCACGCCGAGCCCGCCAACGCCCTCGGCGTGCTGGCCAAGGCAGACGAGGTGACCATGGATGCGGCCGGCGCCTGGCGCGAGGCGGCCCGCTTGGCCGCCAACCACTCCAGGCGGCTCAGCCGTAGCGTCGCCAAGGTCGTGCCGGTCATCGGGCTCCTGGCCGAAACCGCAGCCTGCAATTTCAGCGAGCCCGACGCCGCTGCGGTCCGTTCGCTCGCAGCCTTGGACGACAACGCCCGCGACGACGCCTTGATGGAGATCGAGTCGTTCAGCGAGTGGACCGGCGACAGCGAGCCGCGCCGCTGGGAGGGGCTGTGGAAGCGCCTGCGGCGCGTGGGCTTGACCGCCCTGCTGGAGCTCGGCCCGCAGGCATCGGCACCTGCCATGGTGCGAACGCTGCGCCAATGTTCTGGCGTGGATGCCTTGGAGCAGGAGGTGGACCGCCGCTTCCACTCCCGCAGCCACGCGCTCAAGGCGGACCGGGCACTGGCGACATTGCGCCAAAGTGTGAGCGGGAGTGCCGTCGACGTCGCCACGCGGCGTTTGGTCAACCGGGCTATCGACGACCTGAGCATCGACCCGGCCATGCACCCGCTCGAAGAGCTGCGGGCGATGTCGGTCATCGCCTCGGGCCGGGCGGGTTTCACAGACCAAGATGCCGAGGACGCGCTCGGGGTACTTGGCTATCCGGACCCCCTGCACCGCATGGAGGTCATCGGTGCCACCGGCGAGGGCGGCGCCGCGGCAGCTGCGGCCGAGATCTCGCGCTGGCTCATGTTGTCCAACACGGTACTGAGTGTGCCTGGACGGAGCGCCGCCCGCGTCGTCGCCCGCTCCGTCGAGCTTTGTGTTGAGCGGATGCAGGGGGAAAGCTAAATGAAATCGCCACAAATGCGCTCCCTCGGTCCTCACCGTGCCCCGGCCCACCCGGCCGTCCCGGTCACGCACACGCTGGTCCATAACTCCTCGGGCACGCCTGCGGTTGTGTGGGTCGCCCTGGCTGCGGCCGCAGTGCTTTTCGTCGTTGGCTACCTCGTAGGCCGGCGCCGGGGAGCGGGTGCCGCCCCGGCCGGTGACACGGGCCGCGGCACGGCTCTGCCGGGTGCGGCGCTGGTACCTGCCCGCCCGGTTGTCGTCGGCGACGGGGACGGCAGGCAGGCGCTCGTCGAGGCGTGCATACGCGCCCGGGACATGGTCTCGGGCGGCTCTGTCCGCCGGATTTTGGGCGACGCCCTGGCCGAGGCCGGCGTTAGGGAGGTTGACCCCACCGGCGAGCGCTTCGACCCGGAACGGCACTGTTCGGTGGGCATCACCAACACCCCCGACCCGGCTCTCGACGACGTCGTAGCTTCTGCAGAAAGGGTTGGTTACGAGGACCGCGGCCGGTCCCTGCGCGCCGCCAGCGTGATCGTTTACAGCTACGCAGGCAGGTCCTGAGGTGCCCGGCGCGAGCACCACGCCCGGCCCTGGCGAAGGGGTCGAAGAATTCGTCGCCATGGTCAGGCAAAAGCTGGAACATTTCGGTGCGTCCTCGGCGGCTATGTTGCTCGACCGCAGCGACGGTGGCGGCACGGGCGTGGCCACCGTGGTCGTGGTCGGGGAGCCGAGCACAGGCAAAAGCTCACTTGTCAACGAGCTCGTCGGCCAGCCCTGGTTGCTGCCCGAAGACGCCGACGTGGCGTCGGGCACGTACTGCACGTTGCAGTTCGCCGCCGAGCCGGCGGCCACGGTCCATTTCGTCAACGAAGGTGAGCAGTCAGAGCTGGTTGTGGAGCCCGAAGAAGTGGTGCGCTGGGCACACGTCGACGCGTCCCCCCGTCCGTCGTGGGTCGAGGTGCGCCTGCCCGAGCCACGGTTGCAGTCGCTCGCTTTGGTGGACACGCCGGGCGTCGGCGGCCTGGACTCCAGCCTCGGCGACGTCACACTGCAAGCCCTGAAGGCCGCCGGCGCCGTCGTGTTCGTCACGTCCTGCCAGGCGCCGCTCGGGCGCGCCGAGCTCGAGTTCTTGCGCAAAGCCAGCGAAAGTATCGAGCATGTCGTGTTCGTCGTGACCAAGGTCGACAGCTCTCCGGGTTGGGCGAAGGTCGTGGACGAGGACGTCGAGCTGATCGCCGAGCACGCCCCCCGTTTCGCGTCCGCGACCTTTATCCCCGTGAGCGTCAAGTGGGCGCGCGACGCCCGCTCCGTCAGCTCCCCAGCCATCAAAGCCAGGCTGGCGGAAAGGTCCGGCATCGCCGCGCTGTGGGCGGAGCTTGAAAGCATCGGGTCGTCCCACGCTCAGCTGAGCCTGGCCAACCGCCTGCGCCTGGCCCGCAGCGCGCTCGAGGTCGCCTACCGCGACCGGTCGCACGCCATGGGCAGCATCGCGGTGGTCGAGCAGGACGCTGACCAGCTCGAGACACTGCGCCGCCGGGTCGAGGCCTGGCAGACGTGCCTCGCGGATTGGCAGGACGACCTTGCCTTCGGGATCACCGGTGCCCGCAACGAAGTGGCCCACCACCTGACCGAGCGGCGCCGCGCTCTGTTGGCGGAGTTCCAAGCGCATGCTGCCCACTCCCAAAGGGACCGCGAGGCGGCGCCGCGCCAGCTCGTCGCCGGTCTCAGCGCCCTTGGTGAGGAGGCAACCGAGGTCTTGCGCCGTCGCCTCGAGGAACTGTGGCAGTCGCTCACGGTGGCCCTCGTGCTCGACGACGACGTCACCCCGTGGCTCGAGGTGCTTGGCGCAGCACCTGAAATCGTTGCGCCGGTGCTGCCCAAGGCGGCCTCGCCGACCGATCCCGGCAGTGCCATGCCCAACATCACGACCACGTACCTGGGGGGGATGATGGCCCATGTGCTCGCCACGCAGGTGATGGCGCCGGCTCTCGGCCTGGCCGCCTTGGGCGCGGCCACGCCGCTCGGCTGGGGTATCGCTGCCGGTTTCGGCGTCATCTGGGCCGTCAAGGCAGCTCAGGGCCGCGCCCGGGCGGCGGACCGAGCCGCACTCGTCGCCTGGGCTGCCAGCACCATCAACGACGGCACCCTCGACCTCCAAAACGAGTGCAACAAGCGCTTGGACGAGGCTTATCGAGCGCTGATCAGGGTGTTCAAGTCCACGCTGCCAAAAAGGCTGGAGAGCCTGAGGGGCGACCTGGCCGAGCTGGAACTGGCCCGCGCCAGCAGTGAGGAGGAACGCGCCCTCGCTGCCGGCCGCATAAAGGACCAGCTCGAAGTCATCCAGTGGCTGGCGGCCCAGACGGACCGTCGGTTGGGCCAGGTCCGCGCCGAGGTGGCCGCACTGCCGCGCCCGTCTTAGACGCCGCGGCCACGCTGCTGCCGCGGTGCCGCGCCTTTTTCTGCCAGTCGTTTTCTGCCAGGCGTCTTTCTGGCGGTCCTTTTTCAGTCCTCGTCATCGGCGGTACGGGCCGAGTTGTAGAGGCGGGCGACCATGTGCCGTGACACTCCCATCCGGCGGCCAACCTCGGTGAAGGTAAGTCCCTCTCGTTCAATGAGCAGCAGCGCTGAGCGTTCTCTCAGTTTCCTTAGTGCACTTTCGTAGCGTTCCATACTCAAAGCGACTTGCTGCCTGGGCCCGCGCGCCAAGACGCCACTGAGAGCCTCAGCAACAGGGACATTTTCTGCGATCCTGTCCTGGGCATAAGACGACCTGGCAATCGCGGAGGTCAATGCGTCCACCGCACGCCAGCCCGCTTGAATTACGTCCTCGATCGCGGCCACAATGTGCTCCGCTTCGCTTGGAGGCATTGGGCCATTATTTTGGCGAGCGGCCGTAGTACCGTCTAGGCAGAACACTCGAATTGCTAGACATAACGCTGGGATTGCTAAGCCGTCGCAGTCCTGCCCAAGATCCAGAACCACGAGTAGGACACGACAGTGCTCGCCCACAACGCCAAGGCTTCGCTGGCCAGCGCCAGCACGTCCTGGGCACGCCCGTCCTGCCAGGCCACCCAAGCCATGTGGGCCTTGGCTGCGGCGACGTACTCGGGGTAGTGCGCGGTTTCGGCGGCCTCGAGGGCGAGGGGCGCCGTCGCGCGCACGACCTCCGCGTCGTTGCGCCTGAGGGCAGTGACGTCCAGGTAGCACAGGCAGCGTGCCCGCAGGACGACATCGCTGGTGCGTTCGGTCATCGCCAGTGATTTCTCCAACTGGACCCGTGCCTCCTCCAAATCGCCTTGCCAAAGGAGAAGGAAACCAACGCCGAAGGTCATGAACGCTGCGTCCGGTTCGGCCAAGTGTGCTCCAGAGAGGGCACCGGCTTTTCTCATGTCGCTGAGCATTGCGTCGTCGATCTCCAGCCGCCCGCCGGGCCTCTTGGCGTGCCCACTCGAGCCGCTCGCGCAACTGGTACGCCCAGTCTGCTGTTGGCTCGTCTTCCAGCAAGGGCCCTTCGTTGGCCAGGGCGAGGGCGAACAGGTCGTCGCGTTCGTTGCCGGGCTGCGCGTCGATCGCCGCACGCAGCAGCGAGCCCTGGGCCTCCCAGTCCACCTCTATCGGGTAGCCCGGACGCGCCCAAATGTGGGCACGGTCGGCCTGGAACAAGTCCCTGCCCGCCTCGCCCAAGAGGGCGAGGGCGGCACGCGCCATGGAGAGCGCCTTGGAGAGGCCCCGTGCCGCTTCTCCCGGAGCCAGGTTCGGGAAAGTGCTTCGCAGGCAGCCTCCCGGCTGACTCGCCGGCCCGGGCTCGTCACCACCAAGCCACAGAGCCGTTTGGCCACCGGCCTCTCCCAGGGGCCGGCCGACCGGGGCCCGAGGGACACCGAAAAGGGCCCGAGCAGGTTGATCCGGAGCGGCATGGGCTCGCCGGTCGCACCGGGCATGCCGGCATTATGTCACCGCTGCGCGGAAAGGGAGCCCGGTTTGAGAGCTCCCCTTCCCCGTGTTCCCAGCGGCTTGAGGCGAGGGCGGCGGCTTGGCGGTCCATCTGCCAGCTGTTAGTGGAGGCGGCTCGGCGCCGGCTCGGGCGACGATGATGCCTCCGCCGGGGCCAGCGCTTATTGGCTGACGTACCAGACCTTCAAGGTGGCCAGCCGGTAGCACCAGTCAGGCTGGACAAAGACGCCTTGCCAGGTCCCAGTGCCCTGTAGCCCGGTATAGGCGCCCGTGCCCCCGGTTATGACGAACGTGGCGTCCGGGCCGGTCCTCCCTGGGGCGACCCTCGATACCGTTCACGTCGACCGCGTTGCCGGTCACGTTGTACGTCGATGCGATCGTTAGGTAAATGGTGCCCTTCTGGCCGAGGATCGTCTGCTGGCTGTAAAACGAGCTCAGCCCGGTGTACTGGCTTGGGCTGGTGGCGCCAGGGGTAGCCGTGTAGGTACCCAGGGCGTACTGGCCGGGTTCGGGAGGCGGCACGAGCACGATGTCGCCCGAGGGGACCGTGGTTGTGCACTCTTTTCCGGCGGCAGCGGTGGCCGCCGCCCCGGTCATCTGCGTGGGGGCCGCGTACTGGGCGTCGTCCTGCCACGTCGGCCCCCCGCTTTGGTCGGTGATGACCCCGCTTACTTGCTGCACTGCCAGGCGGTGGCGGTCAGGCCGTTTTCGGTGAGGGGTGTGTTGACCCAGGACTGGATGGTCATCGTGCCGCCTTGCCGTTGTTGCTGGTCGGTCGGCCTGGCTGCGTTAGCGGTCCCGAGCGGCAACAGGGCCAGCGCCACTGCTCCGGCGGCAATGGCCCCTGTCCCAGCGGCGAGGACTGTGGCCGCGCTGATCTTGGGCTTGTTCACTTCGGCTCCTTTCTCCTGGCCGGCGTACTCGGCCGGTTGTGATATGGCTACCGAAGCGGTGTTCCCCAACTGTTCCCTGGACTTAGCCGGGCACAATGCCGAGAGCGCGCGGACAATATGGCGGGCAACAGTCGTGGCCTCGCACGCCGGTTACGGGCTGTGCCATATTTGGACAGCCGGTGTGGCCTTTGCCACTGTGACAGCCGTTGCAACTAACCAAGTATTCGGCGCGGTCCAGCAGAGTCGCCACTGTTCGACCGGGGAGTTGTCAATGTTCGGCCGGGGAGTCGCCACCCGGGGCCCTCAGCTTGGCCGATCGGCCCTTCGGGCGAAGCCGGCGGTCGGGCTCAGGTGCCTGCGCTACTGCCAGCGGGCCTCGGCCCTGTGTAGCTAACCGAGAACCCCTTTGGGCTGAACGCCGATGGCGTGGCGACCACTTGGCCGCTCTGCACCATGAGCATGCGCCAAAGCGCTGTCTGAGGGCCCCCAGCCATGCCCATGGCGCGGAAGCTAACCGAGGGCGAGTAGTCGGCGAGCTTTATAGGACGACAGGAGGCATTCAGCCCGGGGCAGTTCGACTTCCTCTCGACTACCCATTCGGCGCTAATCCCCGGGCCGACGTACGGCTCGGGAGGCGTCGTGAAGGCGAGGCCGTTGCTGTCGTCTGCGACCTGTACCTTCCACAAGCCCCGCCCCGCCTCCCAGACGGTCACCGTCACTGTGTCACCGGCCCTTATAACGAGGCCGTCTATGTTGGTCGACGACGCCGGGAGGACCTCCCACCAGGGCTGCACGTCGTAGCCATCAGGGCTGCTCGGGTCGGGTGTCTCGTCCACTCCCGCCTGGATGAGCGGGGTGCCGTCGGGGGGAGGGTAGACAAAGGCGCCCGAGCTCGTGAGGCCGTCGATGCCGACCCACTCGGACACGCCCGCCCCGTGCGGGTCACCAGGTCGCAAACTCGGGACGGTGAAGGTACCGCTGGCGGCACTGTACGGCCCGCCGAGCGCCACGTAACCCGACCAAATTAGGTCCTTTATGTCTTTGACAGGGAGCTCGGGCGCCCCGGCGGGGAGCACCGGGGTCGGCGGCACCGCGTGGTAGCCCGGCTCGAGGTGCACGTAGAACCGGCCACTGGACATGGAGGTGGCGCTGCGGGCAACCAGGGCCAGTTTGACTGTACGGCCGACCGAGGCGAGGTTGGCGCCGAAGCTGACCAGAGCACTGAAGTTGCCACCGCCACAGGGTTCGGACTTGGCAGGGTACGCCACGGGGATGGCATAGCTCGAGAGCAGTTCCAGCCGGCAGGAGGTGGCGTCCTTGACGCGCCCGGTGACGGTCACGAAGCCACCGCTGGCAGGCAGTACCCAGGGCACGGCCCGGACGGACAGGACCACGGCGGGCCGTGCCGACGCTGCAGAGGCGGCCGCCGGGCTGGCGGGGGTTAGCAGGGTCAAAGCGGCCACAGCCGTCATGCCAAACGCTCGCCGCACGGAACACGTACCAGCCATGATCTTGCGGACAAACGTAGCGGACCGGCACCCTCCTCACCTCGCCGCGCGCATGCGGGCCGGCCCTGAGCTGTGGAGCGCACATAAAACACATAAAAACTGCGGACGGCCTATGCGCCCCCGAGCACGGCCGCGGCGACCCGCGCCACGCGCGTGGGGTCGCCGATGGCGTCGATCTCGACGATCCTGCCCTCGGCTACGGTGAAACCAAGGACGGCGACCGGTCGACCCCGCAGGGTAATAACTGCGCCTGCTGCGCCGTTGACCAGTGCGGGGTGCACCTGCGCGGCGGCGTTGGCCAAGCGCGCCTGGCCCGCCACGGCCGCGGGGCCGTGGAACACCGCCGAGCGGTTGGGCCGGCCGGGGCCGAAGTCGGCTCGCAGCACGATGTCGGGGTGGAGCAAAGCCACTAGGCCCTCGAAATCGCCGGCCCGGGCGGCAGCGAAGAAGGCGTCCACCACTGCCCGCTGGCGGGTGACATCTCGCTCGGGCGAGGCGACCTCTGCTCCCTTTACCCGGCGCCGGGCCCTGCTCGCGAGCTGCCTCGTCGCCTCGGGCGTGCGCCCCACCATGGGGCCGATCTCGTCGAACTGCAGGCCGAACATGTCGTGGAGCACGAAAGCGAGGCGCTCTGGAGGCGAAAGAGTGTCGATCACGACCTGGAGAGCAAGGCCGACAGAGTCGGCCAGGATGGTCTCTTCCTCTGGCAAGAGCGTCCCTTCGGCACGGACGATCGGGTCCGGCAGGGCCACCTCGAGGGCGTCCTCACGCCGGGCATTGCGGGCACGCAGCATGTTGAGGCATACGCGGGCAACGATCGTCGTGAGCCAGCCACCGAGGTTCTCGACGCCGTCGGCGCCGGCTCGGCTTACCCGTACCCAGGCGTCCTGGAGGGCGTCGTCCGCCTCGGTGAGCGAGCCGAGCATCCGGTAGGCGACCGAGCGCAGCCGGTAGCGGTGCTCCTCGAACCGTTCAGCCAGCCATTCGTTCTCTTGCATGTCCCGTGGCCCTTCATCTCGGTGTACCCCAATTACTGACCCCCTGGCGGGCGCAGGTGTGACACGACGGCCGCGTCACACCCAGCTGCTGCCAGGTGTCATGTAGGCAACAACCCATTTTGAACTGCGACAGGAAGGAGCCAGCTATGCGAGTGCCGACGGGGGAGCAGGCCCGGAGCGTGCGGGCGCAGACTTTACCGCTGCAGTCTCTGGTCAACCAGATGGTCCGCGGGCTATTGCGTACCCCGCTGGTGTGCCGGCTCATTGGCCAGCGCCTGCTGACCCTGTACGTGGTGGGGCGCAAGACCGGGCGGCGCTATACGGTGCCCGTGGCGTACGCCCGCCACAATGGCGCCCTGCTCGTGGGTACGCAGTTCGCCTGGGCGCGCAACCTGCGTACTGGAGAGCCGGTGCAAGTGCGCCTGCTCGGCCGGCGGCGTCCCGCAGATGTCCATGTCCTCACCGACGAAACAGGCGTCGTGGAGCACTTGGCATTGATGGCCCGCGACAACCATCAGTTCGCCAAGTTCAACAAGATCTGGCTAGACCGGAGTGGCGAACCGAGCGCCGAAGACCTCCACCTGGCTTGGGTGGCGGGCGCCCGGGTTGTCATCTTGCGGCCGCGGTGACGGTCAACGCAGCGCAGCTGGGCTTACCAGGCGTAGTCCTCGGGGGCGCTCTTGTAGGGCGGGAAGATCTTGTCCAAACGCTCGAGCGTCGCCGCCTTCAGCTCGACCGCCAGGCTAACTGCCCGCAAACAGCCTTTCAGCTGAGCCGGATCCCGCGGGCCGATGATGGGTGCCGTTACCTGCGGCCGGGTCAGCAGCCAGGCGAGGGCGACATTGGCGGGTTCCTCGCCGATCTCGCTGCAGAGCGCCTCGTAGGCCTCGATCTGCTCGCGCTTGTCGCGAGCAGTGTTGGTAGCCCGTTGGTCTTCGAAGCGCCGCCCGGTCCGGCTCTCCTTGCCCAAGATGCCTCCGAGCAGGCCGCCCTGAAGCGGTGACCAAGGTATGACGCCCACGCCGTAGCTCTCGGCGGCGGGCAGGACCTCGCGCTCGACGTCCCGGACGAAAAGGTTGTAAAGCGACTGTTCGGAGACAAGGCCGAGGAAATTACGCCGTGCGGCCGCCTCTTGCGCCTTGGCGATATGCCATCCGGCGAAATTGGACGAGCCGGCGTACAGGATCTTGCCTTGGAAGCGGAGCACCTCCATGGCTTCCCAAATCTCTTCCCAGGGAGTCGCGCGGTCGACGTGGTGCATCTGGTAGAGGTCGATGTAGTCCGTTTGCAGCCGCGCAAGGGACGCGTCGCATGCCCGGCGGATATTGAGCGCCGACAGCTTTTCCTCGTTGGGCCACTCGCCCATCGACCCGTACACCTTGGTGGCCAGCACCGTGCGCTCGCGGCGGCCACCGCCTTGGGCGAACCACCGCCCGATTATCTTCTCGGTGAGCCCCTCGCCCCGCGCGTTGCCGTAAACATTCGCCGTGTCGAAGAAGTTGACGCCGGACTCGTGCGCTTGGTCCATGATGGTGAACGAGTCCGCTTCGCTCGTTTTCCAAGCGAAATTCATCGTTCCCAGGCACAGCCGGCTGACCTTCAAGCCGCTCCGGCCCAGTTGGGTGAACTGCATATCGGATCCGTCTGCCATTTGTGGAGCCCTTTCTGTTCCGTGGGGTTTTGTCGTTGCCGGCTGCGTGCGCCCTGGCCGCCGAGCCGCGACCAACCCTACCGAGCCGCTGGGCGCTTTCGTTTTTTCCACCGTCCTCGAGCCTATGAGCGAGGTGCCATGGGGTGATCGGGCGCGTCCGGCCAGGAGGTTGGTCTTGGCGATGAGGTCGTCACGCCTCTCCGGCGCTAGCTTGCCACCCATGGTCCGCCAGCACCTCTGGGTGTCAGGCCGCGTCCAGGGTGTCTGGTACCGCGGCGCATGCGCCGAGCAGGCGAAGGCCCTGGGCGTGCGCGGTTGGGCGCGCAACCTGCCTGATGGGCGTGTCGAGGTCGTCGCCGAGGGCGAGCCCGACGCCGTCAGCCGGCTCGTCGAGTGGTGCCGCCAAGGCCCTTCCGCAGCCCGGGTGACTGCGGTCGAGGCGCACGACGAAGTGCCGGAGCATCTCCGGGGCTTCCTCGTCCGCTAAACCCTGCCGCGGTCGGGGCTCCTGGCGGGTCGCTCCTGGCGAGCGGCGACGTGGCGCCGAGTGCTGGAGCAAGCTGGTGGTCAACGGTGCCGAGCACCTCTGCAGCGCCAACTGGAACGGGCTGCGCAGGCATCCCCCGTCACGGCTCTCAGCTGGTCCGGCCGCTCGAGCCGGAGCGGCACGGCTGAAGCGCTCCTGAGCGCGGTGAGAGGTCCAACAGTGGGCGCGAAACCTCCAAGAGTGCCGTGAAGGCTCCGAGAGTGGGGCGTGAAACCTCCAAGAGTGCCGTAAATGCTCCAAGAGTGCGGCGTGAAAGCTCCAAGAGTGCCGTGAAACCTCCAAGAGTGGAGGCCGCGAGGCACCCCCTGTCGTCGTTTGCGCAGGTCAGCTCGTGAGAAGGCACTGACAAGCGGCCACTCTTGGACGTTTCGGCCCACTCTTGGACGCTTCGCGGCCCACTCTTGGACGCTTCAACCGCACTCTCGGACACTGCGGGCGCACCTGCGACGCGTGCCCCCTGAGGACAGCTCCTGGAGCGCCATCCCCCATCCCATGCTTGCTACTATGACGACTGTCGCACTAGTATCCACTGATCCAATGGATATAGTAGTAGTGGTAGTAGTAGTCGGCTGTCGCTAACAGGAGGAACTTGAATGCATAAGCGTGCCGTCGTAGCTGCGGCGCTCTTGTTGCTGGCATCGACCGCCAGCACTGTCACGGCTTCAGCGCAAGCACCCAGGATGGCGGCGGCCAGCCAGAAGCCCGGCCCGAACGTGACCCTGGACGGGGCGGGCGCCAACTCGATAGACCCCTTCTTCTCCGCCGTGTTCTACACGTACCACAAGCTTCACCCCAGTGTGACCATCAACTACAACCCGGCGGGCAGCAGTGTTGGCGTCAAAGACATCCAGGAGGAGACCGTCGACTTCGGCGACTCCGAGATACCGATGGCGGCGAAGGACCTGGCTAAGGCGAAGGGCGGCACCGTGCTACAGGTACCTGTCGACCTGGGCGGAGTGGCTATCAGCTACAACGTCCCGGGCGCCCCCCGGAACTTGCGCATGGACGGCCCCTTGCTGGCCGACATCTTCGACGGCACCATCACCAACTGGGACTCGCCCGAGATCGCACACGAGACCGGTATCGGCAACCTGCCCAACCTGCCGATCATCCCCGTGCACCGTTCGGACACGTCCGGCCCGGGTTGGGACTTTGACGACTACCTGATCGAGACGGCGCCCAACTGGGTGAGCACGATCAAGACGACCAAACCGTCCAAGGCCTGGCCAGTCATGTCCGGTGTCGGCGAAGACCTCAACAGTGGAGTCGCCACATATATCCTCCAGACGCCGGGGGCTATCGGCTACGTCGAGTACGGCTATGCCCTCAAGGCCGGGTTCGCCAACGTCGCCGTCAAGAACGTGGACGGCAACTACATCATCCCGTCAGAACCAAGCCTGGTCGAAGCGGGCGCCGACGCCACCAGCCTCAGTGCCAGCGACTTCTCGATCATCAATGCCCATGGCCCCAATGGCACCGCCTACCCGATCGCCAACTTCAGCTGGACATTGCTCTACCAGCGCCAGGCCAACGTGGCCAAGGGTGAGGCGCTCAAAGCCCTTTTCGGGTACGTCGTGACAGCAGGCCAGTCGGAGGCCGCGTCGCTCGGTTATGCGCCACTCCCGAGAAACGTTGTCGACCTGGCCGAGTCCACCCTCGGTGAGCTGGAGACGGCGGCCGGCAAACCGCTGCCCTAGCCTGTGGAGGCTCCCGCACTAAGTGAGGTAGCACCGGGCCCGGTCCTTTCCGAGGACCGGGCTTTGGCGTACCTGCACGGCACACCGGCTCCCCCCGAGGCACCTGCCCTG
>DATJST010000286.1:0-4081 GCA_035503975.1 Acidimicrobiales bacterium | reverse complement strand
GCCGACGTACATCGCCGGAGCGCTGGGCCTGGCGGAGCAAGTCGCCCACCCCCTTACTGCGACCCTCGTCAAACACCTCTCCAGCCGCCAGCTGCTGCTCTTGCTGGACAATTTCGAACAAGTACTGGATGCCGCCGAGTTGGTCGCCCGGCTGTCGGCGGAGTGCCCGAACCTCCAGCTATTGGTCACGAGCCGCATGGCTTTGCGCCTGCGTGACGAGCAGGTCTACCCCGTGCCTCCTCTACCCGCCCCTTGGGCCGAGGAAAGCCTCGAACTCGATGCTCTGGCGCAGGTGCCATCGGTGGCGCTCTTTGTGCAGCGCGCCCGAGCGCGAACTCCGGACTTCGCTCTTTCCTCATCCAACGCGGAGGCAGTCGCAGGCCTGTGCCGACGCCTGGACGGCCTGCCATTAGCGATCGAGCTTGCTGCGGCCCGGTTACCGGTCCTGCCACCCGCCGCCTTACTGGAGCAGGCGAGCGCATCCCTACAAGTGCTCGGTGACGGCCCTCGGGACCTGCCTGCCCGGCAACGAACTATGCGGGATGTCATCGCTTGGAGTTACGGGCTCTTGGCCGACGGCAACAAGGAGCTCTTCCGCCTTCTGGCCGTCTTTGCCGGCCGTTGCACGTTGGACTCGGCCTACGCCGTGCGCCGCGCGGACTCGGAGAGCTCTGCAGACGCCGCACCCGGTCCTACGTTGCTCGACGGCCTCAGTGCCCTCGTCGATGCCCAGCTCCTCCAAGTGGTGGAAGGGGCCGGCGGCGGAACGAAAATTTGCTTCCGCCAGCTGGAGACGGTCCGTGCCTACGCGCTTGAGCAGCTGGACGCGGCCGGCGAAGCGCCGCGAACCTTCAGATGCTTCGCTTTGTATTTCCTTTCTCTGGCTCAGGAATGCGCCAGAGCGGTAGGAGGGCCTCTCGAGCCAACATGGCTGGCCCACATCGAAGCTGAAAACGACAACTTTCGGGCCGCACTCAGCTGGGCGCGAGACACCGGTCAGGGGACCCTCGGCCTCCAGCTTTCGGCCGCAATGTGGCAGTTTTGGCAACGTCGTGGGCACTTGAGCGAAGGCCGCAGGTGGCTGGAGGTGTTCTTGGCTGCCCCGGACGCTCAAGAGGCGGGCCCGGAGCTGCGAGCCGAGGCGCTGGCCGGTGCAGCTTGGCTCGCACACGACCAGGACGACTTCGGACCAGCCGAAACGCGGTTCCAAGAAGGGTTGCCGCTCTACCTCTCACTTGGCCAGGACGGTCGGGTGGCGGGAGTGCTGGCTCACCGCGCCGTGATGGCGCGCGGCGAGGGCCGCTACGAAGACGCTCTCAGGCTTGCCGAAGAGAGCGTGGCGTTGGCCCAGAGTTCCGCCGATCTCGCCACCGTCGCTTTCGCCACCTTCCGCATGGGAGTTGTGATGCGCGAACGGGGCGAGTTTGACCGGTCCCGCGTCGCCTACGAAGAGGCGCTTGTACGTTACCGCCGCCTGGGAGACCGGAGCGGGGCAGCATTTGCAGTGCTAGGCCTCGGGGATATCGCGCGCGACAAAGGCGAGGTCGATATGGTGGAGGTGCACTGCTCGGAGAGCCTTTCCGAGACGCAGGAGCTACGACGACCATGGGGCATCGGCTTCTCGCTCAACAACCTCGGCCTGGCGGCGGCGATGCGGGGCGACTTCGACAGGGCGCAAGCACTCCAGGAAGAGGCCCTCGCCTTATTTGAAAAACACGGGATCCGGGGCGGGGTACTCGAGCTGTTGATATTGTCCGGCCAGGTTTCGGCAGACCGGGGCGATACTGCCTCAGCGCTATCAGCCCTGCGAGAGGGTCTGCGCCAAGGTTGGCCCGCGGGTCCCCTCTGGCTGGTGGCGACGGCACTCGAAGAAGTAGCCAGGATCATGGTGGGCGGCAACCCCCGAGCAGCCGCCACATTGGCAGGGGCAGCCGTCGCATGGCGCGGCAGAATGTGCGCTCCCGTACCTCCCTATCGTTGGCCAACGGTCGACGGCACCGTTGAATCGACACGACGCGCTTTGGGTGCCGAGCATTTTGAAACCGCATGGAAAGAGGGGCAGGAAACGACACCAACCCAGGCCGTTCTGATCGCTCTTGGGTCGAGGGAGAAGTAGGGGGTACATAACATCAGCGCATCCGATTATCCGTCACGCACGGCCCCCCGAACCGACTGGGCGATCGCGGATTCCGTCGATCGAGGTCTATCGGGAGTAACGCAGCTAAATCGTCAAGTAAAGGGCGGCTAATTGGCGTGCTGAACCTCCCCCCTCCGGCCGGACACCACGCCCTCGCCCCCGATCGGGAAGGATTTACACATGGCAAGAGGCGGTCAGTACACAGCACGCCGTGCAGCCCGGGGAATGCGGATCGAACGGCCGAGCCTGACCGCCGGCACCCCAGTCCGCCCGCCGCTCTCCAACCACGAATTGGCCAATTCGTACAGCGCCGAAGCGGAGATACCCAGGGTCGGCGCGGCTTCCTTCACGCGAAGGAAAGCGTACTTGGTGGATTGCACGACAGCACCTCCCAAAGGTGAACTCACAACGGTCAGACTATATCACGGAGACTGTCCAGCGGGAGTGAGCGCATAACCGGGACACAGTGGCTAAGGTGGGAGGACCGTCGGGCGCAAGAAGACGCCAACGGACAAGGCGCCTCAGTTCAACTCCCTAAATCCCGGAGAGGCGGACCTGAACGAGATCGTTGCTTATAACTTCCGCCTGGCCCGAGAGCTGCGGGGGTGGACCCAGGAAGAAGCCGCGCAAGCCCTCGAGCCCCTCCTCGGCCAGCGACTTCCCCAAGCCAGCATCTCCGCCATCGAACGGGCCTACGAGGGCGAGCGGCGACGAGAGTTCGACGCCCAAGAGGTCCTGGCCTTCGGGCTGGCCTTCAACCTGCCGCTTGTGTGGTTCTTCCTCCCCCCGCCGGGCGACTATCGCGCCCTTCACCGCACCAGCAATATTGTCAGCGAGCTGTACGGGATCGTCTTCGGGCGAGAGGACCAGCTCGGACCGGTCTACGACCGGCTCCGCCAGCTCGGCATCGATGAACCGAGCGAGGCCGACAGGACGGTCGAGAACCTGACCGGCATACCCAGCCGACCCCGTCAGGCCAGCTACCAGCAACGGCGCAAGGAGATGCTCTTAGCTCTACTCGACAAGTACACCGACGACGTCGACCGCGCCGCCGACGAAATTGGCACCTTCTTCGACCACCTCCGTCAGGTTGGCGTCCGCGGCCTGGTCGCCGAACGCCTCAACGACGCCGACTATCTTCAGCCTCCCCCGCACCGCACTAGGAGGAGGGAAGGACGGCGCCCGTAATTTGGGGGGTTCCTGCGCCACAGGGCCGGTAAACTCCACAACGATAATGTTGTGCCGTGGTCCCTGCGTTCGACGATTTCGGTCGCCTGCCGTTAGGCGAGCACACGGCAACCTGGGAGGAAAGCGTCGAGCCCTTCGGCTGGAACCCGCATCGTCGCCGGCTCCTCGATGGCCTTGCCGATGGATTGGAGGCGCTGGCGGCGGCGGGGTGCCGGCAAGTTTGGCTGGACGGGAGCTTCGTCACCTCGAAAGACGAGCCGACAGACTTCGACGCCTGTTGGGATATTGAGGGCGTGGACCTGGATCGTCTGGACCCAGTATTGCTGGACCTGTCGGCTGGCCGCCGCGCTCAGAAGGCTCGTTTCGGAGGCGAGTTCTTTCCCAATGTGGTCGAAGCCGGCAGCCGGCTGATATTCGCCGACTTCTTGCAAAACGACCGTGACACCGGCCGAAAAGGGATCGTCGTCATCCACCTTCAGGAGCTGCCGTGATCACCACCGAGATCCAGTACCGCGTCACCATGAGCCATCTAGGCCAGTTCGAGGATGCCCTCCGCAACCTCGAGGCGAAGTACCCGCCGGACAAGCGGACCAAGCGTGCGCAGCTCGAGATTGACGCAGTCCGAGCTCAATTAGGCGACCTCCGGGCCGAAGTCGACGAGTACGACCGGCTGCGCAGCGGTGACATCGCGGTCCTGCAAGGTGAGTCGCTCGCTGATCTGGCCGCATTGCTCGTGAAAGCTCGCATTGCCCGGCG
>DATJST010000285.1:0-8099 GCA_035503975.1 Acidimicrobiales bacterium | reverse complement strand
GCTATCGCATCCATCACTACCGATGAGGCGAATTTGGACTTGGTAGAGTCTGGCCGGGGCACATCGGCCGCTTCGAGGAGTTCGGTGACAAGGCGGTGGTTGAGCAGATAGAACTGCAACAGGCCGTAATAAAATGGGTTCTTGGACCACGCGTCGTCCTTGAACCGGCTGTCCTGCGGCGCTGGTGCCACCGGTCCTTCGGTGTTCACGCCGACCATGCGGGCCGCTGTTGCGGCGTACGCCCGGAGGAGGCCGCCGGCGTAGCGGGATGTGGGCTCGAGTGTGGTGAGGGGATGGGACGCCATCCGGCCGAACACGCGCGCAAATGACTCGCTAAAACCAACCGGGTCCACGACGCGTAGCAGCTGCTCTGCGCGGCGACCATAGGAGCCGTCCGTCGAACGTTCATCGGTTTTTGTGGCCACGACTGTCTCCTTGTCCTCGCTCTGCCGGTCGCTGGCAGCACTCTTAGGCTCTCGTATATTGGTCCGGGGGGCTCGATGCGCTGTGGCTGTGGCGCTTCTGTGTCGTGCAGGGACGTCTGTCATAGCTGCCCCTTCAGAGCCTGCTGGACGGCCTCTAGTGCCTCGCTGAGGGACCCAGGGACGAAATAGCCATCCAGGTCGTTTATGGCCTCGAAATTGTCCCGGACCGCCTCAGGCGTGAGCGAAGGCAGCACGATGCCTTGAGTCTCCGCCATGAAGATGCGCGCTACCCTGTTGCCGGCGACGGAATAAACATAACCATTGAGTTCGCAGCTTTCGTGGGCGAGATAAGTGACCACTGCGGTCACGCTCTTTGGGTCGAGCAGGTCAGTGAGGTCCCCCAGAAGCCCCTCAGTCATCCGGCTGCGGGCGAGCGGCGCAACTGCGTTTACGAAGATATTTGCTCGCGCCCCCTCCTGTGCCAGCACCCGCGTGAGCCCGAACAGACCGGCTTTTGCCGCGCCGTAGTTGGCCTGGCCGAAGTTTCCGAAAAGCCCTGAGGCAGATGTGGTATTGATAATTCGGCCAAAGCGCTGTTCGCGCATGAGCTTGAACGCAAGTTGGGTCAGGTGCATGGCCCCCCGCAGGTGGACGTCCAGGACCGCGTCTATTTCTTCACCGCTCATGTTGTGGAAGGCCTTGTCGCGCAGGATCCCCGCGTTGTTGACCAGGATGTCGATGCGGCCGAAGGCATCAAGAGCCGATTGCACGATCGGCTCGGGCGTAGTGACGCTGTCAAAGTTCGCCACCGCTTCGCCGCCTGACGCCGTGATCTCGTCGACGACCTGCTGGGCCGCGGTAGTCGCCCCACCTTCCCCGTGCACGGAACCGCCGAGGTCGTTGACGACGACTTTGGCCCCCCGCTGAGCGAGTTCAAGCGCATGCGACCGCCCGAGAGCGCCACCGGCGCCGGTGATGATTGCGACCCTGCCATCAAAACTGAGGTCCATTTCTCTTCCTCCGCTGTAGTGATGCGCGGTCGCTGGCACTTCGGGACCGTCTGTCGGGCCTACCCGTACCAAGCCATCGTGCGTTGTTGTTCTGTTAACTATTTCTAGCACATCCTTGATATGCCGAGCAAGAAGGGCCCCGAGGACTATTCCGTGCCCATTGGACGGAGAGCGGTATATCAGTCACTAAACGTGTTCTCCAACTGGTGCCCCACTTGCCTCAGCGGACCTTTCCTGAAGCTCAGCCAATCAAATGCCCGGAGAGCGCCGATAGGGCCGACGAGGGTCCTCAGTAGGGCCTAACGTCCCGAAAAAAGGCGCTCCGGGCCCACTCCTCGCCCTCCGGCCGAGGGCCTATTTTGAAGGTCATGGGCAATGGCCCGCTCCTCTACCAAGAGGCTCCCGGGAGGAGCCGGCAAGAACCGGCAAGAACAGGCCCCCCTCCCACCACCCGACTGGCGAGGCGGGCTCGGGCCGTCCGCGGATGCTTGACATATTTAGCAGACGACTGGTATACTGAGCAGAAGAAAGAGAACGGCAACAGAGGCGGGACCACCGCCTCGTGCCCAAGGAGGCTGAAATGCCAGAGACAACGAGTTCCACCACCCCTAAGCCCAAGGCACACGTGCACAAGCCCTTCGAGCTGTCTTCGGCGATCCGCGAGGACGTCGTAGCCTCGGTGAGGCAAGCACAGCAGTTCACCCTGGACGCAGTGACCACCTGGGTGGATGTGATGACTAAGGTGACGCCGGATATGCCGACCGTCCCCTTCCTGCCCGCACGCTCGGAACTTGTCGAGGGTGTCGGCACCTTCTTCGAGTTGGCCGAAGAACTGCTGGAGTCGCAGCGCAAGTTCGCAGTCGACCTTGTTGGCGCCCTGGTCCCGACCAGCTAACCTGCGGTAGGACTGCGTCTCACATGTCGGATGGGTTTGGCCTTGGTGCCTATTTGCGAGCGCAACGCCGCTTGGCCAATTTGTCGCTTCGGCAGATGGCGGAACTTGCCGGCGTTTCGAACCCGTACCTCAGCCAGATCGAGCGGGGGCTCCACGAGCCGTCCGTGCGAGTCCTCCGCGCGATCGCCGAGGCCTTGAACCTCTCTGCCGAGACGGTCCTGGCCCAGGCGGGTCTTTTGAGTGGCGACGCCTCTGGGCCTACGGACACCGAGACCGCCATCCGGCATGACCCGGAGCTAACTGAGGGCCAGAAGCTGGCCCTGCTCTCGGTCTACCGCAGTTTTCGCTCCGGCGCAGGGGGGGAGGGCGAAAGCGTCGCAAAGCCCTGAGTATGCGACCCCGTCGCTTTTGCTTGCTCCGAGGGGCCTAAAGCCTCGGCGGGAGCACCGCGGAAGTCAGGCTGATCCCGGGGGACGGGGGCGTCCGTCGAAGGCAGTGCAACCATGGCAAAACGCCTCGTTCACCTCGATCAATTCGGCGTCGGCGAGTGCGTGCCCCCGGCTCTGCTTGTTATGTCTCCCCTTCCGGGAGGGTAGCTGGCTCCAAAACACCCATCAGGGACGGGTCCAGGATGCCGGCTTCCATCCACGTGTAGTCCCCCGACAGCACTCTTTGGGCGGCCCGGTAGTTGTCGTCGTCGTCGTTGCGCCATAGCTCCGAGAAGAGCCGGTCGACGCGGCGGCGAGAGCCCCGGCAAAACAGGACCGCCAGTTCGACCGCTCCCTGCCCGGCCCCCGCCTGGCCGCTTGGCTCTTTCCCCTCGGCCATAGCGTCGTCGAGCAGCATCTTGGCCCGGACGCAGGAGGCCGTCATGGCGAACAGCTCGGCGCCGATGTCGACCAGGCGTCCCAGAAACCCCTGCTTCTTCTCCAGCCCGGCTTGCCACCGGGACATCCCGTAGAACGTGCAGCGGGCCAGTTTGCGGCAGGAGCGTTCGACGAAACGCAGCTCGGACGCCAGGGGCTCCCCCAGTTCTTCGTAGGAGCCCGGTTTGAGCCCCGGCCCGTACACGAGGTTCGGCAGCCACTTGGCGTAGAAGGCGGCCGCCGCCTTGGCGGTCTGGGCTTTGTCGGCCGGCGTCGCCTTCGGGTCGACAAGGGCACCGGCCACCGAGAGGTGTTGGTCGACCGCTTCCCGGGCGATGAGCAACTTCATGATCTCGCTCGACCCCTCGAAGATGCGCACGATCCGTAGATCTCTCAAGATCTGTTCGGCGGGCACCGGGCGCTCGCCCCTGGCCCGCAGCGATTCGGCCGTTTCATAGCCGCGGCCGCCCCGGATCTGCACCATCTCATCGGCCACCTGCCACGCCACCTCGGAGCAGAAAAGCTTGGCCAGGGCTGCCTCCAGCCGGATGTCGTTGCGCTCCTCGTCGGCCAGCAGGCTCGACAGCTCCACCACCGCTTCCATGGCGTAGGTCCTGGCAGCAATGTCGGCCAGCTTGAGCGCCACCGCCTCGTGCTTGCCTACCGGCGCCCCCCACTGCACCCGTTCGTTCGACCACTCGCGGGCGTACTTCAGGGACAGCTTGGACGAAGAGGCGCAGAGGGCCGGCAGAGAGAGGCGCCCGGTGTTGAGTGTCGTCAGGGCGATCTTCAGGCCGCGGCCGATGTCACCGATCATGTTCTCCGCCGGGACACGGACGTTCTCGAAGCGCATGAGCGCGTTCTCGATCCCCCGCAGGCCCATGAACCCGTTGCGCGTGAGTACGGTGATACCGGGCGAGTGAGCCTCTACGACGAAGGCGGTGATGCCGCCCCGCTTGCCGTCGCTCCGTGGCACCACGGCCATGACGACGAGGAGGCTGGCCACGTTGCCGTTGGTGGCCCAGAGCTTGGTCCCATTGAGGAGGTAAGCGGCGCCGTCGTCCACCGGGGTGGCGGACGTGGTCATGCGGGCCGGGTCGCTGCCCACATCCGGCTCGGTGAGCAAGAACGCGCTGATCTCGTCTCGGGCCAGACGGGGCAGGAACTTCTGTTTTTGTTCCTCGGTGCCGAACAACTTCAGCGGCTGGGGTGCCCCGATCGACTGGTGGGCCGAGAGCAGCGTGCTTATCGCCCCGTTGACGGTCCCGACCAATCCAAGGGCCCTTACGTAGTAGAGGTGGCTCAAACCGAGCCCCCCGTACTTCTCGTCGATCTTCATCCCGAGGGCCCCGATGTCGCACAGCTCCTTCAGCACGTGGTCAGGGACCTTGGCGTCGTGCTCGATCTCCAGAGGGTCGACCTCGCGGAGGAAGGCTTCGAGCTTGGCCAGGAACTCTTCGCCCTTGGCCACCTGGTCCGGGGAGGGGCGTGGGTGGGGGTGGACGAGGTCGAGGCGCAACCGGCCCAGGAACAGCTCTTTGGCGAAGCTGGGCTTGGCCCACTCCTTTTCTCGGGCCGCCTCGGCCACCTGGCGAGCCTGTTCTCCGCTCGCTGCTCCTGCGGGTTTGGAACTGGGAACTCTGGTCGTATCAGTCATCAACGTCAACATGACCCCTATCCCGCCCGGCGAACCAGGGGCAAAGGTCCGCGAAGCGAGAGCCACAGGTCCTCCCAGCTCGTACTGGGCGGCACGAAGCAGGCGATCTGCGTACCATCTCAAGCGCCACTACAATTCCCGTAACCGTGGCTGCCGTCACGCGCCCGGTAGCCACGGAGAATGGAAATGACTGTCAGGGATGACTATGTGCGCGACGAGATCATGCAGGTGGGCGGGACGCTGCTGCGCGTCGCCGTCCGGTCGGGCACGGGGACAGGGCCTCCGCTCCTGCTGTGCAACGGCATCGGGATGCGGCTGGAAGCCTTGCAGCCGTTCGTGGATGCTCTCGACCCGGCCATTGAGGTGATCCGCTTCGATGCCCCCGGCGTCGGCGGCTCTCAGCTGCCCAATCTGCCCTACCGTTTCTCCACCCTGGCCCTGCTGCTGCGCCAGCTGCTGAACACTCTCGGCCACGAGCAGGCCGACGTCCTGGGTATCTCGTGGGGAGGCGGGCTGGCTCAACAGTTCGCGCTGTGCAACCCGCGCCGGTGCCGCCGGCTGATCTTGGTAGCGACGTCACCCGGACTGCAGGCCATGGTGCCGCCGAACCCCTTTCGGCTGATGAAGAACGTCGTCCTAGGCCGCTATGGCGACCTGTGGGGAGGAAGCGCGAAAGCCAACCCGGACACACTGGCCAGCGCTCTGGGCAAGGCGCAGATCAGCCAGTTCAGCATTGGTTACCTGTACCAGCAGACCGCCGCGTTTGGGTTCACGACGCTGCCTCTGCTGCCGCTCATCCGCCAGCGCACCCTGGTGCTGACCGGCGACGAGGACCCGATGATCCCGGCGGCCAACGGCCGTGTCCTAGCCGCGGGCATCCCGCACGCGAAGCTGCACGTCTACCACGGCGGCCACGTCGAGCTGGTGACCCGCCCGAGCCTGCTCACGCCCCTGATCACCGGCTTCCTCGCGTCATAACGCAGAGAGCGGGGCGCCGGCTACTGGCCCGCACGTTACCGGTTGCCATAATCTGCCCCATATGGGCATCATCAAGCTCGACCTCGACCAGCTGAAGGCCAGAGTCGGCTCTCACCTCGGTTACAGCAACTGGCATACGGTCACCCAGGAAACGATAAACCTGTTCGCCGAGGCCACGAACGACTACCAGTGGATCCACGTCGACCCGGAGCGGGCCAAAGCTGGGCCGTTCGGCACGACGATCGCGCATGGTTACTACACACTTTCCCTAACCCCGTCGCTCCTCGACGAGATCGTGAGCTACGAGGGGGCTCGTATGGTGGTCAACTACGGGCTCAACCGGGTCAGGTTCCCGGCTCCCGTGCCTGTTGGCTCGAAACTGCGCTGCGGGGCCAGGGTCGAGTCGGTGGAAGCCGTCGAGGGCGGGTGCCAAATAGTACTCAACCTGACGTTCGAGGTGGAGGGGGCAGCCAAGCCCTGTTGTGTCGCCGACTACGTCTCGCGCTGCTACACCTGACAGACGGTACGGCCGGCCACGGGGCTGCCCGGAGGTACGGGCAGCCCCGGCATGTGGCTGCTCTTTTGCTGCTCGCTCCCTGAGCGGCGGGAAAGGCTCAGGGGGACAAGCGGGCCGCTCAGGACCGTGAACGCAGGACGAGGGCGTCGCCTTGACCACCACCGCCGCAGAGGGCGACTATGGCTTGCCCGCCCCCGCGACGCCTGAGCTCGTACAGCGCGGTAATCGTGAGACGAGTGCCTGACATCCCAACGGGGTGACCAAGTGCGATGGCTCCGCCATTGACGTTGACCTTGTCTTCGGGGGCATCCAGCGCGTCCATCGAAGCCAGTGCCACCGCCGCGAACGCCTCGTTGATCTCTATCAGGTCGAGGTCGGCGAGCTGCATGCCCGCCTTTGCCAGGGCTTTGTTGATGGCGTTGGCCGGCTGGTGAAGAAGAGAGGGGGTCGGGCCGGCGACCTGCCCGTAGCTGACGAACTCGCCGAGTGGCTCCACGCCCAGCTTTTTTGCCGTGGCCGGTGAGGTGACTACGACGGCTGCCGCACCGTCGGATATCTGGGAGGCGTTGCCGGCTGTGATCGAGCCGTCATCCTTGAATACCGGCTTGAGTTTGGCCAGGACCTCGGGCGTGGTCTCGGGGCGGATGCCCTCGTCGGCATCAACCATGATCGGGTCGCCGCGCCGTTGAGGGATAGCGACGCCGACGATCTCCTCCTGCAGCGAACCGTTTTTTACCGCGTTAGCCGCTCGTTCGTGTGACCTCGCCGCGAAGACGTCCTGACGCTGGCGAGAGATGAGATTGTCGTTGTACTGGTCTGTCGCCTGACCCATCAAGACGTGGTCGAGCGCACAGGTGAGCGCATCCACCATGGAGTCGACAAGCACGCCGTCCCCGTAGCGGTAGCCGGAACGGGCGTTTGGCAGCAGGTAGGGAGCGTGGGTCATGGACTCCATCCCGCCCGCGACGACAATGTCGGCGTCGCCCGCGGCGATCATCTGGTCCGCCAGGTAGATCGAGTTGAGGCCGGACAGGCAGGCCTTGTTGACGACGATCGCCGGCGCGGTCAGCGGGATCCCGGCCTTCGCTGCCGCCTGACGTCCAGGGACCTGAGATTGGCCCGCCTGGAGACACTGGCCCATGTAAACGTAGTCGACCTTTTCGGGCTCGACGCCGGCACGCTCCAGCGCGGCAGCGATAGCCGCGGCGCCAAGGTCAACAGCACTTAGGCTGGCAAAGGCACCTGAAAGTTTGCCGATCGCCGTCCGAGCCCCTGAAATGATCACTGACCCAGGCAAGGTAACCTCCCTACTGGCCGCGATTTTCTCGCAGCCGCGATTTGAATAAAAAGGCGTTCAATTTCCTCGTGTTACTGTGCTCCGAAGGCGTGGGCCCAAGCAGGCAACCTGGACCACCCTCCGGCTGTTCTCAACTTCTACCGCAGGAGGCCAACATGGGTTAGGGCCCATTGTCATCAGCCTTAGTGCCTGTCGACCTGCCCGAGGCTTTCGCACCTGGCGCGCCCTGGAGAGCTGCCTGGAGCCATCCACCTTGGTCAGCGCTGGCGGGTCAGCCTCGTCCGCCTAAGGGCAGGCCCTTCATATTTCCCAAGACTACTCTGTCGAAGATACTGGCAAGTTCACGGTCATCGGCGATACGCGCAGTGTATATAGAGAGGCGACCGAGACCTTTGCCCTCGCTTTCAGCGAGGCGCTCGGGGCAGAGACCCGGGGTAGCGGGGTGCGGTTCGTC
>DATJST010000284.1:0-6751 GCA_035503975.1 Acidimicrobiales bacterium | reverse complement strand
GAGGAACGCCGAGCCGACGCCCTGGAAGATGCGCCCGATCACGAGGTAAAGGGCTCCCGCCTGACCCTGCATCCAGTCGACGGTCAGGACGAGCGAGCTCAGCGTGTAGAGGGCGAAACCGAGGTTGTACATCTTGACCCGACCGAACATGTCCCCCAGCCGCCCGAAGGAGACCACGAGCACGCTGCTCACGACCAGGAAGGACAGGATCATCCAGAGGAGGTAGAAGCTGTTGCCCGCCTTGAGCGGGTCGAGGTGGATCCCCCCGAAGATGTCGGGGAGGGCGATCAGCATTATCGAGGAGTCGATGGTCGCCATCACCACGCCAAATGTTGTGTTGCCGAGCGCAACCCACTTGTAGCGGGGGTCGCGTTGACGCACGCCCTGCGGAGCACTGGTGGCCATCGCCCTCGTCTCGCTTACCAGCGCACCGCCCTTCTGGCAGGACAAGACGCCCGCCTCCAAACCTTCGTCGCTGTCACGCTACCGAGCCTGCCGGCCTGAGCGAACGACAGACCTGGCCCCCTGACCTGGCGGTGCGGGGACCGCGGGCGATGCTTCTCCTCGCCATAACAGGCGCCCGCGTCTCGGCGGCCGCTCCCGAGCCGGCCATCTCGCCCGGAGGTCACGCAGTGTGCGGCGCCGTCCTGGCTGCCGGCCGCGCACGAGCGCGAGCTGGACGCAGCGTCGGTTTCTCGCGGCGGCCGTACTGCTCCTCCCAAACGAACGCCCGAGCTCGGGCTGCTATCGCGGTCGGGGAAAGCCCGTGAAGTTCCGAGAGGAACTGCTCGCTCCCCCCGCGGCCATCGTAGGGGTGCTCAACCCCGAGCCGCATCAGGCGGCACCGAGCACCCGTGCCGGCTACTACTTCGGCGACCAGCGACCCCAGGCCGCCGGTCGGGACGTGCGCCTCGACCGTGACGGCCCGGCTATGGCACGAGACCAGCCGGGTGATGTCGGCGATCGGAGCCGGGCTCACGCTGGCCACGACGGCGACTGTGGCCCTCGTGCCGTCGGCATCTAGTTGTGCCGCCGCTCTCACGACCGACGAGGCGATAGCGCCCATCGCAAAGATGACGAGGTCGCCCCCCTCGCGCACCAGCTGGGCGCGGCCAAGTTCGAAACGGCCCTCGAGCCCCGGTACGAACTCCTTGTCGTTTTTGCCGAGGCGGAGATAAGCGGGCCCGGGCCACCCCGCGAGAGCCGTCATGGCCGTGGCAGTTTGGGCCGGGTCGGCGGGAGCGACCACAGCCATGCCCGGCAGGAGGCGCATCGCACCCACGTCCTCTGTCCCGTAGTGGCTCGGCCCGTTTTTGGCGTACTCCAAACCCCCTCCCACTCCGGCGATGCGGACCGGGAGATTGTGCGCCACCGGCCCGTTCCTAATGAACTCGTACGGGCGGAGCACGGCAAATGGCGCTATCGAATAACAAAACGGCGTGAAGCCGGCCTCCGCAAGGCCAGTTGCAATGCCGACCATGTTTTGTTCCGCTACGCCGACGTTGAAGAACCGGTCCGGGAAACGGTCGCGGAAAGGCTCGAGCGCCATGAACCCGAGATCCCCTGTGAGGAGGACCACGCGTTCGTCGCGCTCGGCGGCCTCCACCAGCGACCTGACGAAGGCGGCCCTCACAGGCTGGCCCCGACCTCGGCCACTGCTTTTTCGTAGTCCAGAGGTGACATCGGGAGGTAGTGCCACTTCAGCTCGTGTTCCATGTACGAGACTCCCCTCCCGAACACGGTCTCAGCGACGATGGCGCGCGGGCTGCCGGTCGTCGCGGGCGCTCGGAGGAGCCTCGCCATCCCGGCCTCGTCGTGCCCGTCGACCTCGGTCGTCTCCCAGCCGAACGCCGCCCAACGCTCGGCCAGGCGCGAGCTCGCGAGCACCTCATCTGTCCGCCCGAAAGCCTGCTGGTGGTTGTGGTCGACAAGGACCGTCAGGTTCGCGAGGCGGTGTTGGGACGCGAACATTGCCGCCTCCCATATCGAGCCTTCGTTGCACTCCGCGTCGCTGACGAGCACTATGACCCGCCGAGCCGACCCCTCCATCCGGCCGGCGAGAGCCGCCCCTACCCCCATCGAGAGGCCTTGCCCCAACGACCCCGTGGAGAAATCAATACCGGGGACCAAATGGCTAGGGTGCACGCCTAGCACAGTGCCGTCGGCGCAAAAAGTGGCGAGGTCGTCCTCATTGAGCGTCCCCACGAGCGCCAGGGCAGCGTAGAGGGCCAGGGCCGCGTGCCCTTTTGACAGCACGAACCTGTCCCGGTCCGGGTCGGCAGGGCTCGTCGCCCCGATCACGGAGAACACGGCCCCGACCATGTCCGCTACCGACAGCGCCGAGCCGATGTGGCCCACGCCTGCACGCCACGAGTGTTCTATGACCAGGCGCCGGATAGATGGCCCGAGCGGGTGCTCGTCTTCAGCCAATTTGCTCCCCAGTCCTTAGGACGGCGCTTTATCGTGCGTCTCGTAAAAGCTCTGGGTCGCGGGCTCAGCAAGCATCCATTTGGCAAACGCCCTGAGACCCGCCTCGAGGTCGTACCCCGGCTTCCAGCCGATCGTCTCCTTCGCTGCGCGCGGGTCGGCCACCCAGGTATCGGTGTCCCAGTCGCGCTGGGGCATCGACCCCCAACGAGGAGCGCAGCCGATGTGGAACTGCTCGCGCACAATGTCCACCAGCTCGTGGAGAGTTGTCTGAGTACCGGTCCCGATGTTGAGCACCGCACCAGGGTCATCGGTTGGCCTTTCAGCCGCCAGGAGGAGGGCTTCGACGACATCGTCGACGTAGACGTAGTCACGAGGGGTCCCGCGCGCCACGAGCGGGGGGTACTCACCGTGCATCGCGCACGTGAGCAGGGTCGGCACGAGGCGAGCCGGCTCCTCCCACGGCCCGAACACCGAATAGAGGCGGAGGGTCGGGATGCGGCGCTGCGCCTTGTTGGCAATAAAGCGGCAATACAGGGTGGCTGCCGCCTTTGTGGCGGCATAGTGGCTGTTGGGCTCGGCCAGCTCTGACTCAGGTGGGGCATGGTCCTTGTTGCCGTACTCGGACGATGTCCCGGCATTGACCAGCACTTCGAACTCGGTCTGAAGACAGGCTTCGACCAGGTTGACGGTCCCGTTGTAATTGGTCCTCACGATCGCCTGCACGTCCCGCTGGGTGGAGTAGCAGCCGTACGCAGCCAGATGGAAAACCCATTGCGGTTGGACCTCGGCCACGATCTTGTCGACGAGGTCTCGCTCCTCAACAGCTCCCTCGTGCAATGCCAGTTGCCCGGCGAGGCCCGCAAGCCGCCAGCGTGCCTCTTTAGGTCGGACAAGCAAGTGGACCTCGTGACCTTCGGCTATTAGCCGACGCGTCAGGTTGGCCCCTATAAAGCCGGAACCGCCCGTCAGGAGGACTCGCTTGCGTTGCTCGCTCCTCGCGGTGACCGGGCTCGTGTCGCCTCGCGGGCTCAGTACGCTGGCATACGACCCCACATTGGCGCATCGGCTTAAAACCTGCGCAACTTGAGGGATCCGTCGTCCCGGGCCGGTTGAGCCATACGAGCTGTCGGTCAAGCCGGCCAACCTCCAGCTGCAAATCACCGGCCCACCACTTCGAACGGGGCCCGGTGAGCGGTTGCAGTACCTCAGAGGAACCGTCCTGCTACACAACGCCTCGATCTGACCGATAACTACCATGTGAGCTGGGGCGTGGACCGGGAGCGGTCTAGCTTTTCCCCCGACGGCGGGGGCCGCTCCTGGCACACCCGGCGCTTTGGAGCGACCTTGTCGATCACTGAGCGCGCCAAGACGCCGGAGCCCGGGCGCGTCAGTCGGTCGACCCGAGGCCCGAACTGGTGGGTCGTGGCTGCCGCCGCTGTCCCGAGTGCGCTTTACCTGCTCTACGTGTACCACTACGCCGTCAATATCCCGTTCATAGATGACTGGCAGGTAATGCCGGTCGTCGCGGCGGCCATCCATGGGCACATCGCGTTCGGCTCCCTGTGGCAGCAGTGGACGGACTCTCGAGCAGTGGTGTACCGGCTTGTCTGCATCGTTTTTGCCCTGGTCGACCGGCTGGACGAGCGTGCTGTCATACTGTTCAGCGCCGCGATCTTTGTCGGCACGTATTTTCTCGTGCTCCTCCTGTACCGGTCTTACCGGGCCCGGCCGCTTGCGCCGCCGGCAGTCTTGGTTATCGGTGTTGTCTGGTTCAGCTTGGTCGATTGGGAGCAAGTCCTCTGGAGCAGCACTGAAAGCAACTACCTGGTGGTTTTCTTCCTCATGCTCGCCGTCTACTTATTGCTCGTCCCTGACAACTACCGGCAGTTGTGCTTCGGCCTCAGCGTTGCTTCGGGCGTACTGGCGTCCCTTTCTTTCGTCGAGGGCTTCCTGGTTTGGCCGGTCGGCTTGACCTGCTTGCTGTGGTCTTCGGCACGCAAGAGGACCGAATTAGACGTATGGGTGGCTACCGGAATAGCAACAGCCGCTTATTATTTCCATGGCTACAACTTCGTCAACTATGGGTGCGCCTCCACGCAGGACGGCTGCTCAATCGCGTACTCGCTATCGCACCGCGGCGAGCTGGCCCAGTATTTTGTCCTTCTCGTCGGCAACGTCATCCCACAATCGGGCACCGGGCTCGAGTCCCATCTTTGGGCCCATCAGGTCCAGGGAGCGGTCCTGCTAGGCGTGGCGGTCCTCGTAGTCGTGCAGACGCTTCGTGAGAGGCGAGCCCAACCCAATCCCTTACCCTTGCTACTGATCGTGTTCGGGCTCCTCTACGACGCCGTCATCGCCGACGGCCGGTTTGGGAGCGGGCTCCCAAACGCGGTAGCCCCTGGTGCCGGTCGTTACTCCATGCCCAACGTCATTGTCCTGGTGGCCATTGTGATGTTTGCGTTCGCCCATGTCCGAAGGCCGCACTTCGCGCCCAGGCTTGTGCTCGCCGGCTTCGGCGCCCTGATGGCATTGGTCGCTTTTCAATGCATCGTAGGGACGGCCGAAGGTATCACCGACGGGCGTGGCTTCCACCAAAACCTGGAGACCAGCGCTCGCATAGTCGTCAACCTGGACGAGGTCCCTCTGGCCGAAAAGGCCTGCTACGTCGCCCGGGCGGAGACGGCGAACTGGTTCCCGCTCGTCGCGCCGTGGTACTGGGTCGCCGAGCGGGACCATCTGACCGTCTTCTCGTCCACTAACGCCCTCCGCCGCTACCGGAGCGAGGGCCCGCCGGTGCTGCCCGAGTGCGCTCCTAAGCCAGTCGCAGCTGCCGTCGGGTTGGCGTCGCCCTCGGGTACCAAAAGACCTACTCTCGCAGCCAGCTAGCGCGCAGTTTGGCGGCGCTGGCGTCGAGGGCCTCCGGGAGCACCCGGGCATTTGCAACCGAGGTCATGAAGTTGGTGTCCCCGAACCAGCGGGGCACCACGTGCATGTGAAAATGGCCCGGCACACCGGCGCCGGCCGCACGTCCCAGGTTTGCACCCAGGTTGACACCCTCGGGCTGGTAGGCAGACTTGATGGCACGGACGGCAGCGACCACCGTGCCCCAAAGGTCAACGCCTTCGTCGGGGCCAAGCTCTTCGACGGCGGAGACGTGCCGTACGGGCATCACCATGACGTGGCCGCTCGTATAAGGGTAAGCGTTGAGGATCACGAAGGCCTTGCCCGCCGGGTGACGCCAGACGATGTGGAGAGCTTCGTCCGAAAGGCCCGACGCCAGGATCCGGCAAAACACACAGCCCTTGGCGTCGCCACCCTCATCGCCTGCGCCACCGGCGCCACCGGTCTCCCCGGCCGGCGCAGGTTCGGACGCGCCTACCGCTCGGCCGGCCTCGATGGAACGGTTGAGGAAATCCGAACGCCAACCAGCCCAGAGCTGGTCCAGGTTCGCCACCGCCGGCGCCTCAGGCCGCACCGGTTGCAGTGCCCGCCTGTCCTTCGGCGTCCTCACCCGCCGCCCCTACATCGGCACGGAGCCGCTCGACGAGCGCGGCCACCGGGACCCCGCGCTCGGGCCTCTCCGACCCCCGGGTGTTGACCCCTACGGTGCCGGCGGCGACGTCGTCGTCACCTACCACCAGCACGTAAGGGATCTTCTCGAGCTTGGCCCGCCGGACCCGGGCCCCGAGCGGCTCGTCGGCCGGCACTGCGGCGGCACGGAAGCCGGCCGCCCGCAACGTGGCGAGCACCGACGAGGCGTACGGCTCGTGGTCGTCGCGCACGGGCAGCACCTGCACCTGGACCGGGGCGAGCCACGTCGGGAACGCCCCCGCATAGTGTTCGACCAGGATCGCAAAAAACCGTTCGACCGAGCCGAAAAGTGCCCGGTGGACCATGTAGGGCTGGTGGCGCCCGTTGTCGGCGCCGATGTACTCCATCTCGAAGCGCTGCGGGAGCTGGAAGTCGACCTGGATCGTGGACACCTGCCAGCGCCGGCCGATCGCGTCACGCACATGGACATCGATCTTGGGGGCGTAAAAAGTGCCCTCCCCTTCGGCAATTTGGTACGGGATGCCGGCCACCCGCAAGGCGGACTCGAGCGCCGAAGTCGCACGGTCCCATTCCTCCAATGTGCCAAGGTACTTCTCGGGCCGCGTGGAAAGCTCCGCCTCGAACTCGCGGAGCCCGAAATGCCTGAGCAGCCTCAGGACGAAAGCGAGCAGGCTCGCCAGTTCGCCTTCGAGCTGGTCGCGTGCGCAGAAAATGTGGCTGTCGTCCTGGGTGAACCCCCGCGCCCGGAGCAACCCGTTGAGCACGCCGG
>DATJST010000283.1:0-2573 GCA_035503975.1 Acidimicrobiales bacterium | reverse complement strand
CCTGGACGGTGACTCCCTCGTCGCCCTGGTACGGGCGCAAGTGGGCACCAAGGAGGCGCCCAACCTGGAGGCCACTCTGGCCAAGGCGCGTTCGAAGGACAGCATGAAGGCGTTCACCAAGCTCACCCGGTTGCTCGACGGCCAGCCAATCATCACCCCCGACCCGCCCTTGATAGTCCCGCTGCGGGACCTTCTCGACGCCGAAAGGCTCCCCAAGTTCCAGGACGAGCTGCACGGCCTTTTCCGGGCCTACCGGCGCACGCTTCAGCCCGACCGGCGTCGCTTGCTCGAGCAGTACCGGATCGTGGACATAGCCAGGAAGGTGGTCGGCGTGGGCAGTGTGGGGACCCGGTGCTGGGTCCTGCTGCTTATGGGCCGGCGCGACGACGACCCTGTCTTCCTGCAGGTCAAAGAAGCCCAAGACTCGGTGCTCGCCCCGTTCTGCGGCAAGAGCAAGATCTCCAACCAGGGCCAGCGGGTGGTCGAAGGCCAGCGCCTCATGCAGGCTGCGAGTGACATCATGCTGGGCTGGCTACGCACCGTCGGCCTTGATGGCCGCCAACGCGATTTCTACATACGTCAGTTGTGGGACGGCAAGGTGGGGGTCGAGCCGTCTACCTTGACCGCGGCCACCCTCGCCGTTTATGGACGTATCTGCGGGTGGACTTTGGCCCGGGCGCACGCCCGTTCAGGCGACCGGATCGCCCTCGCGTCTTACCTCGGGGGCGCCCCCACCTTCGACATCGCCATGTGCAATTTCGCCGTCGCTTACGCCGAGCAGAACGAGCGTGACTACGAGGAGTTCCTAAAGGCAGTAAAGGGCGGCGTCCTGCCGGCTGAGGCCGGTCTTTGAGGATGCGGTAGCCGGGTCAAGCCGGGTCGAGGATGACGACAGGGATCTGCCGGCTCGTTTTGGCCTCATAGCCGGCGAAGCCGGGGTAGTCATGCTTCTGCTTGGCCCATATGGGTTCGCGCTCCTCGTTTGTTGCCGTGCGAGCCCGGAACCGGCCCACTTCGGTCCCGATCTCTGCAGTGACCTCGGGGTTGGCGACGAGGTTGTGGTACCAGTCGGGGTGGGTCGGCGCGCCTGCCTTTGAGGCGAACACAGCGACCCGGCCCTCGCCGAGGTCCATGTACATCATCGGATTGACGCGCTCTTGGCCACTGCGAGCGCCTGTGGTGTGCAACAGCAGGAGGGGCGCACCGGCGAAGTTGCCGCCGACTTTGCCACTGTTGGCGCGGAACTCCTGTATGACATTTAGGTTCCAATCGTTGGCGTCTGGACTGGCTGAGCTCATGACGGGTCTCCTTTCGCATGCGGGGTGTACGTGAGAGGCATTATCTAGGCAATTGCGGAGGCAGCCGCTGCCATATGACCCAGGATGACGGGCCGCCGCTGCTTAGTAGTGCTCGGCGATCTCCAGCCAATGCGTGGCCGGGGGACCGGTCACCCCGGGCCTCAGGGCAAAGACGCTGCCGTCCAGCCGGTGTTCGCTCATGGGGTCGCCCTCGAGGTCGCGACGTGCACTGGTGATGATCAAGTGGTCGAGGTCGCGGCCGCCGAAGCAACAACTGGTCGTGTAGGTGACTGGGACCTTCACAACGGTGTCCAGTCGTCCGTCCGGGGCATAGCGGTGCACACGTCCTCCGCCCCACAGCGCCACCCACAGGTAGCCTTCGTCGTCGGTGCACATTCCGTCGGGCACGCCGTCAGCCCTATTGACAACCACTAAAGTCCGCGGTTCGCCGATCGAGCCCGAATATAGATCGAAAGGGTAAGCGCGCACTTCTTCCGTGACGGTGTCGATGAAGTACATCGTGCGGTTGTCAGGGCTCCAACCGAGCCCATTGGACACGCCGATCCCATCAAGCACGAGAGTTAGCTTCGGCCCGGGGTCGAGACGGTAGAGCGACCCTTCGACCTTGGACTCGTCGTAGCTCATCGTGCCCACCCAGGCCCGGCCCGAGGGGTCACACTTGGCGTCGTTGGCCCTGTTGCCCGGCAAGTGTGCCTCCAGCGGGACTACATCTCTGAGTGTCCCGTCGGGTTGTAAATGGGCCAGTCGGTCTGTGAGCGCCACCACCCAACCGCCCGCCGCCGCCGGAAGGGCGGCGCCTACATGCGACGGGACCCGAAGCTCGGATATGAGCCTGCCGCCAGAGTCGCACACCAGGACCATGGAACGGAGTACGTCTACCCAGGAGAACTGGTTGGAGCGGGCGTCCCAGCATGGGCCCTCTCCCAGAAGTGAAGGAGCGCGCAGCCAGAGGTCCGCCTCGAGGTTCCTGACCATGCATGCTTCTTAGCACGTCGTTCAGGCTCAACGCCGTCCTTCTGGTCGGCGGGCACCACTCGGCCGCCCGGGTTGCGGGCGTCGTCCCGTTATCGCAGTCTCGCCCACAGTCCTCGTTTGTGCGGTGGCGGTCGTTGTCTCGCCGCCGGCCTCAGGGCGGCGACCAGCAGCGATCCTTGCGTTGACCCGTTGGCGGCCCCTGGTTCCTACGAGGTCCCCGAACTGGCCGGAGGCCCGCGGACATCCAACGGTCATATGGAAGCCGGTGGCCCTACGTGA
>DATJST010000282.1:0-4456 GCA_035503975.1 Acidimicrobiales bacterium | reverse complement strand
CCCGCCGAGCGGCAACCGTGAGGGTGCGCGCATGGGTGGCGCCGCGGAGGCGACCTACGGTGCAGAGCGGGCGGCCGAGCAGCTCCGTTCCAGCGGCGATGGCGCCGCCCTGTCCGGGGCGGGCCAGCGAACCCCGGGTGGCGCGGGCGACCCCGGTCCGGGCACCAACTGGACCGCCCCGGTGCTCGCGCAGCGCTCGGTGATGGGCGCGCCGTCTGATGCTCCCGCCTCCTCTTACGACTTGCTCCACGACGCCAGTGGTGGGCTGGGCCAACTTTGGCCTGCCCCTTCTCGCCCAGTCGTGCAAGGCCTGGCGCCAATGCCCGAGGGAAGCGCCAGCCCGCCCGAGCTCGTCCGGGAACTGCCCACCATCGTGCCCGCTCGGCGCACCGTGGCCACTGCCGCCAGTACCCGTACGGATCCCGGCGAGGCCGCCGGCGCGACCTCGCCGGGACCGCCCGAGGTCGTGGCGGGCCAGGTCGGCCTGGCGGGGCTAGCCGAGACGCCATCCCCGGTGGCGCTGCCGGCCGCACCAGCCCAAGGCGACCGGGATGCCGGCGCCACCGCCGCCGCCGGCATTCGGCCAGAGGAGAGCGCCCCCCTTCTTGGTAACGAGCTCCCCGCGACGGGACTGGCCCCGAGTACGGCCGAGCGCACCGGCCCGGCTGCTCCCGAGCCTGGCGCTCTGGCGCCCGACCGTGCCGGCTCGGCACCCGCCGGTTCCGCGCCCGCGACAAGCGTTCAGCGTTCCTCGGGCCCGGCTTGGCTGGCGGGTCTTGAGGCAGGCCCTGTCCACGCAGGGGGGCAGGCCGCGCCGCCAGGCACGTCCGGAGGCGCCCTCCCCGGAACGCCTCTGTACCAGGGAGATGCTCGTCCCTACCGGCTGAGGCCGGGGGCCCCGGTCAGCCGGCTGGCGGACACGAGCGCGCTTTCGGGTCACGACAGCCTGGTCCGTGGCCCGAGCAGCGAAGTGGCGGCACCGACTGGACCGGCCGCGGCGCCGGGGGAGGCGGGGCGGCCGACGACGGGGCGGCAGCACGAGGGCAGTCAAGTTGGGACGTCGGGCGCGCCCGAGGCCGGGCCGCCGCCGGCGGCCGTTGGCAGCACCGACGGCGCACTCCCTGGTGCCATCGCGGCCGCGCCGCCGCAGCCGCTCGGCGCGCCCTCGACCGCGCCGGAGGCCTTCACCGGCGACGCCGAGGTGGGCGCGACGTTGGGGACGAGCTCGCTCCCGCGGTCCGGGCTGCGTCCGGAGCGGGAGCATCCCGGCGACCGCTCCGATGGTCCAGGCATGGAAGACCCCCTGGTGCTGTCGCGTCGTGGCCTAACTTTCCCGGCTCCGGCCGAGGAGACGGCACCGAGCGCGACCGAGCCTTCTGTCCACCCCCTGGGCACGGGGCCGGGCACGGGGACTGGGGCGCCCGGACCGGCCTTTCCGGCGGCTGAGGTGCGGTGGGCGCCAATGCCGAGCGCGCCAGTGCAGAGGGCGCTGGGGGCGCCAGTGAAGAGGGAGCCAGCGCATGGCGCGCCATTGCAGGGCGCGCCATTGCAGGGGGAGCCGCATGGGGCGCCAGCGAGCGCGGCGGGCCCCCTCGCTCCCGAGGGCGGCGATGCGGGTGCAAGCGCCGCTGGGTTGGTCTCGCTCAGCCCCCTGGGCGGGCAGGGGCGTTGGAGCGCGCCAGGGCCGAAGACCGACCGCGCCGGCCCCGATGACCCCGCGCGCGGCCACCCCGAGCCGCCGGCGAGCCCAGTACTACAGCCGCTCCCGCTCGCTCCGGCCAGCGCCTCGCGTGCCACCCCCGCCGTCCCCCTGGTGGGGAGCTCCAGCGCAGCGCGCCCGAGCGGGGCGTCCGCGCCCGCTGTCCTCGAGCCGCCGGCCGGCCCGGCGACTGCCGCGCCCGAAGCCGCAACGCTCGGCGCTCCGCCCGAGACCAGCCGGGCACCGGTCGCAGCGGCGCCTGTTGGCGACCCGATGACTACCGAGCCGGCGCTTGGGGAACCAGGCCGGGCCGGTCCAACGTCTGAGAGCGCCGGCCTGCTGGGCGACCACCCCGCGCAGCTCGTCCTCAGCCGCCTGGCCCTGGCCAGCTCGTCCCCGGTGCTTGCGCCGCCCGCGCCACAGCCCATGGCGGTGCTGCTACCTGACGTGCCACGGGACCCAGCGCGGCCCCGGCCCGCGCCTCCTGGACCGGCCGCGGCCCTCCAGCGCGCCCCCTCCCAATCGCCGTTCGGCCTGGGGGGCTCCGGTTCCCTTGAGCGGAGAGAAGCCACGCCGCGGCCCGACGCCGCGGACCCGCATTCCCCCGCTGCATCGTGGCCGCCACCGGGGAGGCCGCAAGGGGACGCCCTGCCGACCACCCGCGCATGGGGCGACCACAGCCCGGGCGGTCCCGAGCTTTCTGCCCGCCAGCTGGGTACAGGCTCGTTTGCGGCCACGCCATCCGCGGCCGACGTTGCCGCTGGTCCGCTCGCTGCTGGCGCGGACAACCCGGCCAGTTCCGCCTCAGCGTCGAGATGGGCCATGGCGGGCGTAGCCGGTCCCTCCGCCACGACCTACCGCATGCTGCCGGCGACGGTGCCGCTGCCGACGGTGTCGCGCCAAGTCGCCGTGCCGGTGCAACGCGACCAGCCGCTCACGATTGACCCGAGCCTCTTCAGCGCACCTTCGAGCTCGCCCACACCCAGTGCGCCACCTCCTCCACCTCCACCTCCACCTCCACCGCCCCCGGCGCCAGCCGCAGGTGCACCTGCGGGCGGCGGTGCCGCTCCCGGCACTGCCGGTGGCCAAGGGGGCGCCACCTCCGCCGGCAGCGAGGCCTCGGCCGCCAGCGGTGCCGGCGAGGCTGGGGGAGCAGGAGGCGGCGGAGGGGGCGGCGGCGACCTGGACGAGCTCAGCCGCAAGCTCTACGACCGCATACGCGACCGACTCAAGGCGGAGCTCTACCTGGACCGTGAACGGGCGGGCCAGTTGAGCGACCTCTCCGTTTGAAAGCGAAAGGGACGACATGTCGATAGTCGAAGACCCCGCTGTAACTGTATGTTTTGCCGTCACGATCGACGACTCCAGCTATGACCTCGGGCTGTTCAATACCTGCGATGGCTTGGGCTGTGAGGTCACGGTCGAGCAGCGGCAGGAGGGCGGGACCAACGGCTTTTCGTACCAGCTGCCCGGCCCGATGAAGTACTCCAACGTAAAGTTCACCAGGCCGATCAACTCCGATAGCGCCAAGGTGGCAAGTTGGATCTCAGCCAGCGGCCCCGGCATGCAGCGCACGACCGCCGTGATCCAGGCAATGACCCTTGACGGGACCGTAGTTTGCAGCTGGTCGCTCCGCGACGTGTTCCCGGTGAAGTGGACCGGGCCGCAGTTCAGCGCCGAAGGCCCCAAAGTTGCCGTGGAAACACTCGAGATCGCGCACCACGGGTTTTTGCCCAATGTCTGACGGCCCGACTAAAGCCTACATATCGCTCATCCCTCCGAACTCCTCGGGCGGGCCCGAGCTCGGGCGCGTCACCTTTCCCTACAACCCCAAGGAGCTGAGTTACAGCAAGCAGGCGCAGTGGCAGCGCAAGCCGGCCAAGGGCGCGGCCAAGGCCTCCATGCCCGAGTTCCAGGGCCCGAGCCCGATGACCCTTACCGTCGAGGTCTTTCTCGATGGGTACGAGGCGGGCGAGGACATAAGCGCCGACATCGAGACGCTCTATTCGTGCTGCCAGCCTATGGACAATTCGATACAGGCGAAACAGCCGAGCCCACCGTGGGTGGTCTTCGGCTGGGGGAACAACCCGCCCTTGACCGCGATCGTAAAGTCGGTGTCCGCCAAGCTCACAATGTTTGACAGCGACGGTACCCCGTTGCGGGCCACCTGCAGCGTTTCGCTCGAAGAGGTCGTGCCGGACTCCTTCGCCCAGAACCCAACCTCGGGCAGCCCCAACACGGTGCGCTCGCATTTGATGGTCGAGGGGGACTCGCTTGCCAGCGTGGCCTACAAGCAGTACGGCAACGCCGGGTGGTGGCGCCCCATCGCGTTGGTGAACGGCATCGATGACCCCATGCGCGTCGCGGCCGGCACGCGCCTGCTCGTACCAGATATCGACGACGAGTTCAACAAGGTGAAATAACCAAGCCAATACAGCACGAAAGGGGGTGTCCCGGTGGCGGTACAGCAATCAGCAGGCAAGTTCAAGATCGAGGTCGATGGTCAAGAGGTGCCCAAGGACATCGACAACCTGCTCAGCTTCGCCTTGGTCGACAGCAACCTGCACCAGCCCGACATGTTCATTGTCTCGTTCCGCGACCCCAACCGCGCCGTCCTCTCCAAAACCGGGGCCAAGATCGGCTCGAAGGTAAAGATCACCGCCTTTTCCAAAGACGCCCCGGCGGGCGACATTTTGCTGACGGGTGAGGTGACCGCGCTCGAGGTCGAGCACGACGGCGGCGGTACTTTCACCATCT
>DATJST010000281.1:0-5334 GCA_035503975.1 Acidimicrobiales bacterium | reverse complement strand
ATGGGTCTGGAACGATTTCTTGGCACCGAGCGTGTTTATAATCTCGCCGTCGAACTACACCCTCGTACTGCAAGCGTACCAGGCGGTGGGGCAATATACGACCAATTGGCCCGCGTTCATGACGCTGACGGTGCTTAGCTTGGTACCCATTACAATATTCTTTGTCGTGATGCAGCGGCACATCGTGAGCGGCCTCGCCGCGGGCGCCGTGAAGGGATAGATGGGCCGGTGGCGCGGCCTTGGCTCGGGGCACAATTGATGCACAATTGATGTCAGTCCCGAAGCCGATCCGTCCCGCATGACCCACACATTTCGTCAGGTTCCCACGCACCGAGCAGCGAAGCGTTTGGGAGCGGGCACACCTAGTCTCGGAGAGCACCAACCTTGGGCGGTCAACCGGGCTCGCTGTCTTGAAGCGATTGGCGGGTCGCCCACAAGCGGTGGTCGGCCTGGCCAAAAAGCCACGGGTGAGCCGCCCAGCGGTTCTCAGCATTTCCAGGTGCTCAAGGATGCCGGACCAGTGATCATTTGGGACCTGAGCAGCTACTGCCCTGGCGCCCTCGCGTGGGGGAGACACGGCGCGCCTCGTGGCGGCCGTGTTTAGTTACGAGACGGGAATATACCCTGCAAGGCGATGCAGAAGTTGAGTGCCAGCACGGGTTGGACCACCGGCACCGGCTGGCTGCCGCCCGCGGGGGAGATCATCCCGGCGTTCATCTGTGTGGCGCCGTCGGGCGCGGCCGCGTAGGCAGCGTTTTGGACGCGCGCCATGACTGCGCCTCCCGGACGGGTCGCGTCTGCTGGGGCGTCATTGGCCTGGACGGCGTGGGTATGACTGGGCAGTTGGCTGCTTGTTAGGGGCACGTTCTCGGACCCGGTCTGCTCGCCGAGCACGTAGTTCGAGGTGCCGGGGCCTTGGCCCGCTGACAGGGGCACTCGGCCGCGCAGGTCAGGTAGGCCGAACGTCGACACGCCGTCTCCTCCGTAAGTAGTGCCCAGAAGAGAGAAAAGTGCCGTGTTTTGGCTGATCGCAAGGAGCTGGCCACTACAGGTGGCCCAGCCCACGGGGGCGAAGTTGAAACCGAACAGCCGGATCTCACCGATGAAGGGGGTCGCCATTGTCGCCGTCCTCTTTCTGAAGCGCGCGGATGGGGCTGTGGTAACTGTAACCGCGGATGGGTATGCGAGGTAGGCTTCGCGGCGCGATGGGCCTAAGTTTGAGCACCCGGGCGGTCCGTCCCGAGGACGAGGCACTGCTGGCAGAGATTTACGGCTCCACACGGCCCGAGCTGGCTCTGCTGGGATGGCCGGGACGGGAGGCAGTCGAGATCGTGCGCATGCAGCTCGAAGCGCGGGCACGGCACTTTGCCGCCGAGTACCCCGGAGCCGAGGACAGCGTCATACTGCTGGAGGGCCGCCCCGCCGGCCGCCTGACGGTCGAGCGCACAATGCAAAGGGTACACGTGCTCGACATCGCCCTTCTTCCGGCGTACCAGAGAGCCGGTGCGGGGACGGCCTTGGTCCATCGGCTGGCCGACGAGGCGTCCTCGCGCGGGGTGCCCGTCACCTGCCACGTCGCCGTGGGCAACCCCGCCCTCGCGTTCTGGGAGCGACTCGGCTTTGTCACCGCGGAACGCTCGCAGACCGACTGCTTACTACAGCTTGCCCCGCGGCCAAGGGGTGTCGCTTGAGGCGACTGGCCGCCGCAGAGGCGGCCGGGCCCGGCCCGCCGTGCAGAGCGCACCCCGGCGGAAGGCCCGGGCCCAAGACGTGACCTGGACGAGTCGGCCCGAAGGGACGACCGGGCCCGAGGGTCCGACTAGGCCCGATGGGACGACTCAGCCTGCCAGTCGGAGCCGCTGGCGTGGCCTCGGGCTTTGGGTAAGGCAGCTAGGTTTCGGGGCGCGGCACCCAGGCCTGCGGTTGGCCGCGCTCGCCCTGCTCGGAGCCCTGGTTGGCCTGGGCGAGTCCGCCGCCGTGCTCCTGCTGGTCGCCGTCGCCGAGCCGGGCCGGCGCCTGAGAGGGACGGGCCTCTCGCTCCCGCGGTCGACCTGGGAGGTCGCGGGCTTGGCCCTGGCCACGGTGCTCGTGCTCGCCGTCGCCCATGTCGCGTCGGCTCGCTTGGCTGCTCTGGTTACCGCTGAGTCCGTGCGGGCCCTGCGCACGGAGTTGGTAGACGCCTATTTAGCAACCTCGTGGCCGGCCCAGTCGGCAGAACAGGCCGGCGAGCTGCAAGAGATGGTCATGGGCAAGGCAGCGCAGGTGGCGCTCGGGACCGAGCGGGCGGCGAGTGCGTTTTCTGCTCTGCTCAGTCTGGCCTTGGTCGTGGCGGCGGTCGGGTACCTGGAGCCTCTTGCCCTCGGAGCGGTCGCGGTGGTGGCCGTCCTGACCGTGGCGGTGGGCGTGCCGGCGCGCAACCACGCCTACAGGTTGTCCCGGAGGTCCGTGAGGAGTGCCTCTCATCTGGCCAACAGCGTCACGGAGACAGCGTCGCTCGCCCGGGAGCTGCGCACCTACGATGTGACGGGAGCGGCGCGGGTGCTCCTAGGCCGAGGCATCGACGAGTCCGCGGCACAAGTAAGGGAGGCGCGCTTTGCCAACCTGACGGTGCCGAGGCTGACCCAGGACCTGATACTGGCGGTGCTCGTGGTCTGCGTAGCGGTTGCTACGGGCTCCGGCAGCCCCTCTTTGGTGCGGCTCGGCGCCAGCGTCTTGTTGTTGTTGCGGGCC
Source organism: Acidimicrobiales bacterium (assembly GCA_035503975.1). Taxonomy (GTDB): domain Bacteria; phylum Actinomycetota; class Acidimicrobiia; order Acidimicrobiales; family Palsa-688; genus DATJMJ01. Next base: position 2,604 of record DATJST010000281.1, on the reverse strand, counting down.
CTGAGCCAGGCGCAAACCTTGACATCGACGGCCCACGACCTGACCGAACGCGCCGCCAACCTGGAATCGACACAGGCGGTTTTGCGGCGTTGGCAGGCCGCGGCCCCTGCTATCGGCACGCTCGCGTGCCCAGACAAGGCTCCTATATCGGTCGAGGGCGTATGGTTTCGCTACCAGGCGCACGCCGGGCATGATGACGGCCCTGGCACATGGGCGCTGAGAGGTGCCAGCCTGAGGTTGGAGCCAGGGGACCAGGTGGGCGTGGTAGGCCGGACGGGAGCCGGCAAGAGCACCCTTGCGGGGATCCTCCTCGGAGTCTTGGCCCCCACGTCCGGCTGCGTCCGAGTGGGCGGCGTTGCGCTGGCCGACATATCACCTGCGGACTGGCATCGCCGTGCCGCGTGGGTGCCCCAGGATCCGCGCCTCGTTACCGGCTCCGTGGCGGACAACATCCGGTTCTTCCGCCTGGGCCTTACCGACCGGCAGGTTGAAGTAGCGGCAGCCCAGGCCGGGCTCGCTCCTGACCTGGCATTATGGTCTGAGGGCTTGGCACGCCAGGTCGGGCCGGGGGGTTCGGCCCTTTCGGGGGGCCAGAGGCAACGCGTAACCCTGGCGCGCGCCCTCGTAGGGGAGCCGGACCTGATCGTGCTCGACGAGCCCACGAGCGCGCTCGACCCGGCAACCGAGCAGGCCGTCTTGCAGACTCTCGAAGCCTTGCGGGGCCGGGTCTCCGTCGTCGTCATAGCCCATCGCGAGGCGCTCATCGCTCACTGCGACCGGGTCGTCACTCTGGACAACGGGAATGTGAAAGGCGAGGAAGCCAGGACGATGGCGGATCACCGGAAGCGGCCCGCCCCTTAGCCGTGGCTGTCGCGCTACACGCAGCGGTCGAAGCGGGGGCGGGGCAACATTGTTGCTAGATTCGGGAGCGAACTTATGGCGATAGGTGGCACGGAGAAGATGACTACGGACGACCAACTCGACGCCCTTGATTACGAAGCGCCCAAGATCGAGGCGTTGGGATCGCTGGCCGAGCTCTCGCTCGCTGGTTCAAGCGGCAGCCTGGGCGGCTCGAGCGGCAGTTTCCCCACCACAAGCTAAGAGCCACTCGGCCCAAGGCGGCCCACCAGCGCACGGCCGGCGACCGGCCGGCGCCCGGCTCAGGTGAGGTAGCCGAGTTTTCCCATGACTGCTGTTTGACCGGCGCCGATGTGAGCGGTCTCGGTTGCTTCCCTAGGTGGGGGCTAAATCTGGTTGGCGAGGATCTGGTAGGTGAACGAGTAACTACCCCCTACGGGCACGGCGAAGTACAGCTGGACGCTCACCGACTGCCCCGGAGCGAGCTCGCCGCCTTGCAGCGGTACTGAAAGGGTGGCGTCCAGGCCGCCCGCGCCGGCTAGCGAGGGTGCCGCGAGCGTGAGGCCCTCGACCGTCACCGAATGGCTGTCGACCGTGACCGTCGTACTGGGCGAGTTCTCGGCCAGCAATTGCGCAGAGCCGCCGGGCGAGCCTTCAGTGGTAATCGCCACGATGCGGAGCTCCAGGTTGGTAAGCGTGGTAGTGCCTTGGTTCGTGATCGTCCTGCGCACTTCCAGCGTGGGAGGCGATGAGACGATTACCCGGTTAGGGCTGGCGGTTTGCGCCACCGAGGGGTTGAGCAGCGAGGACGTGGCGGCGTAGCCGGTCGGGGTGGGTGAGGCGAGGTCGCTCGGGGCCGGGGCACCCAGGGTGGAGCCCGCGAGCGCGCTCGGGCCACCTACCGACACCGAGATGAAGTCGGCCGCGTTGTTTCCCGTGTCGGCAGGTACGCCGGTGGACCGGTTACGTACGAAGGCGTACTGCGTAGACGTGTTGGCGGGCACCGTCAACGCGGTCCCCTCGGACAGCCCTGAGCCGGTGAAGCCGACGCTGTCGACCGTGGTGCTGCCTGGCCCGAGGACCTCGAAACCGCCGGAGAGGTCAAGGGTCTGGCCGCTGCCGAACGTGCCGTCCGGGCTGGCCACAGAGCTCAGGGAGTACTCGGGGCCGGCCATGAGTAGTGAGCCGCCCGCAGGGATGGTGTCATCCGGGAGCGGGGCCGTGGCCAGCGTTCCGCCGGCTAGGTCGTAGCCGAGGGACCACCCGTCGACGTCCAAGGGCGAGCCGCTGGCATTGTAAAGGTCGGCATAGCTGTCACCCGGTCCCCCGGGGCCGCCCAGGCGGAACTGGTCGACGATGAGGCTGTCGGGGGTGGCCGCGGCGACGATGTCGATCGTGCGGGTCGCCGTATTGCTGGTGGCACCGAGCGAGTCGGTCACGGTGAACGAGATCGTGCGGGTGCCCGCCCCGCTGGTGCTCGAGAACTCCACCGAGCGCAGCGCGGCCTGGTAGTCGGCGACCGTGGCATCGCCGGACAGGCTGAGCACGCCCGTGCTGGCGTTGTAGCTACCGGTGATGCCGTTTTGGTTTATGAACGACAGCGTCTCCTTTCCCGAGGCAAAGCCCGAGGTGATCGCGACGGTGGCGCTGGCAATCGTGGAGTCGTCGGCGTCGCTCACCGTGAGCGTGCCAGTTATGGCGACCGGGGGGGACCCCGACTGGTAGCTGAGCGGGGTGGTCTCGACG
>DATJST010000280.1:0-3916 GCA_035503975.1 Acidimicrobiales bacterium | reverse complement strand
ACATGAAGCTTGGTTTGCTGACGGCAGCGTTCCCTGAGCTCTCGCTCGAAGAGGTGGCTGCTTGGGCCTCCGCGGAGGGTTTCCAAGCGCTCGAAATAGCATGCTGGCCGCGCTCTGGTGGCGAGATGCGCCGCTACGCGGGCGTGTGCCACCTGGACGTCGAGAGCCTCGACGTGGAGGGGGTGCAAGGACTTTTGGCCAAGCACGGCCTCGAGATTTCCGCCCTCTCTTATTACCCCAACAACCTCCACCCCGACGACGAACACCGCAGGGCGGTGAACGCCCACCTCTGCAAGGTGGTCGACGCGGCCCATCAGCTTGGTGTCGGGGTCGTAGGCACTTTCATCGGTAACGACAAGGACAAGCCGCTCCCCGAGAACCTGCGACGGTTCCGGGAGATCTGGCCGCCGCTCGTGCACTACGCAGCGGAGCGAGGGGTCAAGGTCGCTATCGAGAACTGCCCAATGATCTTCAGCTGGGACGAGTGGCCGGGTGGCAACAACCTGGCTTGGGCACCGGCCATATGGGACGAGATGTTCCAAGCGGTCCCGGAGACGAACTTTGGCTTGAACCTGGACCCGTCCCACTTGGTCTGGCTGATGATCGACGCCGAGCGCGTCGTGCACGACTATGGCGAGCGGATCTTCCATGTCCACGCAAAGGACCTCGAGATCCGCAAGGAGGGCCTATACCGTCACGGAGTGCTTTCCGCAGGGATGGGATGGCAAGTGCCGCGCCTCCCCGGCCTCGGGCAGGTCAATTGGCCGCGCTTGTTCGCGGCCCTGTATGAGGCTGGCTACGACGGGGCGGTGTCGGTCGAGCACGAGGACAGGAGCTTCGAGGGGAGCACAGAGCTCGTGAAGAAAGGCTTTTTGCTCGCTCGCGACGTGCTCCGACCATACCTGCAGTAGGTGTGCGCCGGTGCACGGAGCGACGCAAGTACGGCAACAGAAGAAAAGAGAAAAGGTGATGAAATGGAAGAGCTGACCCCTTCCCAATAGGGATCGTGGGGTGTGGGAACATTTTGAGCGTTATGTCAACGGCCTTCGGCAGTTCTCGGGAGTGGACATCGCGTTGTGCGCCGACATTGACGAACCGCTCGCCCAGCGAAGAGCGGTGCTGACGCACGGGCCTTGATCGCGGACTATGCCTCCCGGGTGGGGGCAGTCCACGTGAAAGACGCTCGTCGGTCCGTAATTGCGCGTTCTAAGGCCCAGGGCCTCACCTACCAGGAAACGGTGGTGGCAGGGCTTTGGGTCGAACCGGGACAAGGCGACCTCGGCCTCGTCTCGATCCTCGAAGCACTTCCTCCCGACTTCGCGGGCTGGCTGATCGTTTAGGTCGACAAGCCGGACATCTCGGGCCCCTTCGAGAGCGCGAAGGTCTCCGCCGGCTGGATGCGTTCGCTGGTCACCCAATGATCACCTGAAGTTCAGTCCTCCTCTTGGTCGACGGCCGACCCGCAGTCTCGCAGTACCAAAAGGAGGCTTGCCCATGACCAAGGACGCCAGGTCCTGGTCCCGCGATGCCGCTCCTGCCTGAGCCAGGCCCCTGGCCGGGTGGGAGCTGTCACCTACCGAGCAGGGCCCGGCGGACCTCGGCGAGCAGCGGCCAGGACTCGGACCAAGGGACGACGTCGCTGATGAGAGCGACCCGTACGGCGCCGGCGTCGAGGTAGCGAGCGACCTCATCGGCCACCTGTTCGGGCGTGCCACCGATGGCAAGCTCGGCGGCTCGCTGCGCAGGGACACCGTAAGCCGCCTGCATGGCAGCGGCACTGTTGGCAGCAAGGTGCTCGGGTGGGCCGGTCCCGACCGAGACGGAAAGCACGACCCCTGCCAGCGGGCATGGGCGTCCTGCCTCCTCAGCGAGTTGACGCAAGCGGCGGAAGGAAGCGTCGAACTCAGCCGGGGTCTGAACGCCCGACAACCAGCCGTCCCCAAAGCGGACTGCTCGCCGAAGGGCAGCCGAAGAGGTCCCGCCGACCCACAGCGGCGGCACCGGCAACGCTGTGCCCAACAGTAAGGCGCGTGGGCTCAAGGAGGCAGTTACCTTGTCAATCTCGCCCCGGCGCGCCATGGCCAGGACGCGCAAGAACTCGTCGGTGCGCTCGCGCTGGCCCGAGCGGGTGAGGCCGGCGAGCCCGTACTCTTCTTCCCCTGCAGCCCCGAGCGCCACCCCCAGTTGAAGCCGGCCCCCGGCAAGCAGCTGCAAGGTGGCGACCTGTTTGAGCGCCCACGAGAGGCTACGCAAAGAGGGGACGAAAACAGCGGAGCCGACCTCGATCTTCTCTGTTGCCGCGGCAACGGCGCACAGGACGCACATGATGTCGAGCACCGCAGCGTCCCCGCGCGCAAGGAGGTCCTCCGCCCAGATGCAGTCGAGGCCAGCCATCTCGGCCTCCCGGGCGAGCCTGGGTATGTCCGGCAGCGCCATACCAGCCGGCAAGGGACTGGGTATCGAGACGCCGATGTTCGCCATTGTGGCCCTCCTTCTCTCCGCTGGGGCACGGCCGCGCCTCCGCCAGTCTGGCCGCTGGAGCGTGACGCTTGGGCCGCTGCCATGGGCGCCTATGACGCTTGGGCCACTGCCTTGGGAACCGACGTACCGCTTAGGGGCAGGTGTGCAGGCGCTGGTGCCGCTCGACGCGCCACCAGCTGGTGCCAGCTAGACGCGGGCCAAGTGGGCCCTCAAAGGCAGCCACGGAGAGTGAGCTGGCCTGTAGGCGGGATTCGGCTTCGATTCGGTCAGCAGGTGCCCGTGGGATCCTAGAGGAGTCAGCAGGTGCCTATAACCCCGCCCTGAGCAGGACCGATGCGAGTACAGCGAACGTCTGTGCTGCTCAGCGCCTCGTACCATAAAGGGAAGGATAAAGGGCTAGCCCTTAGCACGATGGGGAACAGGGGTGCGGTGTAGTTACGTAACGGGTCGGCCGGTGGACCGGTGGGCCCATCGGGCTGGGTGACTAAAAGTGGTGACAAATGCCCGTCGTCACCCGGCGCCTGCGAGGTTACAGGGTATGACCTGGGAGTCTGCACCGATTCCGCGCCTAGGTGCTGGTCGCCTGGCTCGCTATGCTCGGTTAACGCGACACCCACGTCGCCCCACGGAACTGTTCCCACGGGGGGCCCGGCTCCCACGGGCGTGCCCAGGCGAGCCCGAGGCGCAACTAGCTCAAATATCGGGCGCGTCGGGTGCGAACAACAGGCTTGTAGTCTGTATGAGTGGTGGGGGCTGCCCTGCTGCGGGGACTGGTCTGTGCAGGCCGAGGCCAACGACTGAGAACGCCCTCCTCTCCCGCGCTTCGCCGATGGCTCTCGGGTCGAGTGGCCGTCGGCAATTGCCCTGCAGGAACATGACCTGGGAACACTTCACGTACCGCCTCGGTGGAAGGGCAACAGTGACAGTTCTCGCTCATCGCCCTCCAACCGAACCAGGGGCAGACTCAGTCCCCGTTGGCACGCTCCTTGGGAGTCATGCCACGGTGGGCGAACGCCAGAGGAGATCGTCGTCGACAGCCAAGAGTTGACCCGACTCCCAGTCTAAACGCCGTAGCGAATGCAAATCGCGGAACTGGGGTCCCTCCTGCGTGATAACGATGCCGAGCTGCCTTTGCAACTTGCGATATTTGGCCAGGGTGGCCCTGGCACGGCAATTCTTCTCGACGCCGTCGGCTTGGTCGTCCAACCAGACCAGAAAGCCGGGAGGGATATTAACCTTTTTGCCGAGATCTCGGAGACGCTGGCGCACAAGTGCTGGACCCCCGAAGGCTACATCCATGGCGGACCAGTTCCACCTGTTCTTGGCCAGGCGAATGCAATTTCCGTCATTCAGGTCCGAGAGGAGGCGCATGCCGCCCAACCCCATGAGCCATCCCTTGCGGCATTCAGCTTCCCAGCGGACGGTGCCCACGGGT
>DATJST010000279.1:0-22694 GCA_035503975.1 Acidimicrobiales bacterium | reverse complement strand
GAACTGGCGGCGAACCAACGTGGATTGTTCTCGGCTGCACAGGCGGCCTCGCTCGGCATCTCCTATGCCCAGCTGTCAAGGGCGGTTCGTGGAGGTCACCTCCGCCGGGTGCGCCAGGGGATCTACAGCATCGCGGGCACTCCCCCCTCCAAGTGGGAGAACATGCTGTCGGCCGCCCTCGCTGTGCGCGACCACGGAGCGCTTTCCCACTCGAGTGCCGCCGCCGTGCACGGTTTTTACTGCTCGGGGTCGCTGTCTCTCGAGGTGCCCGGGCTCGTAGAAGTCAGCGTTGCCAATGCCAGCGGAGTAAACCTGGCTCACGTCAAGGTGCACCGGGTAGGCGAGCTGGCAGCACCGGACATCGTGGAGCGCTACGGCGTGCAGATCACCTCCCCAGCCCGGACGCTCGTCGACATCGTCCCCCGCCTCAGCCTCCCGGTGCTCGAGCGAACTTTGGACGAGGGCCTACTGGCGAAACTGTGGACCGTGGAGCGCGTGCGGGAGTGCCTTGACCGGCTGCCCGCCAACCGCGACGGCCGCAGCCGATTGTCCCGCCTCCTCCAGTTGCGCCAGCTCGACCCGAGCGCCGATAGCGCCCTCGAAGCGAGGGTTTACCGGTTCCTTGAGGAGCTGGCGCCTTTTGTAGCGCATTATGTGCTGACCATCGGCGACCAGACATTCGTCCTCGACGCGGCTTGGCCGGAGTACCTGGTCGCGCTCGAGATCGTCGGGCGGTCCCACAGGGTGGTATCGCGTTCGGCATTCGAGCGGGAACGGCGCAAGCTAAACGCGCTGGCCGCTGCGGGCTGGCGGACCGCGTTCGCCACCGACGGCATGGAGAGCGCCGAGGTCCTCGGGTCATTGTTCGCGCTTTGCCCCCAGCTCGAGTGCCGGGCCCACTCGACGCCGCGGCGCCGAGCGGGTTAAGCCCTCCGTGGAACGGGAACCTCCTGATGGGGACCGCCCCACTCCCCACGCCGAGGGCCTTTCATGTCAGAAACTCGGCAAAGCGGCTGGTTGACGTCAGAAACTCGGCAAAGCTGCAGGAACCGTCCCGAACCGTCTGCCGCTTTGCCGAATTTATGCCGAAAAACGGCAGAAACTCGGCGCGGCGGAAAGGCCTATGTCAGAAACTCGGCATTTCCGCAGGTAGCTCTTCGGACGGTGGCCTTGCTCACCGTCAGAAACTCCGCAAGGTGCAAGAAACTCGGCAAAGCGGACCACCAAGTCACGCGCCGTGCGAAGGAGGAATGAGCAGCTTGGCGATCGCCCGCCCGATGCGTTCTTCGCTCACCGGCTGATTGGTGCCGAGAGATTGGGCCCAGAAGCTGACCCTCAGTTCTTCCACGACCCAGTAGAGGTCCTCCAGCTGGTGCACGACATCAGGCCCCAACGCCTGCTGGCGCGCGACTTCGACGGCATCGGCCACTGCCTTGCGAGCGGCGAGCGCCCGGGCGGCGAGCGCAGCGTCGCGGCGCATTTCGGCGGGCAGCTTGTCGAGACGGCGCAGCAGAGCGGCCAAGTACCGCTCGACGTCTGGCAGGCGTCCCGCTCCCGCCCGGCTGACGAAGCGCGGGCCTGCCAGGAACTCCAGCTCAGCCGCGACGTCGCCGACCGAAGCGGGCGCGACGGCGGCCAGGCGCGTGCGCAGCAGCGCGAGCCGCTGGCTCACTTCGTACAGCTGCCCGAGAGCGCGCACGGCGACGGCCATGAGTTGGCGCGACTCCCGCTCGGCGTCGCGCCTCACGGCGGCCACGAGTGAGGCAAAGCGATCGGCGTCCCGGGCGGGACCTCCGTTGCGGGCGACGGCGTGATCGACCGCCGCGGCGAGGACATCGGCGGCCATTTCCCGAGCCGAGCCGTAGGCGAGACCACCCAAGCCGGCCAGGGCGAGCTTGGCCCGGTTGTCCAGCTGGCGCTCGAGCTGGTCGACGAGCGCGCGCCGAGCGGGCAGGTTGAGGACCAGGAGCCGTCGGGTGCCGGCCATCATGGCGAGTTTGGCCGACGCCTCGTCGGCGAAGACCTCGACGCTCACCGTCTCGCCCTGGTCCACCAAGGCGGGGTAGCCGCGCAGCCGGTAGCCGTGCCAATCGGCTTCGAAAACCCGAGGCAGAGACCCGAAAGCCCACTCCGTGGCCGGCTCGCCGGGCGGGCCCCAGCCGGTGCTCGGGCCCCGGGCGGCGGCCTGCAAAGCCTGCCGCAGCCGCGGGCGCAACGAGGCCAAAATGCTCTCTATTTCTTTGCCTTCTGCGAGTGGCCGGCCCTCTTCGTCGACTACCCGGAAGGTCGGGCGCAGGTAGGGCGGCACCTTGGCCCAGTCAAAGTCCCGCGGTAGCACCCGCAGGCCGCTCAGCTCGGACACGGTGCGGGCGAGGACGACCAGCAACGGCCCGTCCGGAGGGCTCGACTTGGCCACAAAGTCACGGGCACGCTCGGGCACGGGCACGAGGTGGCGACGCACGTCCTTGGGCAGCGAGCGCATCAGTTCTGTGACGAGCTCCTCGCGCAAGCCGGGAACCTGCCACTCGAGGCCCTCCTCACCAAGCCGCCCAAGCTCGGCCAGCGGCACGTCGACGACGACACCGTCGTCATGCTCGCCCGGCTCCCAGTTGTAGTGCAGGGCCAAGGCGGCATCGCCGGCCGGGCCGTTCCAGGTGTCGGGGAACTCGGCGGCGTCGATCCCCACCTGCGCCGTACCCTGGAGGTCTTCAGGACGGGCCCGCAGGGCGGCGCGCTGCTCGGGGGCCTGGCGCCGCCACCAGGCATCGAACGATCGCCCCGACACGACATCCGCCGGCAACCGGGAACCGTAGAAAAGGGCCAGCGCCTCTTCGCTGACCATCAGGTCGGGGCGCCGAGCGCGCTGCACCAAGGCCTGCAGCGCCGCGAGCGCATCCAGGTTGGCGGCCACGAAACCTGGTGCCTCATCCCAGTCGGCGCCGACGAGCGCGTGGCTTATGAACAACTCACGCGCCGCGCCGGCGTCGTGGCGGGCGAGGCCGATCTGCCGGCCGGTCACTACGGGCAGCCCGTAAAGGGTGGCGCGGGCCACTACAAAGGCTTCGCCTCGAGAGGCGTCCCAGGCCGCTTCGCCGAAGGTCCACTTGAGCAGGTGAGCGGCGGCAACCTCGGCCCATTGCGGCCGCACGGGAGCGACAACGCGCGCCCACAAGCGGCTCGTCTCGACGAGCTCGGCCGCCATCACCCATCGCGGCGACCTCTTGGCCAGGACTGATCCGGGCCAGATGGCGAAGCGAGCACCGCGGGGGGCGCTGAAATCCGGGCGGTCGCCCTCCCTGACGCCAACTTGGGTAGGCAAGCCGGCCAGGAGAGCCTGGTGCAGCCGGGCGCGGTAGGCCTCGGCGTCGCGCCCCCGACCTCGAAGGGTGCCGACCGGGCTCGAGACCGCCACGGCTGCCCGCCCACCCCCGGGAGCGAGGCCCAGCTGGCGGCAGAGATCTCCCAGTTGCGCGTGCACGTCCTGCCACTCCCTCGCGCGCTGGTAGGAGATCATCTCCTTGCGGCACAGCCGCCGGAACTGGCTCGAGCTGAGCTCGCTCTGGCGCTCGTCGAGGTACGCCCAGAGGTTGAGGTAGCTAACGAAGTCCGAGCTCGCGTCCTCAAACCGGCTGTGCAGGGCGGCCGCGGCTGCACGCCGCTCGCTGGGCCGTTCGCGCGGGTCCTGGACCGACAGGCCCGCCGTGATCACCAGCACGTCTTCCAGGCAGCCGAGGCGCTCGGCCTCGAGGACCATGCGGCCCAGGCGGGGGTCGAGCGGCAATTGGGCCAGCTTGCGACCGAGGGGGCTGAGCGACCGGGCAGGACCGGGGGCAAAAGCACCCAGTTCTTCGAGGAGGGTCACCCCGTCTTTAATGTTGCGCCGGTCGGGCGGGTCGATGAACGGGAAGGCCTCGACGTCGCCCAGACCGATCGCCGCCATCTGCAGTACCACCGAGGCCAGGTTGGTGCGCAGTACCTCGGGCTCGGTAAAAAGGCGGCGAGCATTGAAGTTCTCCTCCGAGTAGAGCCTCACGCAGATGCCCGGCCCGAGACGGCCGCAGCGGCCCGCCCGCTGGTTGGCCGAAGCTTGCGAGATGGGCTCGATCGGGAGCCGCTGGACCTTCGTCCGCCGGCTGTAGCGCGAGACGCGGGCGTTCCCGGGGTCGACGACGAAGCGGATCCCGGGGACCGTCAGCGATGTCTCGGCCACGTTGGTGGCGAGCACAACGCGCCGCCCAGTGTGGGCTTCAAACACGCGGTGTTGCTCGGCCGATGAAAGGCGGCCGTAAAGCGGCAGCACCTCGACCCCGGACAAGCCCAGCTTGGAGAGAGCATCGGCGGTATCACGGATTTCTCGCTCACCAGCAAGGAACACCAGGATGTCTCCCGGGCCTTCATGGCACAGTTCGCCGACGGCGTCACAGATGGCCTGGACCTCGTCGACCGCCTCATCGGCTCCGGGCAGGCCTCCGCCTACCGAGGGAGCGGGAGAGCGCTGGCCGGGTTCACCGCCCACCCTTGTCGTGCCAGTTTCGGCCGAAGTCGCGGGCGTCCCAGGCGTCTCTGACGTCCCCGGTGTCTCGGCCGTCTCGTCATCGTCGTCCGCAGCCTCGGCCTCCATGGGCCGGTAACGGAGCTCGACGGGGTAAGTACGCCCGGCCACCTCCACCACGGGCGCGCCACCGAAGTGCTCGGAGAACCGGGCGGTGTCGATCGTCGCCGAGGTGATCACAACCTTCAGGTCGCTACGAGTGGCGAGCAATTGGCGAAGGTAACCGAGGAGGAAGTCGATGTTCAGGCTGCGCTCGTGCGCCTCGTCGATTATCAGGGTGTCGTAAGAGCGTAGCTGGGGGTCGCCGTGCAGCTCGGCCAGCAGGATGCCGTCGGTCATGAGCTTGACGAGCGCCCCACGGCCGACGTGGTCGCTGAAACGCACCTTGTAACCGACGGCGTCGCCGAGGGGCGTGGCCAGTTCCTCTGCGACGCGCTCGGCGATGCTGCGGGCGGCAATGCGGCGGGGTTGCGTGTGGCCGATGAGCCCGGCCAGCCCTCTGCCCGCTTCGAGGCAGATCTTGGGGAGCTGAGTGCTCTTGCCCGAACCGGTCTCGCCCGCCACTACCAGCACCTGGTTCGCCGCCAAGGCGGCGACTATGTCGTCCTTGCGGTCGGTGATCGGCAGCTCAGGCGGGTAATGCAGAGCACCGACGCGGGCGCGCGCAGCTGCGCGCGCCTGTGCGGGCGACAAGCCCGGCGTGGTGGAGGACCTACGGGCCACGACGCACCAGCTTGGTGGTTCCTCGCGGCCTTTGCGAGCGAGTTCCCCGCGCACGCACCCCATTGCTCGGCCGACCTGGTCACCCGTGGGGCGCGCTGGTGCCTTGGGACCGGTCGAATAGGACGTTAGGCCCTACGCGACGAGGAGGAACGCGGGCGATCCTTTTGAGTGAGCCATCGAGCGAGCGAGTCAAGCGCCAGTGTGGGACTGGCGGCAAAGGAGGGCACGATGAGCCAGTGCCATGACGTTTACGGTCCAGCGGGAGCCGGGACGGTGAACGCTGACGGCCACGCTTTCGATCTGGCCCCGGTGACGGCACACCTAACCAGTGGAAGGCGCAACGACGAAGATTCGCAAAGGGAAATTGTGGCCCTCGTCGCCACCGTGCGAGCGCTCGAGGAGCACCAGGCTGCGGCAACACGGCTTATTAAGTTGGCCATTGACCACGGCATAAGCGGGCCGGCACGTGACCGCCTCGACGACGCCCTGGTCGAGCTGGCCTGGACCGACGCCCGCTAGCGCGCAGGCACTCCCCCGCCGCAGCTCGTCTAGGTACTTCCCGCCGCGCCGCAAGGGCCATTGGGCCCTAACGCCGCGGGCCAGTTCGGGCGTTCGATGGTGGGAGAGGCGCACCGGAGCACACGGCACCACCGAGGAGGCTCGAGGTTGACAACGTTGGAAGCGCCCGGCGAGCACCAGGCGACGCCGGCCGTAGGACCGCGTTACAAATGGGTCGTCCTGTCCAACACCACGATCGGTGTACTGCTTTCCTCGCTCAACGCGAGCAGCCTGATGATAGCCCTGCCGGTCATTTTCCGCGGTATCCATCTCGACCCGTTGGCAGCGTCCAATTTCCCGTACCTGCTCTGGATGATGATGGGCTACATGCTGGTCACGGCCGCGATAGTGGTCACAGTAGGGCGCATCGGCGACATCTTCGGCCGGGTGAAGATGTACAACCTCGGCTTTGCCTGGTTCACAATGGCATCGATCCTGCTGTCAGCAGTCTGGAGCCATGGCTCCACGGGAGCGCTCGAGCTGGTGATATTCAGGATGGTACAGGGCGTCGGCGGCGCCCTTCTCTTCGCCAACTCGGCCGCGATCATCACTGACGCTTTTCCGGCGGAAGAACTCGGGTTCGCCCTCGGCACCAACATGATGGCGGCGATGGTCGGGGGTTTCCTCGGCGTGCTGGTTGGGGGGCTGCTTTCAGAGGCAGGATGGCGTTGGGTCTTCCTGGCCAATGTCCCCTTCGGAGTGCTAGGGACGGTTTGGGCCTACCTCAAGCTCAAAGAAATAGGCATCCGTATCAAAGCTCGAGTCGACTGGGCCGGCAACATCGCCTTCGCGGGCGGCCTGGCCATGCTCCTGACCGGGGTGACCTATGGCATCAAACCCTACGGGAAGTCTCTCACCGGGTGGGCGGACCCCTTCGTGCTCGAAATGATCCTTGGCGGGCTGGCGCTTCTCGCGATCTTTGTGTTCGTGGAGATGCGGGCACAAGAGCCGATGTTCCGCATGGCGCTCTTCCGCACCCGCGCCTTCACGGCCGGCAACCTGGCGGGCTTCCTTGGTTCGGTGGGCCGAGGTGGCTTCCAGTTCATGTTGATGATCTGGCTGCAGGGGATCTGGCTGCCCCTCCACGGCTACCCGTTCACGGACACGCCCCTGTGGGCAGGCATTTACATGCTGCCGTTCTCAGCTGGTTTCGTACTGGCGGGGCCGCTGTCAGGCAAGCTTTCGGACCGGTACGGGGCGCGCCCGTTCGCGACGGCCGGCATGCTGCTCAACGCCTTTCTGTTCTTGGTGGTGATGCTCTTCCCAGCCGACTTCTCCTACCTGCCGTTCGCAGCCGTGATGGTCGCCATGGGGGTCGCCGGAGGGCTTTTCGCTTCGCCGAACACGTCTTCGATAATGAACTCGGTCCCCGCCCGGCATAGAGGGGCGGCGTCGGGCATGAGGGTCACGTTCGTCAACGTCGGCCTGCCACTTTCCATGGGGCTCTTTTTCACCTTGCTCGTCCTCGGCCTCAACGCCAAGGTGCCCGGCGCGATGTACAGCGGCCTCGTTGCACACGGCGTCCCGGCTTCCACCGCGACCCGGCTGGGCCATGTCCCGCCGCTCGGCTACCTCTTCGCGGCTTTTCTCGGCCAGAACCCGCTGGGGAGCCTGCTCGGGCCAAGCGTCCACGCCCACTTGAGCGCCGCGCAGTGGACGGCCCTTACCGGCCGCAGCTTCTTTCCCTCGCTGGTTGCGCCGGGCTTCAAGCACGCCCTCATCTACGTGCTTGCTTTTGGCGCCTCCATGAGCGTGATAGCCGCCGCCGCGTCGGCCCTGCGAGGCGGGAAGTACATTCACGCCGATGAGGAGTCCAGGGCCCAAAAAGCAAGGCTGCACGGGCGCCACCGGTTGGCGCCGGCCACTTTGGGCGGCGTTGGCAGCGGTGCGGAGAACGCACCCGGGAGATGGGCCAAGCCAGGCTCGGCCCGGCCGGTGCCGCCTGCCGACGGCGCTCGCCCTGCCGACGGCGCTCGCCCTGCCGGCGGTGGTGCCGCGACGAGCGCGCCTGCTGCCGTGCCTGACCGCCGGCGCGCCCATCGCCGGCCGGCGCGCGAAAAACGCGGTTCGGGGAGGTAGGTAAAATGGTGGCGTTGGCCAGCATCATCGTCGGCGTTGACGGTACCGACCCGAGTTGGCGAGCGTTGGCGATGGCCATAGGCGTGGCCAGTCGCGAGCGCGGCCGCGTTCACGCGTGTTTCGTTTACCACATCCCCATTCCTGCGGATGGCTTCGTCCTGGCCGCCCCCGCCGTGGACCTGACCCCTGAAGAGGAAGGGGAGCTCGGCAAGACCGTGCGCGAGGAACTCGAGCTCGCCGGCGTGAGCGGCGACTTCACCATCCGCAGCGGCGAAATAGGCCATGAACTTGAGGCTCTGGCCGACGCCTGCCGCGGCGACCTGATAGTGGTGGGCCGTTCCCGCCATCCGACATTGCACCTAGGTGGCGTGCCCCGCCAGCTGTTGACCAAGGGGCGCTGGCCGGTCCTCGTCGTCCCGTAGTGGAGACAGCCCCTGCCCGTCTCGCCCGGGGTTCCCAGTCCCGGGGCTGGGAAATTGCCCGCTGCGCGGGACGGTAGACGATGAGGCTATCTCATGGCGCAGGCCCGGCCGTCAGCCAAGCACCGAGGTTACCGACAGTTGGCGCGGCGAGAGCCGTATCGCCCTGGGCCACACTTGCGGTCCTTTGCGCGTCTCTTTTGATAGTCAACCTGGACACGACCGTTCTCAACGTTGCGCTCCCGGCGCTGGTGAGAGACCTGGGGGCCACGTCGAGCCAGTTGCAGTGGGTAGTAGACGCTTATGCGCTCGTCTTTGGGGGCCTGCTCCTCGTCTCCGGGAGCCTCGCCGACCGCTTCGGGCGAAAGCGCACGTTCCTGCTCGGGCTGGTGGCCTTCGCCGCCGGCTCGGCGTGGGCGGCCTTCTCCGGGACTGTGACCGTGCTGGTGATGGCCCGGGCGAGCATGGGTGTCGGGGCTTCCCTCCTTATGCCGTCGACGCTTTCGATCATCACCAACGTGTTCCCCAACCCCGCCCAGCGCCAGCGGGCGATCGCCATATGGGCAGGCACGAGCGGGGTCGGCTTCGGGGTGGGCCCTATGATCGGCGGGCTCCTGCTAGCGCACTTTTGGTGGGGATCGGTTTTCCTCATCAACGTCCCGATCGCGACGGGTGCCGCCCTCCTGGCTCTCAGGCTGGTGCCCGACTCGAAAAACCCGGCCGCGCCGCGGCCCGACCTGGTGGGCGCGCTGCTCTCGGTCGCCGGCCTGGCCTTGGTGCTGTGGGCGGTGATCGAAGCTCCGGTGGAAGGTTGGTCTTCGGCCCTGGTGCTCGGCCCTGGTGCAGGCGGCGTCGCCGTCCTCGTCGCATTTGCGACCTGGGAGCGGTCCAGCTCGCACCCGATGCTCAACCTGATGTTGTTCAGGGCGAGAGGTTTCTCGGTGGCTGTCTGCTCCGTGGGGCTGGTGATGTTCGGTCTGCTCGGCGCATTGTTCATGCTGACACAGTTCCTTCAGTTCGACCTCGGGTACAGCGCCCTCCAGTCCGGCGAACGAATGCTCCCAATGGCAGCCGCCATGGCCCTGGCCCCGTTATCGGCGGTCTTCAACCGGCTCGCCGGCAGCAAGATCACGACCGGAGCCGGGATGTTCTTGTGCGCGCTCGGCCTTTGGATGATCTCTCGTACGCAGGTGGCGTGGGGCTACGGCCACATGTTGCCTGGGATAATGATGATCGGATTTGGGGTGGCCTTGGTAATGCCGTCCGTTTCCGCCTCGGTCATGAGCTCCGTGCCGAGCGGGGACACGGGCATCGGTTCGGCCACCAATGGGACCTTCATCCAAGTCGGCGGCGCGATGGGAGTGGCCGTCATCGGGAGCTTGTTGTCGTCGCGCTACAAGTCGAGGATGACGACGGGGATCGCCCCTCTCCATCTCCCGCCCGCCGTGGCCCACGTCGTGCTGGGATCGATCGGAGGCGCCATCTCGGTGACTCGGCAGGTGCCCGCCCCGGTCGGCCACCTATTGCTTCGCGCCGCTCGGTCGGCCTTCATCAGCGGCGTCGACCTCGGCCTGTTGCCAGCAGCCGCGATGGTCCTCGCAGGTTGCCTCCTCGTGCTAGGCGCGCTGCCTGCCCGCCCCCATCGCAGCGCCGGTCAGGTGACCGTGGGCACGGAGCTAGTCCCCGAGCACCGCCCTTGAGCACCGCCCTTGGGCACCGCCGTTGAGCACCGGCTCGGGGAACGCCGGCTCGGGAACCGGCCGAGCCGTGCCCCATGGCGTCGGGTGCCTAACCCTTAGTTGGTGGCGGCCAGGACCTGGCGCACGCCCCGGGCGATCTCGAGGTCTTCGCGGGCCTCGATGACGAAGGTGCGGGCCGAGGCGCCGGCCCCGGTCACCTCACAATCCCCACGGGCGCCCTCGTTCGCGGCCGGGTCGATCGAGACACCCAGGAACTCGAGCCCCTGCGCGGCCCGCAGCCGGACCGGCACCGACCTTTCGCCCACCCCGCCAGTGAACACGAGCGCGTCCACCCCGCCCAGGGCGGCCGCCATGGAAGCCGTGCAGGACCGCAGGCGGTGCAGGTACACACCCATCGCCAATGCCGCGGTAGGGTCTCCCGCCGCCTCGGACGCGAGTACCTCGCGCATGTCTGCCGTGCCCGTGAGCCCAAACAGACCCGAGCGGTGTTCCAAGGTGGAGGCGAGCTCGGCCGGTGGCATGCCCACGTGCTCCTCGAGCCAGACGAGCAGGCCCGGGTCCACAGAACCTGAGCGCGTGGCCATCACCAGACCTTCGAGCGGGGTGAAGCCCATGGTGGTGTCGACCGAGACGCCATCACGGATCGCGCAGAGCGATGCCCCCGCGCCCAGGTGACAGGTCACCACCCGCCGCAGCGGCGCGCCCGGTCCGGCCAGGTCGGCGGCGCGGCGTGAGGCGTAGCTGTGAGACAGGCCGTGGAAGCCATACCGGCGGAGGTCCCAACGGAGCCGCCACTGCGAGGGCAGCGCATAAGTATGCGCCTCAGCCGGGATGGTGGCGTGAAATGCGGTGTCGAAACAGGCTACGGCGGGCACGTCGGGCAGTGCCCGGCCGACCCAGTCGAGCCCTTGGAGGGACTTCGGCTGGTGCAGGGGTGCCAGGTCCGTCAAGTCCTGCAAGCGGCGGACCACATCGGCGTCGATCAGTACCGGCTGGGTGAACTCGCTCCCGCCGTGGACGATGCGGTGCCCGACCGCGTCGATGGGGGCGGCCTTGTCGACGATGGCTCGTAACACGCTCTGGTCCACCTGGCCCCCGGGAGCCGGGACAGTTTCGGAGGTGACGAGTTTGTCGTCACCGCCCGTGCCCTCCAGGACCGACAGCTTGACGCTGCTCGAACCGGCGTTTACGACGAGGACGCGGCGGGCCCTCACCGGGTCGTTCAGTACGGCCACGCCCACGCGCTGATGTCGTGTTCGTCCTCCCCCTCCAAGCGGGTGTAGGCCGTGGCCCTAACCCGTTCGTCGGCCATGTGCTGGCGCAGGGAGGCGGCTCGCGAACCAAGCCGGGGCACCCGGTCGATGACGTCCATGACCAAGTGGAAGCGGTCCAGGTCGTTGAGCATCACCATGTCGAAAGGCGTCGTGGTCGTGCCCTCCTCCTGGTAGCCACGCACGTGCATGTTGGCGTGGTTGGTGCGCCGGTAGGTGAGGCGATGGATCAGCCACGGGTACCCGTGGTAAGCAAAGATGACCGGCTTGTCCTTGGTGAACAGGATGTCGAACTCAGCATCGGACAGGCCGTGGGGGTGCTCGCTTTCGGGTTGCAGGCGCATTAGGTCGACGACATTTACGACCCGCACCTTGAGGTCGTGGAGGTCAAGGCGCAACAGGTCGACGGCCGCCAACGTCTCCAGGGTTGGTATATCTCCACAACAGGCCAGGACGACGTCGGGGTCGCCGTCGTCGTTGGAGGCCCACTCCCATATCCCGATGCCACGGGTGCAGTGCAGGATGGCCTCGTCCATGGAAAGGTAATTGAGGGAAGGCTGCTTGCCGGCGACGATCACGTTGACATACTGGCGGCTGCGCAGGCAGTGGTCGGCGACCGACAGCAGGCAGTTGGTGTCCGGCGGCAGGTACACCCGGATGACCTCGGCTTTCTTGTTGACCACGTGGTCTATAAAGCCGGGGTCCTGGTGGGAAAAACCGTTGTGGTCCTGCCGCCATACATGCGAGGACAGCAGGTAGTTGAGTGACGCGACGGGCCGACGCCAGGGGATCTGCTTGGTTGTCTTCAACCATTTCGCATGTTGGTTGAACATGGAATCGACTATGTGGATAAAAGCCTCATAGCTGGTGAACAACCCGTGGCGGCCGGTCAGCAGGTAGCCCTCCAAAAGGCCCTGGCACTGGTGCTCGGACAGCACCTCGATGACCCGGCCGGCCGGAGCGAGGTGATCGTCGCTGCCCAGCCGCTCTGCGTCCCATTGGCGGTCCGTGACCTCGAAAACCGACTGCAGCCGGTTGGAGGCGACTTCGTCGGGCCCGAAGATCCGGAACGTGCGCGGGTTGAGCTTGGTCACGTCACGCAGGAACTCGCCGAGCACGTGCGTCGCTTCGGACAGGCTAGTGCCGGGATGGCTGACTTCGACGCCGTAGCTACGGAAATCGGGCAGCGTAAGGTCCTTCAGGAGCAGCCCGCCGTTGGCATGTGGATTGTCGCTCATGCGCCGGTACTGTTTGGGTGCGAGCGCAGCCAGTTCAGGCAGCAACGTACCCTTTTCGTCGAACAGTTCCTCGGGCTTATAGCTGCGCATCCAAGTCTGGAGCAGCTGGAGGTGGGCGGGGTTGGTGCGTACCTCCGAAAAGGGGACCTGATGGGCGCGCCAGGTGCCCTCGACCGGCACGCCGTCCACGTCCTTAGGGCCGGTCCAGCCCTTGGGCGAGCGCAGGATGATCATGGGCCAAACGGGCCGGGCGGCGTTGCCGCTGTGGCGGGCGGAGCGCTGGATGAGCGTTATCTTTTCGACCACGGTTTCGAGGGTGGCCGCCATCAGTTGGTGCATTTCGTGCGGGTCGTCCCCAGACACCCAGTGCGCCTCGTAGCCGTAACCGCGCATCAGGGCCGTCAGTTCATCGTCGCCGATGCGGGCCAGCACGGTCGGGTTGGCGATCTTGTAGCCGTTTAGGTGGAGGATGGGCAGCACCGCCCCGTCCGTGATCGGGTCCAGGAACTTGTTCGAGTGCCAACCCGTCGCGGCTGGGCCGGTCTCGGCCTCCCCGTCTCCGACTATGCAGCACACCAGCAGGTCGGGGTTGTCGAGCGCGGCGCCAAACGCATGGGACAGGGCGTAGCCGAGCTCGCCCCCTTCGTGGATGGAGCCAGGCGTCTCGGGCGCCACATGGGACGGGATGCCGCCGGGGAAACTGAACTGGCGGAACAGGCGCGCCATTCCCTCAGCGTCTCGGGATATGTGCGTGTACAGCTCGCTGTAGGTGCCTTCGAGGTAGGCATTGGCCACCGCGGCCGGGCCACCGTGGCCGGGCCCCATGACGTATATGGCGTTCAGGTCCCAGAGGCGGATCACCCGGTTCATATGGGCGTAGACGAAGTTGAGGCCCGGAGTGGTGCCCCAGTGGCCGAGCAGCCGCGGCTTCACGTGCGCCGCCTCGAGCGGCTCGCGCAGCAGCGGGTTGGCGAGAAGGTAGATCTGGCCTACGGAAAGGTAGTTGGCGGCGCGCCAGTAGGCGTCGATCTGGCCCAGTTCGGCCGCGGAGAGAGGGGCGGCGCGGGAGGGGGCGCTCGTCAGGGGTGTGGCGGCGGCTTCGGGCTCGGCAAGCTCGGTCATGTCCAAGCCTTCCTTTCGACAGTGCCGAGGCCTCCGCGGGGCAAGGCGTTCCGACCTTCGGCAGGAGCTGGTTCGGGGGCCTTCGTCGCGCCACCCTAGTAGGCTGGTAGCGGGCATGTCAGGCCCGATGCACAACCGATGCACAACCGATGCACAGACGTCCACAGGCGGTCTTCGCAGGATCATCACACATTGATGGCACGGTGGGTACCATCTCGGGCGAAAACTGATATGTACAAGCGCAGCCGGCCAGGCGAGCGAGCAACCGGACGAGCAAGTGGAGGAGGGTTCAAGTGAGCAGGACAAGCCAAACGGGTGAGACGGCTACGGTCGCGGCCCGTACGGCGTTGCCGGCTCATGGCGCAAAGCGCCGCCGCCGCTCCACTGCAGCTCGCGGCCTGTTCGCCGCAGTCCTGGCCCTGGCCAGCGTGGGCGCCGCCTCCGTCCCCTCCGGGGCCGGCGCCCAAGATTTCAACCGGCACTTCCGGCCGCCTACCACGACGACCACCACCACCACTTCGCTCGGAGGCTCCGACACCACCACGACGACACCCGGGGCAACCACGACCGTGCCGACGATGCCCGTCCCCGCCCCGCCGCCTGCCGTGGCCCCCGACAACTGCGTCAAGGGCAACTGGGCGCCCCAGTTCGACGGTCGCCCGAGCGTCTTCCAGTCCGGGGTCAACGCCGTCTATCTCTGGCACGACCCGGACGGAGCCTGGGCCTTGCGGGTGACGCACGCCAACCCGAACCAGCGGGTTGTGTTCTCCGGGTCCCTGTACAGCGCTGTGGGCCAGTTCGTTGACGTGACGCCGTTCATCGCCTCTGGCGGCAACGACATCATCTACGAGACGGGCGACCGGCACACGGTGGACTTCCGGCTCGTGGACCTCGGCCTGCTCGACGGGATCAGCTTCGGGACCCTTTGCGCCCGGGCCTTCACCGTAAACATCCACGTCGGCGCCCGGTTGGTGCCGCCGAGGGACGTGTACCTGGGCGCCAACGCGGTGAGCGCCGCGAGCAACCCGTTCCGGGCCACTCGGGGGCGGGATGCCTCCGGGAGCGCAGCCGCCGGCAAGACGACCAAAAAGACGCCGGGCTAGAGCGAGCGCAAGGCCGGGCCCCGCTCGGCACGGCAGGGGACCAGGGAGCTCTAGTGCTGCCTCCAGGAACGTTGCCTGTCGTGGAACTAGCTAGGTGGCGCTTGCAGCCGCGGGGAGACCGGCCAACCAGTCCTGGTAGCGGTCGGCGGCGGCGGCCGCCCAGTCGGGCACCGGCTCGACCGGCGCCTTGTAGCGCGCCCAGCGGGGAGCGTCGTCGGTCCCTCGCTCCAGGCCGGCGGCCATCCGGGCGAGGAAGGCCGCTCCCAGGGCCGCGCCGTCAGGGGCCGCCACTGGCGTGATCTGCTCCCCGAGCACGTCGGCCAGGGCCTGGAGCCAAGCCGGGTTGGCCGAGCCACCCCCGCTGACCAGGTAACGACGCGGCGCCGTCCCAGTCTGTGCAGCCCTCTCGACGATGTAGCGAGCCGCGAAGGCCGACGCTTCCAGGGCGGCGCGGCGCAGGGCGGCCGGGCCTTGGGCCAGGTGAGCGCCGGCCAGGGTGATACGCAGCGCGGGGTCGTGCCAGGGCACCCGCTCGCCCCGCGCCCACGGCCACCAGAGTGGGATGTTGGCGGGACCGCCTGGCACAGGGCCGACCGGCTGAGTGCCGACCGGCTGAGTGCCGACCGGCTGAGTGCCGACCGGTGGGGCGAGGGCCGGCCCGGCTGCGGGCTGCGTGCCCGCGCCCAGCACCCGCCCGGCCCAGTCCACCCACATGCCCCCGGCGTTGCTGGCCCCCCCGACCATGGCCTTGCCGGCAGCAAAGTGGGGCACCCGCCACAGCCCGGGAGCGACCTCGGGCCAACCGGGCACACATAGCCAGACCACCAAAGCCGAACCCAAGGTGATGAGTACGTCACCGTCGTTGACGGCGCCGGACACGAGCTGCTCGCACAGCCCGTCTACCGCTCCGGTGGCGAGGGCCACCTGGCGGTGCCCGCTCCCCTGGGCCGCTTCGAACAGGCCACCCTCGGCACGGAGATCGCCGACCCGCTCGCCGAACATCGCCACCCGTGGCAGCAGGCCGGGCCGCAGGCCGTACTCCCAGCACACCTCGGCATCCCAGCCAGCCCCGCCGAAGAGGCGGCCGCAGGCGAACGCCGTAGCGAGGTCCACCACTCCCTCCCCGCACAGCGAGGCATTGGCGACGGCTTGAGCAGGCCAGCAGCCGGCCACATCGGTGCCGTCGGCGGCCGCGGCAGCCGCCAGCCTGGCCATCTCGAAACTGGCCGTGGGATCGGCACCGCGTTCGTCGGCCCGGGCCGCGGCTCGCCCGGCAGCCGGGGCCCCTGGAGCGGCTCCACGCCTATCGCCGTAGAGCAGCCCGCGACCGAGTGGCTTGCCGCCGGGCGCCACCGCGGCGACCGAGGGCATCATGGCCGAGACCGCGACGGCTACGGGCGGCTGGGGCGCCGCTAGGAGGAGCTCACCGAGCGCCTGGCGGGGCGCTTCCCACCAGGTCGCCACCGCGTCGTGTTCGAACTCGCCGCGTGGCCCTGTGCGCAGCGCACTGTCCAAGCGCTGACGGGCAAGGGCGCGCCCGTCCTCGTCGACCAGGACGGCCTTGACGGCAGTGGTGCCGATGTCGATGCCCACAGTCAGCGGCCCGCGGCTCTCCGCACTCGATTGGGATAGCGCCGTCATGCTCGGACAGTATTGCAACGTATGGCTCGCTCCCAGCTCGGGCATCGTGCCCTGGTCACCGCGCCGCTGCGCGGTCCCGGCCTCGACAAGCTCCGCCGGCTGGCCGAGGTGGTGCACGAGCCCTGGACCGACCAGGTCCCGCTGCGGCTCTACGACGGGCCGGCCCTGGCCGCCAGGCTCGAGTCCGAAGGGGCCGACATCGCCGTGGTCGAGGCTGATTTCGTGACCGGGCCGGTCTTCGACCTGCCGCTGCTGGCGGTGGCGGCCACCAGGGGCGACCCGAACAATGTGGACATCCCCGCCGCCACCAAGGCTGGTGTCCCGGTCCTGCGCACCCCTGGGCGCAACGCCGACGCGGTCGCCGAACTGGCCATCGGGCTGCTCATAGCCGTGGTGCGCCGGGTCCTCCCAGCTGACGAGGACGTGCGCGAGGTGGCAGTGTTCAAGGACGGCACCATCCCCTACCAGCGCTTCCGGGGCTGGGAGCTCGCCGGGCGGCGCGCCGCCATCATCGGCTTGGGGGCAGTCGGCAGGGCACTCGAATGGCGCCTGCGCGGCCTCGGCATGGAGGTGGCGACCTACGACCCCTACGTGGATGACGCGGGGCACGACCTGCGGGCGGCGCTCGCCGGCGCCGACGTGGTCTCCCTGCATGCGGCGGTTACGCCAGAAACGATCGAGATGTTCGGGGCCGAACAGTTTGCCTGGACCAATCCAGGCGCGGTCTTCCTCAACACGGCTCGCGCCAAGCTCGCCGACTTGGACGCCCTCGTCGCCGCGTTGGCCTCGGGGCATTTGAGCGGGGCTGGGCTGGACCATTTCGAAGGCGAGCAGCTGCCCGCCGGCCACCCCCTCTTGGCGATGAAAAATGTCGTCCTGACACCCCATATCGGCGGGGCCACGAACGAGACCGAAGCCCGAGGCGCGGCAATGGTCGCCGACGACCTCGAGCGGCTCATGGCCGGGGAAAGGCCGCTGCACATCGTCAACCCGGAGGTCCTCGCGTGAGGAGCGTGGAGGGTGCCCACCAAGCCGTCCTGGCGGCCGCCAAGGAACTGTTGCACCGCGGCCTGGTCGAAGGCACTTCGGGCAATATTTCCGCTCGTATGGCCGACGGCAACATCGTTTGCACACCGTCGTCGGTCGACTACCAGGCCATGACGCTGGAGGATCTGGTGGTGGTGAGCGCGGCCGGCGAGGTCGTGGCCAAGGCGGCCGAACGCAGCCCGACTTCGGAGCTGCTGCTCCACCTGGCCTGCTACCGCGCCTACGACGACATCGGCGCGGTGATCCACGCCCATCCGGTCTGGGCCACGATGTGGGCGTGCGCTCACGAACCCGTGCCCGCCTGCGTGGACGAGTTCACCATGTACATCGGCGGCGACGTGCGCTGTGCCGAGTACGCCATGTCCGGCTCAGCCGACGTCGGCGCCCACGCGGTGGAGGCGCTGCGCGACCGCGGCGCTGCGCTGCTGGCCAACCACGGGATGGTCGCCGTTGCTCAAAACCCGGCCAAGGCGTTGCACATCGTCGCCCTCGTCGAGCGCACTGCCCAGATCGCTTGGGGAGCTCGCGCGCTGGGCGGTCTGGTACCGATCCCGGCCAAGGTCAACGAGGATTTTGCCGGGGTGTACCAGCTGATGCGCTCGATCTGAGAGAAAGGGCGGCCCCCGTGGGCGGACATGGATGGCTGGCTGGGCCAAGATGGGCGCGATGAGCGCTTTGCCATGGCCATCGGGCCCGGCGACAGATGACGATGGGCGTGGGCCGGGGCGGGCGGCGGACGGGGTAGGCGGGGCGTTCCGGCGGCAGTCGCAGCTTCCTCACCCTTACGGCGCGAGCGAGGGGTACGGCACCTTGGAGGTGTACGGGGGCGGCGCCCTCCTGCTCGCCTGCCTGGCCTTACACATCTGGGCCATGTTCCCTGCCTACCCGGGCGCGCCGGCCACGCCGGTGATGTCATTACCTCACGATGTCGCCATGTTCGTCTGCTTGGAACTGGGCTGGGCGGTGGCGGCCACCCTGGTCCTGCTCCGGGCCTCCGTGAGCGGAGGGGTGGCGCTGGCCCTCGGCTTGGGCCTGGTGGAGCTCGGCCTGGCGGCCTACACCGTCGTCGGCGGGTTCGAGGTGCACGACCCGTCCGTGCCGGGCGGCTGGATGGTCCTCGGCGGGGTGGGCCTGGGCCTGGGTGGCGCCCTCCTGGCCGCGAGCGCGGTGGAGGTGGGCGGCCCCCGCCGTGACAAGCGCGTCCCGAAAGCGGGGCGCACACTGGCCACCTTCCCCGTGGCCACCCTGGCGGTGGTCACCTTCTGGCTCAGCTGGCAGTCGGGGACGGTCGTCTACACCTCGACCGGGGCGTTCCCAGTCGACGGCGATGCCTTCGCCCAGCCCACCGGCTTGATGGCGGCCGACGTGGGGGCAGGTTTGGCCATCGTCATCATTGCCGTGCTGGCGGCCTACTGGGCGCCCCCCCGCCTTGGCGCTTGGGCGCTGGCTGGCGCGGCGGTGGCAGTGGTATCGCAATTGGCGGCAGGCTTGGCCGAGGTCATCGAGCCGCTGCGCGACGCCGTCAACCAGGGCGTCGCTGCTGGGCTCGTCGCCGCCCGGTCCAACATTTCGCTCACGCCCGACTACGCCGTCTGCATGATCAGCGTCTCGGGCTTGCTCGCCCTGGCGGCGTGGGCGGTGTTCGACGGGCGGAACCTGCCAGGGCGCGGCGTTGACGGCACCGCCGCACGCCCGGCTGAGACGGCGCGGGACAGGTCGGCCACCGGCGGGCCCGGTCCGTCAAGCTCGGGCTGGCCGCACGGGACGCCGCGCTGGCCGTTGTGAAGCACCCGGCGGCTACTACAGGGGCCACCCAAGGCAGGCCGGAGCGCCCGACCACCCGACCGCCCGACCGGCGTCAGCGGTCGCGCGCGTAGATCCTCTCGATCGCCAGTTCGCGCACGGCCTTGCGGAACGCCGCCTCCACCGCCTCGCCGCTGTCTTGTAGGGAAGCTCGGATGACGTGGCGCGGCGCCGGGCCGTCTTCGTCTGACAGGGTGCAGGAGAGCGTGCAGCCACGCAGGATGTAGTCCTGGCGGTTGAGCCGCAGTTTGAGGTCCATCGCGTCGCCGGGCTGGTGCAGTTCGTGGGCCAGGAAGGCCACGTCGCCGGGCGAAACCTCGACTGAGAAAGCTTCGACGTACCGGTTCCGGCCGTGTGAGCGGTACTCGAGCGGCACCACGGCATTGACCCTGGGCATCAACCGGCGCTGGTGGTACCCGACGAACTGGGTCAGGTGCCGCTCGACGTCGCTCGGCACGTCCAGGAACTGCAGGCCAACCATGCTCACCTGTGCGCCGCTAGGGCCCCCGCCCGTTCGCCGTCCCGGCGGCGCGTAGGGCCGGCAGTGCCGGACGACGGCCCGCACAGCCGCCTCGTTCCCAGCCCCCAGCGTGAGCACGACATCGACTTCGCGGCCCACTTCGATCGCCTGGGACGGGCAGATGCACACCCCGCCCACCGAGCAGTCCACGGAGTAAGCCGACAACCTCCCGGTGCCGAGGTCGATGGTCACGCGGGTGGCCACGGGGATCCTGAACAGGTCGCGGCGCTCGACGATATAGATGTGGCGCGGCGGGTCATAGGCCGCCGATCTTCCCCGCTGGTACTGCTTGCGGACGACGAAATGAGCCGGCCCCGCCACCGCCAGCGTGCTCACCAGCATGAGCTCGGGCAAGGGCTCAGGCGAGCTGGTCTCGAAACGGATGATCTTGGAGTGCACCCACGAGATCACTGCCCTGCAAGCGGTCCTGGGGTCGGGCGGCTCCTCGACGTCAGCCACGTCGGGACCGGATGCGTCCCAGAGCAAAGCCTCCGTGCCTTCCACAAGCTCGTCTTCGGTCCAAGCAAACCTTCGCACCAGGCGCGGGGCAAGTTCGGCTGCCATATGACCTCTGGATGTTTGAGTTGGCCCTGGTTGCTGGCCGTGCCGGGCCCGGCGGGCGCGTGGGCCACCCGTCTGGTTCCCGCCTTCGGCGCAGTTTGGTTGTTAATCGGCAGCACGCTGGTGCGGTTGAGCGGGCATTGGCGGGCGCCTACGGCCTCTGTCCAGGGCGGGAGCGACGCCGGGCGCGCTCGGGCCGGGGCCGCCTCGGCGGGCGCGCTCAGGTCCGGGCAGCCTCCTGGGCCCTCTTGGCCCGTTCCACCATGTCGCGCCCCGGCCCGCCTGCGGACCGCCCCTCGGGCCGGTAGTCGCCACCAACGAGCGCAGCGCACACGGCGCCGGCGCACCGGGCCACGGCCGTGAGGTCGTAGCCGCCCTCGAGGATTACCACGGTGCGGCCGGGAGCCGGCGCGAAGCCGGCCGCCCGGGCAGCCATCTCGGCATAGTCTCCGGCGGTAAGCGCGAGGTTGGCCAGCGGGTCATTGCGGTGCGCGTCGAAGCCGGACGAAACGAGCACCCAAGTGGGCACGAACTCGCTCACGGCCGGAGCGACCACCTCGTCGAAAGCGTGCAGCACGACGTCGCCGGTTGCGCCCGGAGGCAAAGGGATGTTTATGTTGAGCCCGAGCGCGAACGGCCCGCCGACGGCGTCGAACGACCCCGTCCCCGGGTACAGCGGCCATTGGTGGGTGGAGACGTAAAGGACCCGAGGGTCGTCCCAAAAAATGGCCTGGGTGCCGTTGCCGTGATGGACGTCCCAGTCCAAAATGAGCACCCGTTCGCCCCGTTCGGCCAAGGCGGCCGCGGCGATGGCCACGTTGTTGAGCAGGCAGAACCCCATCGCCTGGTCAGAGGTCGCATGGTGGCCTGGCGGGCGGTGAGCGACGAACGCGGCCCCCTCTCCGGCGTCTGCCAGGGCGTCGACCGCGGCAAGCACGCCGCCAGCGGACAGCAGAGCTGTGGCCCACGAGCCGGCACTGGCAACCGTGTCGGCATCGATATGGCCTCCCCCCGCCACGCATAGGTCCTCCAGGCTGTGCAAGTAATGGGCTGGGTGCACGAGCTCCAGCTCGGCTCGCGTGGCCGAGCGGGGCGGGAGGCGCACGACCGAGCCATTGAGGCCGGCGTCCGCGAGGCCGCCGAGGGCAGCTGAGATACGCGCCGGGCGTTCGGGGTGGCCGTAGCCGGTCTCGTGTTGGTCGAGCTCAGGCGATGCGCTGACGTAAAGCATCGCCGGAACCTAGGTCGTACTGGTGATGCCCGTCACGTCGATCACGAAGACGAGCGTGTCGTTGGCAGCGATCCCGGCCCCGGGGGACTGGGCCCCGTACCCAAGGCTCGGTGGGATGATCATCTCGCGGCGCCCACCGACGCGCATGCCGACGACACCTTCGGACCATCCAGGGATGAGGTCCTGGCCGACGGTGAAGGGGAAACCTCCTGGCCACGAAGACTGGACCACCTTGTGGGACGAGTAGACGGCGAGGACGTACTGCGAGCTCACCGACTCGCCCTGCTGCACGACGGGGCCCTTGCCGACGATCAGGTCGGCGATCTCGAGATGGGCGGGCGGCTTGCCCGGCGGCACCACCACCTTTGGCTGCTTGCCCCACGTGCCCGCCGGGGAGCGGTCGGCCTTGGGGATCAGGGCGAAATGCGACGGGTTGGCATTTACCGTGGTCGGCGTGGTGACCGGGGTGACCGTGGCAAGGGTACCGGTGGTGGTGCTCTGGGCGACCGTCGACGACGTCGTGGTCGGGGTGGCGTTCTTGCCCCCACCTCCGCAGGCAGCCAGGCCCAGAGCTCCCAGGAGCGCTACCGCGCCGAAGGCCCCGGCGCCGCTCCAGGCGCGGCTGCGGGCCGACCGGCGTGGGCGCACGCGGGCCGCTGCCAGAGCCGCTGGCCGGGAGAGTTGCGGGAGCACGAGACGAAGAGGTTAGCCGACCGCCAGCCGGCCGACCAGGGCGCGGCCCTCCGGCCGGCACCGGTCCGGGCGCCCTGAGGCTGGGCGCCCGGCCGGCCCCACCAGGTGACTTTGGGGGACCGAAGGCGGGACGTAATGCCCTAGGGGTCGCCGCCCGTCCTGTCGCATCCTTTTACTACAGGGACAAAGCATCTCGTAAGAAAGGAACACCCAAATGCGCAGGAAAGCATTCGACGAAATTGTAAGCGTGGGCGGCTTGCTGCTGACCCTCGTGCTCGTGGCCGCCGGGATTTTGCTCTTCTGGGGTTACAGCTACTCGAACAACTCCGTCCAGACCCAGTTGGCCGCCCAGAAGATCCAGTTCCCGACCAGCGCCGAGCTGGCGGCGGCCAAGAACCCGCCCCCGGGCGGCTTCTCAGAGATCACCCCGGCG
>DATJST010000278.1:0-4938 GCA_035503975.1 Acidimicrobiales bacterium | reverse complement strand
CTTTGCTGCGATGGCCTGAGCATGCACCATGCCATGGGCGTGGCTGCGGGCCACGACTACGACCTGCAATGGAGGCCAGGTGGCGGGCCGGCTGGGCAGCTCCCAGGCTTGGTCCGTACCGAGGCCCGTCGCCGACATGAGCGTGCTCACGCCCGCCCCGCCGTGTGCCGGCAACCAAAAGACCTGCTCATGCCCGGTTGTGGCCACATTGGCCATCGAGCCGTCGGCCGTCATGGCCTAGGACTATAGCGTACTCATACGACTGGTGGTCATCTTGTCGACGATTGCTGTCGTACTACCAGTCGTCCCGAGGTGATAGAAGTTACCTGGGGCCGCCGATCCCGACCGGAGGATCCTGCTCCGGTCCTCCTCGAAGCGGTTCCTCGGCGCTTGCGGCGCCCTCGCGTTCTATTGCTTGCACCACTCTCGTAACGGCGTCCCGCTGTTCCGCTGCCAGCTCTTGGAGCACTTTCACGATTTCGGACCTGGTTTCTGGCGTAAGGTTCGAGCCCCGGAACTTGAGGTTGGTGACGCCGCTGTCCCGCATCTGGAGGAGCATCTCCAGCTGGCTCCGTACCTCCTCAGCCGTCGCGTCGTCCAAGAAGTACGACGGCGGGACGCCGAAGCAGCGCGCGAGTGCCTCGATGGTGCGCAGCGACGGGTTGTCCCGCACGCCTCGGCGCAGTGCTGACAAGTACGCGGACGAGACGCGCTCACCACCCTGCCCGGTGATGCGAGCCTCGACTTCGTCCATGGTCAATGGCTGCCCACCAGGGCGCACGGTTTGGAAGAGGTACTCCAGCCGCTCTGCGAAGGTACCGCGGCCCCTGGCGTTGCGACGCTCAGGCGCCGGCCCGCCTTCTTCAGGCACGGGAACAGCCCCGACCCCGTTGCCTCGTTGTCAACGGTGCCTCCTCTTACCATGTGCCAGTGTTTACCCAGCCAGCAGTCACCTGGCCTGTCTTTTGTCGCTGACCAAATCTTATGCACCGGCAGTCGTACGGCCCGGCTTTGGCGCAATGTCAACTGGCGCCTGAGGTTCCTCGGCGTCCCAACCGAGGTCGCCAGACTACCAGTCGTCCACTTGAGGCATGGATGCAGACCACTGGTCGTCGCCTCAACTATTGTCCCTCGGGTGGCCATCGTCCCTGCCGTTGCGGTCGGTACCGCAGCCCTTGCGATCGGCGCGTTCGTCGTCGTCCTCGGCAGCGGCGGCGGGTCAGCCGCCACCACTCCCACCTTCAACCTCGACGCGTTGCCGGCTGCTGCGCAGGACTATGGCCCGTACCTCGAGGAGGGCGGCTTGGTCTGTGACGACGTGGACGCCGGGCTCCTGGCGGCCCAGATCAACGTCTCTGACCCGGCGTGGGACCCGGGCCTGACGACGACTAAGACCTACACCTACGCCGTGAGCCCGCCCTCGACGACGACGACCGTTCCTTCCGGCCCGCCGGTGCCGACCACGACCGCTCCCCCGCCGCAGCCCGGCACCCCGACCACAGCCACGACGGTGCCGACCACGACAACCGTCACTGTCACGGTCACGATTACCTACGAAGGCCTCCTGCAACAGACGGCCAGCTGGTGGGCAGCGAACGGCATCGACTCCAGCGCCCAAGACCCAAGCCCCGGCAGCGGGGACCCCTTCGACCCCGAGGACGCAATCGTGACCCTTGCTGACGTGGACTGCTCGCTGGCTGCCCAGATGAACGTTGACGCCTTGTCGGCCGAGACGGGCGTCCCGGTGCCCAACCTCATCGCCGCTGCCTACGTCGACGGGGCTTCGGTTGTCGCCCAGTACGTGAGCCAGGGCGACAGCGTGCCCGACGACGGCGACATAGCGCAGGTGATCAGCGCCCTGTCCCTGTTCGAACTGGACAGCTCGGGCGGCGGGGCGGCTGCCACCACTACCGTCCCAGGGGGAGTTCCAGCCGCGACTACAACGGTGCCAGGCGGGCCGGTAGCACCCTCCCAGCTCGGGGCGGCCATCGTCGCTGTCGCGCAGCAAGTAGTCGCAGAGGGCGTGCCCTATGTATGGGGCGGGGGCAGTCCCACCGGCCCCACCACGGGCCTCGCGGGGGCCCCGCCGCCAGGTTACGACTGCTCCGGCCTGGCGCTCTACGCCGTGTACCAGGCGTCGGGCGGTGCCATCCAGCTCCCCCACTCCACGTTCGACCAGGTCACCATGGGCCAGCGGGTCTTCGTCGGCGACGGCGGCGACGCCCTGTCGTCTGGGTCGTTGGAGCCGGGAGACCTCGTCTTCTTCGACAACATCGACCCGAGCCAGCCCGGCTGGGACCACGTGGGCATCTACGTCGGAGGCGGAGACATGGTCGACGCGCCGGAGACGGGCGAAGACGTCCAGGTCGACAACCTGGCGACGAGCTTTTGGGAGGGAGTGCAATGGGACGTCCAGCGCTTCGGCTGAGCATCACGCTCGCCGCCCTCGCGGTTTCGCTCGGTGCCGTTGGCGCGTCGGCCAGTGCAGCACCGGCTGCCCAGAAAGCCAGCGTGGGTGCGGCGCACTCCCCCGCCGTCAACATGACCAACCCGTCTGCAGTCGGCCGGGCCTGCATGAAGGCGTACTGGGGGTACGACACCGTCACGGACGTCTCCCGCTGGAGCGCTGTCCTGCGCTCTGCGGTCTACTACACCCCCACCTTCGCCCGTGTCACGCGTGCCATCCATCCGCACCCCGCCACCGACCCGCAGTGGCGCACCTGGGCCGCCCACCGGGCGGTGATCACAGTGAAGCTTCAAGCAGCGATGGACGGCACTCCCCCACCGAGCACGCCAACCCGCACCTACCTGGAGCTCATCGGGACTCTCATACCGCACGGTACGCATCATTGGACCGGGGCCAAACAGGTCCACGTGGCCTGGCTGCTCCTCACCCGTGCTAACACCGGCAAGGGCACGCCCTGGCTGGTAGCGAGGCTTGTTGCCCAGTAGACCGTCACCGGTTGACGGTAGACGGTCGACTGTCAGCCGTGCAGACTGGAGCATCCACCAGACGCGCGTCTTCACGCGCGAAACTACATGCATGTCATACGCCCAAGATGACGGGATGCTCTCTACGACCGCTGCAGGCCGCCTCGTGGGTCGAAGCGGGACAGCGGTGCGTGAAGCGTGTGTCAGGGGCACGTTGCCCGGACGTAAGGACAGTGACGGCTTTTGGCGCGTCGAACTTTCCGACCTGCTGGCCTGGTCCGCTAGCTCGGCCAAGGGCCGGGGGAACCCTCTCCCAACTCCTCGCACTGAGGAAGTCGTACAGCTATTGACCGATTGGGGCTCAGCCAGCGCGGAGGAGATAGCCATGGTCCTGCACCTGCATGTCGGCAACGCGAGGAAGTACCTCGCCATACTTGCCGCTCAGGGCCGTGCAGAGCGCCAGAGCGATGGACAGTGGACGCTCACTGCCGCGGAGGTGTGCTTGGCCAGCTGACGCGAAGAGGCGGCCCCCGCATGGGCCGCCCCGAGATCTGAACCGACGAATTGACATGCCTCAGTAGGTGTTCGAGCACCTGCTGAGGCCCTCCCTGGAAGGAGGTTGCCTTGTATCCGGCAACCGTCAGTATAAGCGCGCCCGGCGCGCGTTTGGTGGATCCCGTGTACCCGGTGAGCCTATGAGCCGGCGTACCCATCCGAACGGCAGAGCCTGGCCGAAGCGACGCCAATGGCTCGACCGCATCTCTACCGATACCCGGCTCACGCACGGCTGCAAGGCCTGGCTGCTCCAGCTGGCCAAGCGCTCTGACGACCTCGGCAAACCCGTGTGGGGCAGCCAGGTGAAGATGGCGGCCGAGCTGGGCCGCTGCGATCGCTCCGTACGCCGCTACCGCTTCGAGGCGGAGCAGCTCGGCTACGTGCTGGTCTTCCGCTCGAAGCCGCAACGCGGCGCCGACGGTCGCTTCTGCCGGCGCAAGGCCAACAGCTACTACCTGTGCCTGCCAGGCAAAGCCAAGGCCGCTCAGACGGCCCCCCGCAGGCGTCAGCGCGCCCCCTACTGCGTCGTACGCAGGCACCGGGAGGCCGTGTCAGCCGAACCGTTACGGGTCGACGACCTGGCTACGCAGGCCACACAGGACCTAGTCCCGGTCACAGCGGCAACTACGGGTGATCCTCTTGACCTAGCGGACACTGATGACCGATCAACCCCCCTTACAGGGGTGCGACAACCGTCGCCGCACCCGACGGTCAGCAATCCTCAAGGCCTTCACCACCCAAACCCCCCCGGCATAGCCGCCGCACGAGCCGCATTGGCAGCCTGCAAACAACCCACTCCCCCACCCAAGTCTCACCCCAACAAGTTTTAACTTCCCATTGGGGGGGGTACTGCTGCGGCAGGCACGGCGCGTCCACGGAACGCGCCCCTGAACTGTTCCACCGGCATAGACGTTTGCGCTGAGCGCACTGAGGTCGGGCGTCCCGTGCGACAGACTTGGCGCCGATGCCAAGTAGAAGGACTCAAGGAGACCAGCTCGAGTTCCTATGGGGCACGAGCAACAAGGAGGCTACCGATGTCGGACGAGACGAACAGCCAGGACATCCTGAGCCTGGACTTCGTGGCGACGGTCAGGGAGCGTTACGAGCGCTGGCTCCCCGAGCGGCTAGCGGAGATCCCCGAGGGCGAGAGGGACAGCTTCTACTCGACTTTGGCGGAACAGATAGCCGAGCGCGTCGAGAGCCTGGAGCTGGACCTGCGGGGCGAGGGCCCGGAGGGCGAGAGCTTCATGGCACGGGTGGGCCGGCTCAACATGGCCCGGCTGCAGGCGAAGGAGATAGCGCTGGCAGAGCTGCTCCCGGAGCCGAGTTACGAGGAGGGGGACGAGGCTCTCTTCCCCCCGGACTACTTCAAGGTGACGGACCAAGACATAGCGGCACAGCACGACCTGGACCCGGAGGACCCGGACTACGAACCGAAGCTAGAAGCCTGGC
>DATJST010000277.1:0-3208 GCA_035503975.1 Acidimicrobiales bacterium | reverse complement strand
TAGTGAAATTTATTGTGACGGCGCCAACCAAAAGGGGATGGCAAAGCGGTATCAGCTGAGCCGCTTGCTTTGCCGCCTGAATCCCCGCAACCCGCGATACAGCCAAGACGTCACCCTTGGTAATGGCATTGCTGGCCACCTTTGAGGTCGTCTCTGGCTGCATGTGCACCCTGCAGCGTGCCATGGCCCGCCGGTGAGTAGCCTCCTTGGGCGTTACATCGACCATGCGAGCACGTCCCAGGGGGTCGGTATGAGTCAGGCCGCGTTCAGACACCGACCTGAGTCTACCCAAACCGCTTCCCCGCCACATTTGGCCCTGTCACATGTGGCCCGCCGCATGTGACCCGCCACATTTGGCCCGCCGCAATCGGCCCGTCACATTGGACGGCCCGGTCTTGCGAGCCGGAGGGGCCGTCAGCCTCCGATCTGGCTCATACTGCGGGCTGGGCGTATGAAGTTCACCTTGCCGATGGCGTGTCCCGCCCACTTGGTGGCTACTTCCGCCTCGATGGCCGCGGCCAAGTCGTCGTCGCTGCCGCCGGTGCGCAGCACCGCTCTCAGGTCACGTTCCCGCACCGCGAAGAGGCAACTGCGCAATGCCCCCTCTGCAGTCAAGCGCACGCGGTCGCAATTGCTGCAGAAGGGCCTGGTCACGCTGGCAACGACACCCACGAAGCCGCCCCCGTCCACGTAGCGGTACCGGTCGGCGGGTTCGGGGCCGCGTGCCGGGCCGGCGTGGCTGCCCTCGAACCCGCTAGTGCTGGCCTCGGGCCCGTAAGCGCTGGCCGCCACCCCCGGGGCGGCATTTGCGGCCGCAGCGGGTACCAGCGGGTACACCGCGTCGACCTGGTCGAGGATCTCGCGTGCCGGCACAACGCGGTCAAGGGACCACTGCCCATCGCCATCGAGCGGCATGAACTCGATGAAACGCACCTCGACCCCTCGTTGCCGGCCGAAAGTGGCCAGTTCGACGACCTCGTCGTCGTTGACGCCCCGCACGAGAACGGCGTTGACCTTGACCGGCGCTAGCCCGGCGGCCACGGCGGCGTCGAGACCGGCCAGGACCTGAGGCAGCATGTCCCTACCTGTAATGGCGGCGAAGCGGTCGGGACGCAAAGAATCACAGGAAATCGTCACCCGGTGCAGCCCGGCCTCTTTGAGAGGTTGGGCCAGGCGATCGAGGGTGGCGCCGTTGGTCGTCATCGACAGTTCCACCGGCAGGTGGGAGAGCCGCTCCACCAGTTCGGGCAGGTGGGCGCGGACGGTGGGTTCGCCGCCGGTCAGACGGACTGACGAAAGGCCGAAGCGGTCGACGAAGACCCGGGCCACCCGCTCGATCTCCTCGAACGTGAGGATCTCCGACCGGGGGAGCCAGTGCATGTCTTCTTGCGGCATGCAGTAGGTGCACCGGAAGTTGCAGCGGTCGGTGACAGAGACTCGCAGGTCGTGGACCTGACGGCCGAACCTGTCGGTAAGCGCTCGGGCCTGGAGATCAGAAGACAATGTACGTAAGAGGCTAGACCCTGCTGGGGCCTTCCGAGCCGTCCTTGGCCAAGCGCTCGATGAGGAACTGGCGGAACGCCGGCCCGATGTCCTCGCGCTCGAGCGCCAGCTCTACCGTCGCTTCCAGGTAGTCGAGCTTGTTCCCGACATCGAACCGCCCTTCACGGAACGTCCAGCCGTACACGGGTTCGTGCTCGGCCTGTGTTTTGATGGCATCGGTGAGCTGGATCTCGCCGCCCCGCCCCGGTTTGGTCTCGGCCAGGACCTCGAAGATGTCCGGCCCGAACACGTACCTGCCCATGACGGCCAGGTTGGAGGGTGCTTCGTCCTCCGCCGGCTTCTCTACCAGATCCTCGACTCTGACGATGTTGTCGTCGAGGGGGGTTACGGCGGCGCAACCATACGACGAGATGTCTTCGGGCGGTACTTCTTTCAGGGCCACCACGCTGTGGCCGTAACGCTCGTAAACGGCCAGCATCCCGGCCAGTACACCTGCGTCCGGGTGCATGATGTCGTCGCCGAGCAGGACCGCGAAGGGGAGGTCGCCCACGTGCTCGGAGGCCACCAGCACGGCGTGGCCGAGGCCTCGGGGCTCACCCTGGCGGACATAGTGGATCTCAGCCATTTCCGCGATGCGGCGCATTTCGGCCAGCTCGGCCAGCTTGCCCCCCTCTTCCAGGTAGTACTCGAGCTCGAACGACCGGTCGAAATGGTCCTCGAGGCTCCGCTTCCCCCGACCGGTGATGACCAGGATGTCCGTGATGCCCACAGACACCGCCTCTTCCACGACGTACTGGATGGCGGGCTTGTCGACGAGCGGTAGCATCTCCTTGGGCTGAGCTTTGGTGGCCGGCAAGAAGCGGGTACCCAGCCCAGCGGCGGGGATCACAGCCTTGCGGACTGGTTGGGACATCGGTTGGACTTCCTTGTTGGCATTGGTTTGGGGTGACCGTAGGTGGACGAGCCCTCGGGACCGGCAGGCCCCGGGGGTAGGCAAGGGCTCATGCTCTGCCGGCCCCGTTGAGTGAGGTCCGTTTTACCACGGCCGTCTGCCACTGCGGACGGGTGCCGACCGGTCGCCAGAGTTCGCAATCGCCGGTGGTCGGCTACAATTAGCAGTGTCGCCTCAAGAGTGCTAACGAAAGGGCTGCTTCATCATGCCAACGTACGAGTACGCCTGCAAGACCTGCGGCGAGCACCTCGAAGTCGCGCAGTCTTTTAAGGACGAGGCTCTGACCGAGTGCCCAGCCTGCGGAGGGCCGCTGCGCAAAGTGTTCGGCAACATTGGCATCACTTTCAAAGGGAGCGGCTTCTACCGGACCGACAGCCGGTCGGACGGGCGGCGGAGCGGTCAAAAGAGCGGCGACAGCAAGACGGGCGAGGGCAAGGCGAGCGAGGCCAAATCGAGCGGCGAAGGATCGTCGGCGGACAGCGGGAGCAAGAGTGAGTCGTCGAGCTCCTCGGGCTCTTCGGGGTCGTCAGGCTCTTCGGCTTCGTCGGGCGGGTCGGGCTCTGGTGACTCTTCGAAAAGCGGCTCGGGCAAGGTGAAGGCGGCCTCTTAGACGGCTCACCCCGGCCCGCTGGGGACGCTTTAGTCGCTATATAGGGGGCGAAAGAAACCGTCCAAAGCGGTTATGGCAGTGGCGTTCAAGCCCCGCTCATCGACATCTCGGCGATAGCTAAGGTCACGCCGGCCGCCCGCGAC
>DATJST010000276.1:0-10006 GCA_035503975.1 Acidimicrobiales bacterium | reverse complement strand
CGTTGCCGGCACCGCAGCTGCCGCCGTTGCCGGCACCGACGCTGCCGTTGCCGCCGCGCAACGTGCGCTGGCGGCCGGCCAGGTGATCGCCGTGAAAGGGCTGGGCGGCTACCACCTGGCTTGCGACGCCACCTCGAACGCGGCGGTGAGCACGCTGCGCGCCCGCAAGCACCGTCCAGACAAACCCTTGGCCGTCATGGTGGCAGGGATCGACCAGGCCCGGCGGATCGCCTTCATCGACGAGGCTGAGCACGCTGTGCTGGCCAGCCCCGCCCGGCCCATCGTGCTCCTTCGCCGCCGCCCGGGCTCGGGGGAGAGCGGCCCGGACGACCTGTCACCACTGGTCGCCCCCGACAACCCCTATATCGCGGTGATGCTGCCCTACACACCGTTGCACCACTTGCTCTTCCAGCTCGTGCCCGGTGCAAACGCGCCCAAGCCGTTCGCCTTGGTCATGACCAGCGGCAACGTGAGCGATGAGCCCATCTGCTACCTGGACTCACGGGCGGCCGAGCAGATCGGCCGCATGGTCGACGGCTGGTTGGCACACGACCGGCCGATCCACGTGCCGTGTGACGACTCCGTCGTGCGGGTCGACAACGGCGACGAACTGCCGCTACGCCGGAGCCGTGGCTACGCCCCGCTGCCGGTCTCGCTCCCCTTCGCCTCCGCGCCGGTGCTGGCCGTCGGGGGCGAACTGAAGAACGTCTTCTGCCTGGCGTCGGGGCCCGATGCCTGGATGAGCCAGCACATCGGCGACATGGGCAGCGTCGAAACACTCGCCGCCTTCAACCACTCGGCTCGACAGTTCGAAGCCATGTACGACGTAACACCTGACATGTTCGCAGCCGACGCCCACCCGGGCTACCAGACGCGTCGCTGGGCCGAGCGCGACGCGCATCTCCCGGTCGCCCTGGTACAGCACCACCATGCCCACATCGCGGCTCTGATGGCCGAACATCGCCTGCCTGCCGGGGAGCGGGTGATCGGTTTTGCCTTCGACGGCACCGGCTACGGCGCTGACGGCGCCATATGGGGCGGCGAGGTGCTCCTCGCCGGGTACGCGGAGTACCAGCGAGCCGCCCATTTGGCCTATGTGCCCTTGCCCGGAGGTGACGCCACGATCCGCAAGCCGTACCGGGCGGCGCTCGCCCACCTATGGGCGGCAGGTATCGATTGGGACGACGACCTGGCTCCCGTGCAGGCCAGCACCGGTGCGGAGCTCCGCGCCCTGCGCCGCCAGCTGGAACGAGGTGCCCAATGCGTGCCTACGTCGAGCATGGGCCGCCTGTTCGACGCTGTCAGCTCCCTCCTGGGCGCTCGCCAAGTTGTCTCCTACGAGGCCCAAGCGGCGATAGAGCTCGAGACCGTCGCCACGCCCGCCGTCCGCACCGCCGCAGTTCCCGGCGCTGGAGCAGTGCCGGTCTACCAATTTGGGCTGCCCTTCGACCTAGAGGGCGTGGCGGGACGGCCGGGCTTACCTGGTGAGCCGCTCGTCATCGAAGCCGCCCCGGTGCTGAGGGCGATAGTGGCGGACCTGCGGCGCGGGTGCCCCCGCGACGCGGTGGCGGCGGCGTACCACCGCGCGGTGGCGTCGCTCATCGCCGACCTCGCCTTTTGGCTGAGCCGCGAGACCGGGCTGCAGGGAGTCGCGCTGAGTGGCGGCGTGTTCCAGAACGTGCTTCTCCTCGGCCTGGCGCGGGACGCGTTGGCGGCGAAGGGCCTCTCAGCGCTCGAGCACCGCTTGGTACCGCCCAATGATGGTGGCCTTGCATTGGGCCAGGCGGCTGTGGCGGCCGCCCGAGCCGCCGGAGCTGGCCAGGCCGCGCAGGCCGGTGCAGGCATGGACCGCCTCGCCGCGACCAGTCGAGATTGCAACGAAGAGGTTTGCATAACCTGCTCTGACGAGGGCAAGGTGGCCGAGGTGAAGGCGCTCCACCCGGACGGCCGCGCCGACGTCATCGTGGACGGGCTGGCGGCCACGATCGATGCCAGCCTGGTCGATGCCGCGCCCGGTGACTTGGTCCTCGTCCATGCCGGCGTCGCGCTCTGCGTTCTGGCCGAGGACGGCGGGTGAGCGGGGGAGGCGGCGGCGCGCCCGGCCCGGGCCTGCCAACCAGCGACGGAGCGGGCAAGGCCGGCCCGGCTAGCGCGGCGGCTGCGGAAGCGGCCGCGCTCGGGCGCATCGAGGCATTTCGCCGCCGGCGGCCGCGCCTGACCGACCCAGTGGTGACGCTTGCTCACGGAGCGGGCGGCAAGGCCTCCGAGGCTCTGCTCGAGGCTGTGTTCCTACCCGCCTTCGACCCGCCGGCGCCGGCCGGTTCAGGCACGCGCACGGCCCCGCGCACCGACGCCGCCGTGCTCGAGCTGGCCTCGGGCGAGCGTCTGGCCTTCACAACTGACTCGTTCGTGGTCAAGCCGCACCGTTTCCCGGGCGGGTCAATCGGTCACCTGGCCGTCCATGGCACCGTGAACGACCTCGCCGTGATGGGCGCGAGGCCACTCGCCCTGTCTGCAGCTTTCGTTCTCGAGGAGGGGTTTCCCATCGAGACGCTCCAGTCCCTGGCCGCCGACATGGCTGAGGCGGCGGCCGGTGCCGGCGTGGCCATCGTCACCGGAGACACCAAAGTGGTAGAGCACGGGGCCGCCGACGGCATGTACGTGTGCACTTCCGGTCTTGGAACTGTCCCGCTCGGACGGGACCTGTCCGCCGGACGGGTCGAAGCGGGCGACGTCGTGATCGTTTCGGGCACCTTGGCCGAGCACGGCATCGCCGTGATGCTCGCGCGAGGCGACCTCATGCTCGAAGCCGACATCCGGTCCGATACCGCTCCGCTCAACGGCCTGGTCGAGCGGTTGCTGGAAGCCGCCCCGTCGACCCGCTGGCTGCGCGACGCGACCCGAGGCGGAGTGGCGACAATCTGCAACGAGCTGGCCCGCGACACCAACCTCACGGTCGTGCTCGACGAAGCGGCCTTACCGGTCAAGCCCGCCGTGGCCGGCGCTTGCGAGTTGCTCGGCATCGACCCGCTCTACGTCGCCAATGAGGGCAAAATGGTGGCCGTGGTGGGTCCCGAGGAGGAGGCGGCCGCTTTGTCCGCTCTGCGTAGCCACCCGCTTGGCGGCGCCGCTACCCGCATCGGGGAGATCCGTTCGGAGCCGCCCGGCTTGGTCGTAATGCGCACCCAGCTGGGCGGGACGCGGATAGTCGACATGCTGGTAGGCGACCCGCTGCCGCGCATCTGTTGAGCCAGCCGCACTACCCGCCGACGGCGTAGCAGGCCGGCCGCTTCTCGCCGCCTCCGAGCGGTGACCGCTGAGCGGCGAGCCGCTGACCGCTGACCGCTGTGTGCTGACCGCTGTGTGCTGACCGCTCAGTGCGCATAGCTAGCGTCCGAGGGGCCCCAGCACGTTAGTTAATGTCAGAAACTCGGCAAAGCTGCTGGTACCATCGCGAGCCGCCTTCCGCTTTGCCGACTTTATGTCGAAAAACGGCAGAAACTCGGCAAAGCAAAATGGCCCGTGTCAGAAACTCGGCAAAGTCCCAGGTTCCTTCGTCCGCGGCGACCCGAGCCAGCGTCAGAAACTCGGCAAAGCGGCCCAGGTTCGGGCTGAGCGGCTTCCTACATGAGCGAGCCGATGGCCGACACCGGGCCACCCCCGCCGCCTTCGCCCAAACGGACCGGCCGAGCCGGGCGCACCGGTGCCGGGAGCCTACCCTCGTCGCCCTCGTCGCCCTCGTCGTCCTCGTCGCCGTCCGAGCCGCGCCCGCCCCCGACGCCCCCTCGGCCCCTGCCGCCCGCGCCCCTGCCCCCACCGCCACCCGCCTTGACCGGAGCGAACGCAGCGGCAAAGTTGCGGCCCATGAGGGGCGACGCCGGCTTGAGCGGAGCCCCGTCCACCCGTTGCAGGCGCCCCTGCGCCTTGAGGCCGTAGATGAAAGTAAGCAGGCGGGCCACGGCTTCGTAGAGTGCTACGGGGATCTCGTCTTCCAGGTCGCAGGCGACGTACAGTGCCCGCGCGAGTGGCGGGTCCTCGACCACCGGCACCTTGTGTTCCATGGCCTCTTCGCGGATCCGCAAGGCCAGGAAATCTATGCCTTTGGCTACGACCTTGGGAGCCCGCTGGCCGCGCACGTAACTGAGCGCCACGGCGAAGTGCGTCGGGTTGACCACGACGGCGTCGGCTTTGCCGACCGCCGCGATCATGCGGTTCCGCGCGGTGCGGCGCATGCGCCGGCGCAGTTGGTTCTTTGTGAGGGGGTTGCCGTCGGAGGCCTTTTGCTCCTCTTTGACTTCCTGCTTGGTCATCTTCAGCTGCGTGGCGACCTTGCGGTACTGGACTATGTAGTCGGCTACCGACAGTGCGAGGCCGATGGCGGCGACCTCTCGGGCCAGCGACAGTGCCCGCGAACCCACGAGCGAGGCGACGGCGTACGAAGACAGCGGCCCGCTGCCCACCAAGGCCGGGATCAGCGCCGCCAGCGTCCGCCACGCGATCAGGCCGAGAAGGGCGACGCGGGCCAGCTGCTTGGCCACGTTCCAGGCGGACTGGGGCGCGAACAGGCGCTTGACGCCCTTGGCCGGGTTGAGCTTGGACACCTGAGGCTTGAGCGGTTCCAGCGTCACCAGGCCTCGCGTCTGAGCCAGGTTTATGACCAGAGCCGATCCCATGGCGGCGAGCAGGGCCGGTGCCACCGCGGTCAACGCTCCGCCCAGGCCCTTCCCGGCAAGAGCCAGGTCGGTGGCCACGCTGGGGTGGCTCATGTCATCGGTCAGCTCACCCCACAGCCCGAGGAGCAGTGCGTAGCTGGAGCGCAGGGTGTACTGCACAACGTAAGTCCCGACGAGCACCACTAGCCAGGTGACGACCTCGGGCGTACGCGCCACCCTCCCTTCGCGGCGCGCTTCTTTCTTGCGCCGGGCGGTGGGCTTCTCGGTCCGAGAATGGCGGTCCTCGGGCATGGCCTACTTGAGCCCAAGGATCCCGAGCGTGTCGGTGAT
Source organism: Acidimicrobiales bacterium (assembly GCA_035503975.1). Classification (GTDB taxonomy): domain Bacteria; phylum Actinomycetota; class Acidimicrobiia; order Acidimicrobiales; family Palsa-688; genus DATJMJ01. Next base: position 5,003 of record DATJST010000276.1, on the reverse strand, counting down.
GGCGCGGTCCACGATGGTGTTGAGGGCGCTCGGCAGCAGGGGAAGGCTCACGCCCACGACTACCAGGGCGAGCGCAATATTGAGGGCGAAGCCGAGCGACATGACGTTCAACTGGGGGGCGCTGCGAGTAAGCAGGCCGAGGGCCACATATGCGAGGAACATGCAGCCGATCACGGGTGCCGCGATCTCCACGGCAGCCGCGAAAAAGTAGCCGATCTCCGACATGAGGGCCGGCCCGATCAGGCTTTCCGAGCGCGAACTGAGCCCAACTGCGTTGAAGGAGGTCATAAATCCCTTGACGATCAACAGGTCGCCGCCGCTGGCAAACAGTAGCGTCGTCATGAGAACGTTGAAGGTGTTGGCGGTCACGGGGTTGGCCGTCCCGCTGATGGGGTCGAAGGTCGTGGAGGCGGACAAGCCGCTCGACATGTCGGTCAGGCTGCCCGCGGCGGACAGGATTGACAGCAAGATGGAGGTCATGAAGCCGAGGAGGCAGCCGATCACGGCCTGCACCACCAAGCCGGAAATGAACGCCGCAGTGCTCATATCGGTGACGACCGACGAGAACGCCGTCCCGCCCGCCTCATGAGCGGCCGCCAAATGGGGGGTCACCGCCAAGGCGAGCGCTGCCGCCAGGCCCGTGCGTACGACCGTGGGGATGGCGCCGGACGAGAACGGCGGCACGAAGGCAAGCCAAGCGCTCGCCCGCACCACGGCGAACATGAAGACCAGAAATGTCCCGGCCGCGACCTGGAACTCCACCAGCGGGACCGCCCTAGGAGTTGACCAGTTGAGGGACCATCTGGAACAACTGATCGGTGAAGCCGACCAGTGTGTTGAGCATCCAATGGCCGAATATCACGATGGCCAGGGCTACCCCGGCCAGTTTCGGCACGAAAGTCAGGGTGATTTCCTGGATCGACGTCACCGACTGGAGCAAGGCGATCGCCAGGCCCACGGCCAGCGCCGTGAGCAGGGTCGGCGCCGCCAGCTCACCGGTGATGACGAGCATCTTGACGGCGATCTCGATGACGGTGGTGTCGTTCATGCGCCTCGCCTTTCAGGGATGGAAACTCGAAATAAGCGACTGCACGACCAGGGCCCAGCCGTCGACCAGGACGAAGAGCAGGAGCTTGAATGGCAACGAGACCAGCGAGGGAGGCAGCATCATCATGCCGAGCGACATGAGTGTCGCGCTTACGACCAGGTCGATCACTAGGAACGGTACGAATATGACGAAGCCGATGATAAAGGCGGTACGCATCTCGGACAGGGCGAAGGCGGGGACGGCCGCCGACATCGGCACGTCCTGTGGAGACTTCGGGGGTTGGCCGTGCTCGAAAATAGCGAGGTCGTCGGCCTGGGTTTGGTCGAGCATCCACTTCTTGAGCGGTGCCTGGGCGTCGTTGTAGGCCTGAGTGGCCGTGATCTTGCCCGACAGGTAAGGCTGCACTGCCTGGTTGTTCACTTGGCTTATGACTGGCGACATGATAAATAGCGAGAGGAACAGCGCCAGTCCGGCCAGGAGCTGGTTGGGAGGCACGTTCTGCAGCCCGAGAGCCTGGCGTGTGAGCGAGAGCACGATGATGATGCGTGTGAAGCTCGTAAGCAGTATCAGCAGCGACGGGGCGACGGCCAGCAGCGTCAGGCCGATGAGGATGGTGAGGCTTTCGCTGGGCTTGCTCAGGCTGCCACCCAGGTTGACCGAAATCGTGCTGCCGGACGAACCACTGCCGGAGGGCTGAGCCGGTGCATCGGGCGCCTGCGGAGCGGTCGGGGCCGCAGCGGTGACGGGGGTGGGCGACGACCCCGGGTTGGCGCCGGTCGTGTAACCCGAGATGTCCGGTGCATTGACCGGCGACTGGTCGGTGCTCGGCGCCAGTGTGGTGGCTCCTCCTCCCGGCGTCGTGCCGCCAGTCGCCGTGCTGGCGGTGGCCGCCGCGCCCCCCGAAGGGGACGGTGACTGTCCCGCCGGGTCAGCGAAGGCATTGGGCGTGCTGGACAAGCTCAGCAGCGCGAGCACCGTGGCGGCCACGGCGACGGCCAGCTTCACCAGCGGCACCAATTTTCTCAACAACATTCTGCATGGGCTCCATTTTCCCGGAGTGGCGGCGAGCCACACCCGGCCCGGGTCTCGTTCGCCCGAGAGCGTCAACGGCGGACGGTGCGCTCCCGCAACGAGTCGAGTGCTAGCTTCCATGCAGTTCCGGAGCGGGCCAACTCAGGCTCGCCCTCCAAGGAGACCGGCATCCGGCCGGGCTCGTCCCATTCCTCTATCGCCAAGATGTCGGGGACCACCTCGGCCGGAAGTTCCGAAAGCATCGTGACCTGTTGCTCCGTGGTCCCGATCAAGAACCTCTTGCCGGACGCCTCGACGAGGCAGATCCACGCCCCTTTGGCCACAGCCCTGCGGTAAACGATGTCGAACGGGGGCTCGGGCCGTGCCCGCCGGTTGCCACGCGCGCCGCCGAACAGCCCGCCGAGGCCGGCCGCACCCGCCGGTGCCGGGGCACCACGGGGGGTGGAGGCGCCGTTCCTGCCCACGGCGGCTTTGGTGGCACCGGCACCGGCAGCGGCCCGCGGCCCGGAGCCAAAACCCTGCCGCCTGCGGATGAAACGAGCGGCCAGGGCCATGACCGCCATGACGACGGCCATAGAAATGACCAAGCGCACCAACAGCTCGAGCGTGCTCGTCAAGGTCAGTCGCCCGTCAGTAGCTCGGTGACGCGCACGGCGAAGTGCTCGTCCACGACGACGACTTCTCCGCGGGCGATCAGCGTGCTGTTCACAAAGATGTCCACGGGGTGGCTCACAGGCCGGTCGAGCTGGACGACCGCCCCGTTGTGGACGTTGAGCAAGTCCTTGATCGCGATCTTGGTCCGGCCCAGTTCGACGCTCACGGTCATCTCGACATCGGCCAGAGCCGCGATCGAGCGCGGGCCGGTGGCCGGCCCCGGGCTCGGTTCGAGGTGCGGCAGCTCGGCAGCCATTTCGCTGGACGAGATGACAACTACGAGACCGGTGCGGCCATCTTTGTTGACCAGGGGCACGGCGTAGGCCTGTTGGCCGGGCCGGGAGTCGACAAGTGCTGACGGCTCCGCCCGTTGCATGTCGCCCACGTGGTCCGCCCCGCACACGCCGGACAAAGCGGCGGCGCAACCTGCCAGGCCGGAGGCCACCCTTCCTTCTCCGGGCACGTTTGCTCCCGACGCGAGCACCAGGGCTATCTCGCCGCATGGGCCGAGTGGCCCGAGCAGCGGCGCGCTCCAGGACCGCGCTCCCTTGGTCAGCAGGTCCGAGACATCGGCGCCATCCGGTGCCCACAGGTCGAAGCCGTCTCCGGCCACGGCGGCGAGGCCTAGGCTATCAACGATCAGGGTCGCCGCTTCCGAAACGGCCGGGCCCATGGCGGAAAGGTCGAGATCCGCGCTCATTGGTCCCCTCCTTTTTTGGTGCTCGGGCCGATCACCGCGAAGGCTTTGCTCGGGCCGCGCCGTCCTGCCAGCACGGACAGGAAAGGCACGCTGCCTACCCACATGGTGAGCGGTTCGTCGACTTGATGTTCCAAGCGCAGTACGTCCCCCGGCCTGAGCTCGACAATGCGGCGTGACGCCACCGACGTTTCGTTGAACCGGACCGCCGCCTCGACGGAGCACTGCCCGACGCGCCCGGTGCTGGCCACCGAAGTGGCGGAAGCGAGGGAGCTCCCCGAGAACAGCTCGAGGCTGGCGGTGAGCGGCTCAGCGGGCAGCGCCACCCGGACATGGCCGGCCGCGTGCTTCAGGCCCACCTCGAACTCGAGGGCGATCAGCAGGCTCCGGGCGGGGGCGGACCTGATCAGCTCGAGACGGCTCTCCTGGCGTGCCGCCACGGGGTTGATCTCCACTACCAAGGCCAGTGACTCCGCCATGTCGCCGGCCAGCCGTTGGTGGACCTCGGCGAGCAGGGCGAGCTCGACCTCGGTCAGCGGTGCGGTCCGCTCCTGGGCGACACCGGCCCCGCCCATCAGTTTTTCCACGATGGCGGTGGCGAGCGGCATATCGACGGTGACCAGGCCGACGCCCGGCATCGGTGTGAGGGTCAAGCGCGCCGCACAGTACGGTTCGGGGAGCGCGTTGAGCAGGTCGTCCCAGGACCACTGCTGGACCGGGACGGTGTTCACGGAGACCTCGGAACCCACGAAAGTGCCCAGGTCGGCGGCGAAGAGCCGGCAGAAGTTCTGGCTGACCAGCGCCAACACCTGTTCGTGGTCGTCCTTGAGCGTGCTCGCCGGCCGCACCCGGAAGCGCCGGAACGGCTTCGGCCGACCGGCGCGGCCGAGAGGCACGACCAGGCCCTGCGTCTCGCGCGCGCTCATTAGCCCTCTAGATCGGCAACTGCGCCGCCGACCTGAGAACACTCTGTGTGGTACCCGGCAGCCAGGGACGATAGCCCCTGGTGCTTCGCTCCGTGCCCTTACTGCATGACGAACTGCTCGAAGTAGACGGCTTGGACGAGGCCGGGCCACTCCTGGTTGAGTGCCCGGACGATGTTTGCCTTGAGCGTGGCCTCCCCGTTCGGAGCGAGCAGGGTCGTCTCGGTCATGGCTGCGCCCTGCGTGTTCAAGATGTCGAGCACGATCGCCTGATCGGTCGTGAGCACGCCGTCGCTCTTGCCCGGCACGGTCTGGATGGCGACGGTGAACTCGAGGTAATGGCCGTCGCGCAGGTTGACGGTGAGCGACGCCTCCTCTGTGAGCGGCCCGCCGGCCGTGGTGGTCGGGCCACCCTTGGCCGCCACGGGCTTCTTGGTCATGGTCATGTAGCCGAAGCCGCCGACCCCGAGCACGATCACGAGCAACATGACCAGTAGGAGCTTCTTCTTGCCCTTCTTTTTCTGAGGCTGGGCGCCGTCCGCGTCGGTTTCGGTCGCCTTTGCGCTGGGAGCAGTCTTAGCCATTGCCAGCCCCTACGGCGCGGTGTGCGTGGTGGAGAATATGACGATTTCCACTCGGCGGTTCTCGG
>DATJST010000275.1:0-3606 GCA_035503975.1 Acidimicrobiales bacterium | reverse complement strand
CGACAACCAGCGAACAAGTGTGTTCGTCGTTATCGAGCGCCGCCGAGAAATCCGATCACCAAGACTGGCGTACCCCTGGCGTCGTCAGCGTCGGGGCCGCCAGCTTCTTCTCGGACTCGGGCCACGAGGTGGCAACGGCGCTCCTCCCGAGCTTCGTCGTCTCTGTGTTGCACTCCACGGCCGGCGCACTCGGCGTCATCGAAGGCGTGAGCGATGCCCTCATGGGGGTGGCCAAGCTCATCGGTGGCCCATTGGCCAATGACCCTGGCCGCCGAAGGCGCCTCGCCACCTCTGGCTACCTCGGGACAGCGGTCGCCACTAGCGCCATCGGCCTGGCCGGGGGCATCTGGCAGGTCGGCCTGCTCAGAGCGACCGCGTGGATGGCCCGCGGCGTGCGTTCCCCGGCCCGTGATTCGTTGCTCTCGGGCCTGGCCTCACCCACGGCGTATGGGAAGTCCTTCGGGGTCGAACGGGCCGGGGACAACCTCGGAGCAGTGGCCGGGCCGCTCCTGGCGGCCTGGCTCGTCGGGTGGATCGGGATTCGTCCGGCCATTTGGTGTGCTGCCATTCCCGGCGCCCTGGCGGCAATCGCTATCACGGTCGCCGCCCACGAGGCGCGTTCGGTACCACCTTCAGAACGGGCACGTTTTGGCCTCAACCTTCGTGAGCTGCACCGCCGTGGCCTGTGGCGACCCATGCTCCCGGTAGTCCTCTTCGAATGCGGCAACATGGCCGTGACATTGCTCATCCTCCGGGCAACGCAGCTCCTGCACACTGGTGGGCGGTCCCTCGTCGCGGCGACGACCCTCGCCCTGGTGCTCTACGCCGGGCACAACACAGCGGCCGCGCTGGGCGCCTTGATGAGCGGGCGTTGGATCGATCACTCGAGTCCACGGGTCGCATTCGCACTGGGTGCCCTGCTTTACATGCTCGCCTATGGCACGTTCGCTCTCGGTTCGACGCTGTGGCCGGTTCTTTTGGGTGCGTTTGTCGTGGCCGGGGCGGCCATTGGCTTGAGCGAAACCTCCGAGTCGGTGCTGGTCGCACTCGCCGCTCCCGAATCCCTCCGTGGCAGCGCGTTCGGGGCTCTCGGTGGCGTCCAGGCGCTCGGCGACATCGTGTCGTCGGCCACGGTGGGGTTGCTTTACGCGACGGTATCCCCGCTGGCCGCCTTCTCCTATGCCGGGGCCTGGATGGTGCTGTCCCTGGTGTCTTCAGTGTGGCTGGTTACCCAACACTCCAGTGGGGCAGCGTCCAAATGACGTCCCGATCGCGGTCGCGCAGGTAACATGCACTCAGGCGATGGAGCTCGCCACAACCGCCCCCAGGGGCTGATGGCTCCTGCAGACGACGAGAGTTGTATGCAGGAGGCCAAGATGAGCAACTCGACATTCCACATTGGGTCCGAGGGGCGGCACGTCGATGTGCAGACTTCTCCTCGGCCGTCGCGGGGAGTACCCCAACGCGAAGGGGAGTCGTCGTGTCGCATCTACCTGGTTCGCCACGGTCGCACGCCTCTCAACGCACAAGGGCTCCTGAGAGGACGGCTCAACCCTGAGCTTGATATCACCGGGCTGCACCAGGCCATGGCGCTGGGCGACGTGCTCGGCCGCATCGGGCTCGGCCGCATTGTCTCGAGCCCGCTGCGACGGGCCGTCGACACAGCGTCTCCCATCGCAGAACGTGCAGAGCGCGTGGTCGCCGTCGACCGACGCTTGATCGACCGCGACTACGGACGGTGGGCGGGGCACGCCGAACAGGAAGTCGTGGCGAAATGGGGCTCACTCGACAATGCCCCCGACATCGAACCGTTGTCCGACGTCCGTGACCGGGCGCTTTCTATGGTGAACGACACGGCCGAGACGGTTGGCACGGGATCGGCCGTATTGGTGACGCACGATGCCATCATTCGGGCCCTTCTCCCGCAGCTTGACCCACGTCTTGAAGGGCCCGGACCGCCCCATGTCGATCCGGGCAGCTTCAGCGTGGTCGAGAACCTCGGCTCGACGTGGTGGGTGCGCAGTGTGAACAACGTGCCATTTGGTCACGAGTCCGGATCGGTTCTGGCGCCGGACTTTCGGGAATGAGCGACGGCGAACTGGTCAACCTCCGCTGCTCGGTGCTCTTTTTCCGCAACGAGAGCGTCCTGCTGTGCCGCAGGACCGACGAGCACGACGCCTGGGTACTGCCGGGAGGGACCCCCGCGCCCGGGGAGGGATCAGCAGCTGCGGCACGTCGCGAAGTCGCCGAGGAGACAGGCATTCAGGTGTCAGCGGAGCGAGTGGCCTTTGTGCTCGAGACCACCAGCTGGGACAACGATCATCACCTGATCGAAATCGTCTTTATGGGGGCCGAACGAGACCGATCGGCTGAACCGATCAAACGTGAGGACCACCTCGCGCCTTTCTTCGTTGCCCTTGACCAGCTCGACCAGATTCACCTACGTCCTCCCATCGCGGGCTACATCAAGGGCATTGCCCGCACGATGAGGACCGGCGACAATCGGGCAACGGCTGCATATCTGGGCAATGTCTGGCGCCCGACCTCGCCGGCACCGTCGCCGAAGAGGTGACGACGATGGCGGCCCGGCAATGGCGGGCGCGCGGGGGACCAACGGTGCTTGGTCGGGTGGTGCCGGGGGTCATCGCTGGGTTTGGCGTTGTCGCGTTCGCGGCGGTAGGCGTCGCTATTCGGAACCGCGGCCTGAGCGAAGGGCTTGAGGCTTCGGCCTTCTTCCTCCTCGTGGGTCTGCTCGCCGCGTGGCTCGTCTGGAAGACGCTGCGCACTGTCTGGCTCATCATGTTCGTCAACGATGCCTTTCTGTGCTTCGCCACCGCCGGCCACTGGGTGTTCGAAGCCGGAGAGATCGTCCGAGTGAGCGGTGACGCCTACAACCAGTTCATTCTTCTGGCCAGCCCTCGGAGCAAGGTGTGGGTCTGGGCCCAGATCGAGGATCACCCCGGGCTGCTGGCGGCCATCCGTCGGGCCAACCCCTCCGTGGTCGTCGACCCACTGGTCGAGCGGGACACACCCAAACGCCGATAAGGTTCATTATGTTAAGTTGAACGGAATTGGCGCCAGGAGGGGTCGGTCCGGCGGTTCCAACTCCTCGTGCGTCCACGCTCCCCCGGTGGCGGAGTCGCATCACCGGGGCGAGGCGGCAGGTCTCGGCCAGAATCGCAGGTTGTGCGGCCCCAGATCTCGTTGCATCTCCCGTCGTTCGCCCGAGAGGACCCGGGCGACTGGGATCACCTCGTCCGCTTCGCCCAGTCCGCCGACGAGGCCGGTGTCGACCGGCTCGTCGTCTCGGACCATGTCGTCTTCGGTGAGAACCTGGGTGCGTACGGTGATCCGGCCCTCGGGGGTGCCACCGGGGCGACCCAGCCCACGGGGCCCGACGGGGCCTGGCTCGAGCCGCTGGTGACGATCGCGCACCTGACGGCGGTGACGCGCCGCACCCGATTCGGCACCAGCGTCCTGATCGCCGCGCTTCGGCGCCCGGTCGTCCTGGCCAAAATGGTGGCCTCCGTCGACGTCCTCTCGGGGGGCCGCTTCGACCTGGGGGTGGGCGTGGGGTGGCAGCGGGAGGAGTACGACGCCGCCGGC
>DATJST010000274.1:0-3525 GCA_035503975.1 Acidimicrobiales bacterium | reverse complement strand
GGGACGTCGGCTCCGTTGCCGCGGGCGTCCAGCCTCCGGGCCCCGAAGCTCCGGCACGTAGACGCGCTTCATCTGGAGTTCAACGCCGCGGGCAGAATGCCTGCTCGGAGGCGGTCCCAGGAGCGGTCCTTGACCGCGAGCGCACCTTTCCAATAGTGTTTGCCAGCGTTGTGACGCTGCTCACATCACACATCCGTCGCCGAGGGGCCAAGGTTGCGACGGCCGTGGTGTTGGCCGCCGCTCTTGCAAGCGCGGCTGCACCCTTAACGGCCGGTGCCGATCAGTTGGCCACCGATCGGGCCGAGGCTCAGTACCTCGCTGACCGCATCGCCTCCTTGGGTCTGCGCGAAGACGCACTCAGCGAGCAGTACGACGAGGCGTCAGCCAACCTCGCCGCCGCGCGGCTCCGTGTGCACGCGGCATCGCGCGCCACGGCCGCTGCGTACTCGGCGCAACGTAGGACTATTTCATTGGTCCAACAAGACGCCATCGAGGCCTACGTCGGCGGAGGGCCTCAAGCGACGTCAAATGGATCTGTACCCGGCAGCAGCCTCGACAATGCATTGGAGCGCCAGGAGCTGGCCAACACCTTCGCCTCCCAGGAGAGCGACGACCTTGACAGCTACCGGGAGGCTGCGGCCAACTACACGACGGAGCACACGTTGCTGGTGGCGGCCCGCAACGCCGACGCCCGCGTGCTCGCCCGCTTGGAGAAGGCCCGCGAGCAGGTCGAAGCCACCCAGTCCCAGCTGATGGCCCTGCAATCGCAGGTCACCGGCGAGATCGCCTCGCTCGTGTACCAGATCGAACAGGCCCGGTTGGCCGCCGAGCAAAGGGCCGAGCAAGCCGCTTTGCTGGCCGAGGAGCAAGCTCAAGCAGCGGCTCAAGCAGCGGCTGAAGCCGAAGCCCAGGCCCAAGCCAAAGCGGAGGCCCAGCAACAGCAGCAGGCCGAGCTGCGCCAGGAAGAAGCTGACGCCACGACGACCACGGCCCCGCCCGCGACGACCACGCCGACGAACCAGACGGCCGCCTATGTCCCCACAACCAGCCCGCAGATCCCAGGCGTGTCGGCAGCCGCGTCGATTGCCGTGCAAGCAGCGGAAAGCCGCGTCGGCGACCCCTACGTTTGGGGCGCGGCCGGGCCGGATGCCTTCGACTGCTCGGGGCTGGTCATGTGGGCGTACGCGCAGGCCGGCGTCGGGCTCCCGCACTTCAGCGGTTCCCAGTTCGCGGACACGGTCCAGATCCCGTTGTCCGATCTCGAACCAGGCGACCTGGTGTTCCCGGCAGACCCCGGCGAGCACGTGGCCATGTACGTGGGCAACGGCGAGATCGTCCAGGCCCCCTACAGCGGGGCGGACGTCCAGATCGTGCCGCTCGACCTCTCGTTTTTTGTCTACGCCACGCGCGTCGAGTAACCGCCGACCTCGCTAAACCACACTCGGTCGTAACCGGCGCAGGTAGGCTGTCGGGCCTTGACCGCTGGATTGCCCGACGCCCTGGTGGTGGCTCGAGGGCTGGAGAAGTGCTTCGGTGACTTCAGGGCTGTCGGGGGGGTCAGCTTCGAGGTGCGGCGCAGCGAAGCTTTCGGTTTCCTCGGGCCCAATGGGGCGGGCAAAAGCTCGACCATGCGCATGATCGGGGCCACCTCGTCGCGCAGCGGCGGCGAGCTCTCGGTCCTCGGCCGTGACCCCGACCGGCACGGCCCCGAGATCAGGGCACGCCTCGGAGTGGTCCCACAGGAAGACAACCTCGACCTCGAGCTCTCAGTGGCCGACAACCTTTTTGTCTACGGGCGCTACTTCGGCCTCGGGCGCAAGGCCCTGGCGCAGCGTGTGGGCGAGCTGCTCGAGTTCGCTCAGCTCGCGGAGCGGGCAAAGGACCGGGTCGACACCCTGAGCGGCGGGCTCAAGCGGCGCCTTACCATCGCCCGCTCGCTCGTGAACGAGCCCGAACTGCTCCTGCTCGACGAGCCTACGACCGGCCTCGACCCGCAGGCCCGCCACCTCCTTTGGGACCGGCTCTACGCCCTCAAGCACGACGGCGTCACCCTCGTGCTGACCACCCACTACATGGAGGAAGCCGAGCAGTTGTGCGACCGGCTGGTCGTCATGGACAAAGGCAGGATCATGGACGAGGGCTCGCCTCGGGAGCTGGTCGAGCGCCACGTACCTCGCGAGGTCGTCGAACTGCGCTTCGCTCCGGGCCAGCTGGCCGAAGCAGCCCTCCGCATAGACGGTTTGGCCCCACGCGTGGAAACTGTCGCCGACCGAGTACTGCTGTACACCCATGACGGCGATACCACCATCGAGCAAGTGCTCCGGGGCGGGCTTGCGCCCGCGAGCACGTTGGTGCGCAGGGCAGGGCTCGAAGACGTCTTCCTGACCCTGACCGGGCGCCAGCTCACGGACTGACCGCGGGCGGGGACCACCGGTGCGAACCCCAATAGCCTTGCGCCCGCTCAGCTATTTCTGGCTGCAGTTCCGCCGCACCTGGAAGGGCGACATAAGCACCACCTTCTTGACCCCGCTGCTCTTCCTGGCGTCGTTGGGGGCGGGGCTCGGCCAACTCGTGGGCCATGGCCATGCCCTCGCCGGACTGGGCGGGCAAAGCTACTTGTCTTTTGTGGCCCCTGCGTTGCTGGCAAGCACCGCCATGCAGGTGGCCATGGCGCGGGCCACCTACGAAGTCTGGGGCTGCTGCAACCCTTGGAGCGGCGCTTACCGCAGCATGCAGGCGACACCAATCTCGGTCGGGAACATACTTGCCGCCCATCTCACTTGGATGGCCTTGCGGATAGAAATGGCGTCCGCCTTTTACCTGGTAGTAAGTGCCGCGTTCGGAGCGGTGCACTCCCCCGCGGCGGCAGCCACCTTGCTCGTGGGCCCGCTGGTCGGGCTGGCGTTCGCCACGCCGATCGCGGCCTACTCGGTCCTCGCGCGCCACGACCAGCCCTTCACGCTGATCTTCCGCATCTTCATGCTGCCGCTGTTCCTCTTCTCGGGCACTTTTTTCCCTGTTTCGCAGCTTCCTGTGGGCCTGCGCTACATCGCCTACGCGCTGCCGCTGTGGCATGGCGTCGACCTGTCGCGCGACCTGTACACGGGGCGCATGGCCGCCGGCGCGAACGCCGCCGACGTCGCCTACCTGGCCGTGGTAGCGCTGGCCGGTGCACTCGTGGCGCGGGTCACCTTTCAGCGGCGTTTGGCGCGGTGATGGCACGAGCCGAGGACCTGCCACGGGCTGGTGGGCCGGCCCGGTTGGGCACCAGTCCGGCCCCCAGCACGGGCGCCAGGACGGGTGCCAGGACGGGTGCCAGGACGGGCGGCGGCATGCGGCCGCGGCGCGCCTTGGCGCTCGTGTCGCGCAACTTCACGGTCCACGTGCGCGCCGTCCCCTACGTGTGGGCGAGCGGCCTGTTGGAGCCGTTCTTGTACCTCCTGTCGATCGGGATCGGGATCGGGCCCCTGGGGGGGCCTGTGCCAGGACCGGACGGGCGGTTGGTCCCCTATGCCGCGTTCGTGG
>DATJST010000273.1:0-10224 GCA_035503975.1 Acidimicrobiales bacterium | reverse complement strand
CTGGAAGACGTCATACTCTTTTTGGCCAGGGCCGGGCACGGCCACTACTTGGACGAGAGCCTGCCAACCGTTCTTACGCGCAGACCACTGGCAGACAACCCCGGTGTCATCGGCAACGGGTAGAGGCGTCACGGAGCCCCTGTCGGCCCAAGCATCGGCGAGCCGCCCCGTCCAAGCGCAGGCACCCCGCGTTAGGCGTAACTGCCAGGAGCGTACTGCGCCCGATGACCGCTCCGACGAGTCCGGCCCGTCCGCCACCAGTGCACCCTCCACTGGCACAAGCCCATAGGTGACCCGGTCCCGGGCCGTGCCAACGGGCGCCTTCATCTGCTGCACGGCGGCCAGCAATGATGCTTTCGGGGTAGCGCGCTCGTACATGACAACGGCACCGGTCCCCCCGGCAACAAGCGCCAAGGCCAACCCGACCGACACCACCGTCAAGGATCCTGGCCGGCGCGGCCCTAACCTCAGCCAGACGAGCACACCCGCCGCCGTGACTGCCAGGAACACCCCAACAACGAGGCCGGGCTTGGCCGCCCAGTCGTAGTACTGATCAACAGGCCCTGGAACAGCGGCAGCGAGGAGCATCGACGCAACTGAATAGCCTGCGAACAACACTGCGGCCAGGAGCTCCACGGCCGAGCACAGGACCGCGGCTGCCTTCTGTCTGCGCCCTATCTGCGCCCAGTCTGCGCCCACGGGTGACTTGTGCCCGGCCAGATAGGCGAAGCGCCGGGCATGTCATAGGTTGGCGGCCTTTCCATTGGCATTTGTAGCACGCCTGAGCAACTCATCAGTTGGGTGAGCGGTTCCGCACGGGCGGCCAGCAGGGTGAAGGCGCCAACGAGCAGAGTCGTGTCGGACGCCAGCCCCGAGCCTCAGGAGGGCGGCGTGCAGAAGGCCCATTACGGGGCGTTCGTCACCTCTAACCAAGGCACCCGTAAACCTCGCAGGTCGCGTCTCTAACCTGGCCCGCTCGGTGGTGAGCGAAGCCTTGCGACGGAGGCCGCGCCGGGCGCACCTGTGCTGGAGGGTTTCGCCGCGCGCGAGCATCTCCACGAGCCGCTCGATGCGCTGCTTGCGCGTCTCGCTGCGCTTGGCGGTCTCGATCCGGTGGAGCACGGCGTACCGATTAGCGCGACTGAGGTTGCCGAAGGTCTCTAACGTCGACCCAGCCGACGCACAATTCCTCCTCGAGGGCCTGGTCGTAGGTGAGGCTCGTGGGCTCGACGGTGCCCTTCTTCGCCAGTACGAGCCAGGAGCCGCCCGTGTTTCCATGGTTCTTGGTGAGCCAGCTATGCCACGCCTCTGCATCTTGCAGGGTCAGCGGCGAGTCGGTTGCCACACGCCTCAGTTTTGCCTAACCGGTTGTTTTCGTGCTCCAGCCTTCGCATCGCCTGGCCAACGTCCCTGGGAGGGCCGCGTCTCCCCACTGTGCGCCGGGGACCCGGCCTGGCGACCGGCGCAATGACTGCTTATGGATGGCCGAGAAAGGGCAAAGTTTTCAAAGAGGATCGGCGCCGAGCGGCTCGGGCACGTGGTCGCCGGGGTGGACGCCGCGGCAAAACAGGCGGCAGGTCCTTCGCCGGATGTCCGAACCAAGCAGGGCTGGGCTCTGCGCTCTCCAAACCGCTGTAAGGCCAGCCCCCAACGTGCAGGGCCTCAGCTGGCCCATATCGGTAACTCTTTGTGTCAACCGGTTCGAGCTCGAGACAGTTAGAACACCGTTGGAAGCGGGCGTTCAGCTGGGCGGCCTCCCGACGGCAGAGCGCTTCACTGCTCCCTACTGCCCCTTATTGCAGGGCCATCCTTTCGGTGCGTTGCCTCAGAGGGCGCCGAACGGATCTCGCACGCGTCGATGGCCGCTCAGACGGGGATTTCACTCACCGACCCACCAGCATTCGCCACGAACAGGTTGTCCCCGCTGAGCGCTACCGCGCCCGCGCCGGCAAACTGGTAGCCCGGGCCCCAGATCACCCTAGCCAGCGCGCCGGCCGAGACGCTAAAGGCGTTCGCCACGAACAAGTCTGCCCCGCTGACGTCAACCACTGGCCCAGTTCGACGTCGTCGACCTAACTGTCGCCGATTACGGCCGTTGCTCGGAACGGCTCGAGGCGTACGCCAGCGTGGGCCTCGGCTTGGTCGACTCCAGCGTTGTCACCGAGGCCGAGAACCTGGGCGCGTTGTCACCCTGGCCACCTTGAACTGCCGCGACTTCAGCGTCGTCCGGCCTCGCCGTACGAGCCCCTTCGAACTTCTGTCCTGACCGCTCGCGGCCGTCCCGGTCCCACCGCTGCCCAGGGCCGCTCCGCCGACGACAACCCCGCGGGCGCCTGCGATTGGCGGCACCGAGGCGTCAGCGAGCGCCAGGCCCCACATGGCGCCCGGGGTGGCTCGCCGGAATCTGCTCTCAGTCGAGCCGTGCCCCGGCCGGAATACCGACTGTGACCTGGCCCCGCTCACGGACGACGTTCTCCAGAACTCCTTTGACCGCCTCGGCGCTTGTGTCGGTGAGGTGCCCGAGAGCGTCGATGACGTCCTTCAGCACCTGCCCGAGGAACCCGCGTGGCTCTTTGACCTCGACCGTCGCCACCGTTCCGTCCGCGGCGATCACAACCACCAGACCAAGTTGCAAACCCTTGGTCCGGCGGAACCGCTTGCTGTCGTCGCTCTGGGTCAGGTCGATGACCTGGCCGCCCTTCCGTCGCTCCAGCCACCAGCTGATCGTTCCGCCCACCATGGCGACCGTGCCCGTGATGACGAGTATGGACACAGGATCGACGAACTCGATGCCCGAGGTGTCCTCGAATTGAAGCCCGTCCGCCAGTGCGATCTCTCTGAGCAGCGCCAGGTCCGACGGATCGTCGACCTTGACCATCTGACGAATGATCTCGTCGGGAGGTCGGGTCCGCAGGGCATCGATCGCCGTCTGGTCGTCCGATGCCAGGTACTCGTCCATATGTCCTCCACGCTGGAACCTGCGTCCGAAGTTGCCCTTAGGACGACGTCGTATATATACACATCCGGCGCCTCTGCGAACGGGACAAACGACCCGAACCTGTATTCTGGTCGGGTGGACAACTGGCGCCGGAAGCTCGACCGACGGCTGTCGGACGTCTTGGCGTCGCCATCGGTCTCCGATGTCCAAGTCGAATGCCTGATCCGCATCGACGACGACTCCGTTCCCCTCGTCGATCACCTGGTCGACGAGCTGGGCGGCCGGGTCCGCCATCGGATCCACATCGTCCCGGGACTGGCTGTCTCCATCCCCCTCAGGGCAGTTTCGACCTTAGCCGCGAACCCTCACGTGGTCGGCATAGAGTCAGAACGACTCTACTCGCTGCATTAAACCACCGTGGGCTCCGAGAAGCTGTCCTCGTTCTATTCCCAGCTGCTGCCGCTTCTCGCCGAGTTCGACCCCACCTCGCCAATACCGGCCCTTGTCACCTTCGCTCCGACGTCTGCTGACGAGGTCTTCAGTGCAACCCTGGAAGGCACCTCCGCCCAGCTGGAAGTGAGCGAGCAGTTCTCGGACATCGGACCGTTTCGGGCCTACGTGTCACGTGGCGCACTTACGTTCCGCCACGTCATCTCCGATCTGCGTCCTCTTCCAGGTGGGCAGGAAGCGTCGATGTCCTGGATCTCCAATCCGGAGACCCGACTGACCGGCGCCGTCATCAACGCCCGGCCGGAGGTACTCATACGCATGAGCGACTGGGAGTTGGTCGACTCCATCCAAGAGGACCCTCTCTACCAGGTTCACCTCGACCGGGTCGGACCGGCCGTCGGGGCCCGTTCCGCTCACCAGAGCTCTTACCGGGGCATAGGTGTCACCGTAGCTGTGATCGACAGCGGCATAGACGTTGGTCACCCGGCTTTCGCCGGCCGTATATCCCCGCTGAGCATGAACTTCTCGAGCGAGGGCGCACCGACTGACATCTCAGACAGGAACGGCCACGGCACCCACGTGGCCGGTATCGCCGCCGGCGACGGCTCGCCCGGAACTGCGTACTGCGGTATCGCGCCCGAGGCCACCATCCTCGTCTGCAAGGTGTTCAACTCGTCGGGCTTCGGCTCGGCCGGCGACATTTCGAAAGCGGTCGACTACGCCGTGCGGAGCGGGGCCGATGTGGTCAATTTCTCCGGCGGCTATCCGAGCCGGCCCCACCTGCCTCCCCCTTGGGTCTGGTCCACCAAGGAGTGTTTCGAGGAGAGCGTCTTCAATGCCGCCGTGGCGCGAGGCAGCGCGATCGTCGTAAGTGCCGGCAACTTCGGGGTCCTCCGTCCTGCCGACTCCAACGTCACGCTGCCGGCGACCATGGCCAATGTCCTGAGCGTCGGTTCCGTGCATGAGCACTCAGGGACATGGAACATCAGTTCGTTCTCCTCCCAGGGCCCGGTGCTGCGCACCGACATCCTCGGCACCCGGCAGTTCGCCCACGCCGGAGGCCTGGGGGCGGCCATCGTCAAGACGGAGAAGCCCGACGTCGTCGCCCCGGGTGGCGAGGTCGATTGGACCGCCCCGGCCGGCGCCTGCCGGTACCCGGACGGGGTGGCCAGCGCCCTGGCCGGCGGCGCCGGGATCGCCTTATCGAAGTGCCAGGCCGGAACTGACCGCTACACCCGCTGCTCGGGGACCAGTATGGCCGCACCGGTTGTTGCCGGCCTGGCTGCGCTCGTCTTCCAGTACTCCGACCGCCACAACTTGCCGCTGCGGTCCCGTCTGGACCGGGCCTTCGTTGTGCAGCAGATCGTCAAGCGGACGGCCAAGGACCTGGGTCTCCCGGCGACCCAGCAGGGCGCCGGTTTGGTCGAGTGGGACGCCATCGAGTCGGCGTTGGACTCGATCCGCCGAGGTCGGACTAGCTTCGACGACTTCGCTCCGGTCGCCTGACAGCTTTCCCTCGCAGCCGAAGGCTGACCCTGACCCCCAGGTCCCCGCCGATGCCCAGCGGCACCAGTTCAGCGCGGGCAACGGTCACCAGGGCGGGCGGTCCGCTCGTACGCGAGCAAGCGGTCTGTGGACCCAGCCCCATTGTCCCAGCCGGTGGCCCTGCCCGGCGCCTACACGTCCCACAGCTACCGGTTTATGTGGCAATGCTGGGAGCGCTACCGTCGAAGTCGTGACCTCCGTGCCAGCTGAAGCCGGTAGCACTGGAAAGGGCGATCCTGCGCGGCGCAGCGCAATGAGGCAGGAAGCCGTGCGCTTTTTCCAGGCCGTTCACGAAGACGAGGACCTGGGGGGGCGGCTACGGGCGCTGAGGACCGGCGAGGGTCTCGCGCCCGTTGTGGCTCTGGCAGCGAGTGCGGGCTTTGACGTAAGCGAGGAAAGCTTAGCTGATGGCTTTGCTTATGACTGGCTCTTTCGTTCTGCTTATTATCGTAAGGCGTCTGCCAGCTCCGAAAATGCAGAAAGTGCAGAGAGCACCGTTGCTGTCGTGAACAACCCCTTGTCGTCTATGTAATTGACGGCGGGCATGGTGCCGGGTGGGGTGACGTCGTAACCAGGTATTCGCAGCCTCGCCGAACAAGCCCACGAGCCGTCCTCCCGCTGTGCAGTCACCAGCCACGAAGCCGCCCGTTGGAGCGCCAACCTGATGGCCGTGTCGCGGCGAGGGGCAGTTATGAGCGTACGGGCCGCGAGCGCGGTGGCGAACGCCGAGCCGGCGCCGTCGACCTCGACCGCACCGGCCCGTCCAAGCCTTCGCGTTGCCCACTGGGCGGCTCGCTCCAGCCGTTCGCGGCCACGACCCTTCGCCGCGAGAGCTTCGCAAGCCAGTGCGGTGGCGTACTCGTCATCTTCCCACCAGTAACCGCTCCAAGAACCGTCGCTTTGCTGCTGGCCCTCGAGAAAGTCGAGCAAGCCGGCGGCTAGGTCAAGCTCGAGCGCCGCAGCAGCCGCCGTAACGCACGTGTGCGCGGACCGCCAGCCGGCGAAGGAGCTCTCGACCCCTTCGATCCCCGCTAGAGCGCCGACCGCCTCGGTGCCGTAGGTGGCCACGCCTCCTCCAGGCGTGACCAGCCCCTCCACGAGCCCTCGCGCAGGTACATATCTCGGGTCGCCCTGCCGGCCGAGCGCCGCCGCCAGGCGGCACACCCAGCTGGTCGAGTCGGCGTCCGGCGGCACCAGCAAGTTGTAACCCCATCCCGCTGCCTGCGGGCGGCGTGCCAGGAGCAGGTCCAATGCGTGCCTGGCTGTCGTCCTGGCAGCAGGATAAAAGCCTCCGAGGGCCGGGCTGGCAAGCACACAAGCGACGTACGCGGTGACCCACTCGTCGCTCACCAGACCGGCGCGGGGCCCACCAGCAGGGACCGAGGTGCTCGTCCGCTGGGAGAAGTCGCACCACCAACCGGCCTGGTTGCGCGCTGCCACCAGGTGACGGGCCCCCCGCTCGACAGCCTGGCGCAAGGCGCTGGCAGACGTTTTGGGTGCTGGACATGCCGGTACGTGCGAGCTCGGTCCTGCTCTACCCACCGACGCTGCAGGTGCGGGCATTGCTGCGAGGCGGCCCGGCCCGGCGGGGGGGTCGGAGGGCTGCGCCCTGGCATCGCACCAGACATGCTCGAACCCCAAGTACGCCTTGGCGTCGACGTTCCCCTCGGCTGACAAGGAGAGTTTTACGTGGCTCACCAGCCGGTCGATCACGCTCAGGTGCCATGGAGGTTCGCGCAGTGCCCGCGCTATCAAGTCGGTCGGCCAGCGATCCCCGACCTCTGGCGGGACTGTCCGTCCGGGCCACTTCGCTACAGCGTCGGCTTCTGCTGAGCCGCACAAGCCCATGTCCACCAGTCGGCAGAGCAGAGCCCGCCATCGCGAACGAGCGCCCTGCGGGCTGTCAAGGAAGCACTCCAGCCCGGCCCGAGCGAGCAAGTGCCCGTCGTAGAGGTCCAGACAAAGCACGACACGGTCGCCCAAGACGAGAAGCTCCCGGGCCAGAGAGCCCAAGGCGGTGATGTCCCCGGGCCAACCGGCTCGGGCCAAGTAGGCGGGCAGCTCCTCGAGGGGTATGCCGGCCACGTTGACGCGCACGTGGGCCGGTTCGCGCGCCAACATGACCCCGACGTGGCTTACCGCCGCCTGAGCAGGACAGGCCGACGCCAACGCTTCGAGGGCCCTCGGCCAATCAGAGGACGCCCCAGCAAGGAGCCGCAGGATCGCGGGGGCCGCGGCCTTACCGTGAGCTCGCGCTTGCCCGGTCGTGCGGCCGAGCAAGGCGATCACCGACGGGCTAAAGGCATCGGCCTGGTCGAGCTCGAGCCACCATTCGGGCACAGCCTCGTGCAGGACCGTCCCTGGCTCAGAC
This sequence comes from Acidimicrobiales bacterium, assembly GCA_035503975.1. Classification (GTDB taxonomy): domain Bacteria; phylum Actinomycetota; class Acidimicrobiia; order Acidimicrobiales; family Palsa-688; genus DATJMJ01. Next base: position 2,920 of record DATJST010000273.1, on the reverse strand, counting down.
CAAGCCGAACAAAAGGCCCGTACCTCTTGCCAACCTTTGCCGTCGAACGACGCGTGCGCGAACGACCCCCCAGCCAGGTAGCTAGCATCGTCGCTCGCCCTGAAACCCTGCTGGAAATCCACGAGTGACGCCTCCCGCTGCCCGAGACGGCACTCGAAACCACCGAGGTGCACCGGTGGCAGCAAAATTGCCAAGCGCTGCAAGGCGGCTCGCTGGTCCTGCGGCAGCAGCGGCGGCGACAAGTACTCCGACACGACACAGAGCGACGCCGCCAGACCAGCCCGAGCGGTGCTTGGAGGGAGCGCCTGCGCCTGCATGGCCGGTACGGGCTATGCCTCAGGCGGAGCTGCTGACATCAGCCAGGACCGCGGCCGCGGCGGTGTCGAGCGAGCTCAGCCGGCGCGGCCGGTACAACACGGCCACCGGGATCTCGCCGACCAGCCGGGCGATTACGAAAAAATCACGTGCGTCACTGTCCGGGTCGAGCAGCCGTGGCATGTGCCGGTTGGACATCAGGTGGCCCAGCGCTTGAGCGGGGTGGAGCCTCCGCACGTACGGTTGGTCGACCTCCGCGTCGGCCAGGAGATAGAGCGCGTGCAGTGGCAACGGCCGGTCGCCCCAGTCGGGCGTGTTGCCCGAAAGGTCCAGGTAGCGCTTGTCCTCGAACGGGAACTTCACGCTCCATAGCGGCTGCAGCGTGTCAAAGCCGGCAGCCGCGATTGCCGCCGCGCTTTCGTGGATGCGCACCCGCGGAAGCCCAGGCCATACGCTCAGTGCACCTGGCGTCTCACAGAGCGCGGCTAAGTCATCTGAGACAAGATGCGCCCCCCTGTTGACGAGGGCGAGGCTCATGGTTGATTTGCCGCTCCCCGCGGGGCCAATTATCCCGGCACAACGGCCATCGAATTCGACGACATTTGCATGCAGAGATAACCGATGGTGCCGCGAAAGCACAGCCGAAAATAATGGGCCGATAAATAGCTCGGCCGCATCGGACGCCCATTGGGGGTGCGACAACTGGCAGCTCACGTGCCGGCCGTCCGGTGAAACGATGAACTCCGCCCAGTGCTCCACCAGCTCGGGGGCCGCCTTCGCCAGGACCGAGAACCGGACGCGCAGCCACACCCCCGCCGGGCTGCTGGCCAACCACACCCCTGCCGAACCTTCCCGCAACTGCCAGTCCAAATCTCGCCGCTCACCGCTACGCCCGCTCCGCACGGTGAACACGACACATTGGCTTTGGGCGCCGCACGGCTTCCCCAACGGGAGTCGGCGCCCAGAGCTGATGGTCAGGCCAAAGTGCCTGTAGTACCTCTTAGCCGGAGTGGGCGACAGTATAGGCTTGGCCGTCGTAAGGCCCGGGACCCGGAGGACCAGATTGCGTGAGCTGGGCTACGGTGCCTTCTCGCTTTATGGCGGGTGCGACATAATCCACCCTGCCAGCGGAGGGTTGGCGTTGCTCAGACATTTCCTCAGACATTTGCTCTTCTTTCCTAAAGGGGACCGTGCTATTTGGGAGTGACTTTGGCTGGGGACTATATTAGCCGCTCCTTACTCCTGGCTCAGCCGGGATGGCCGTCTCCACCCATGCCATAGCCAGTGGGCGAGGCCGAGAGGGCGGCTCAACTCGAGCTCACGGCTGGTGCCCTCGGCCTCGCCGAGCGAGATGAGGGCTGAGGCCAACACCTCGGGCAGCACAAAACGCTCCAAACCAGGGACCTCCCGGACAAAAGCCGCCGTCTGGGCGAGCACTGCTGGCTCGTTGGCGGGCATCGCCACACTGCCCAGCGGCGTCTTCGGCCGTAGGAGGACTTGCTCGGGCAGGCGGCCGATGTTGGCTTCGCGCATCACCCTCTTGTCGACGAGCCAGGGATGGGGCGGGAGCGAGAGCGCGTACTCGATCAAACGAAGGTCCAACAGGGGATGACGCAACTTCACCGGTAAGCCGCTGAACGTCGGGTGGCCCCACATCCCCCACGCAGGCCAGAGGCTCTCTTGTGCGAGAGAACGGGCGTCTTTGGAGCGCGCTGGCCACTTGCGCGCCAAGCGTTGGGCGGCACCAGTACGGGCCGCGAAGTCAGGAGCCAACCAGTTGGGGACCTCCGGGGCGTGCCTGCCTCTAGCCAGCTGACGGGCAGCCGCGTGGAGGCCGATGCCGGGCACTCGCGGTGGGACCGAGATCTCGTGGCCGAGGGCCTTGAGGAGCCTGACCACCCGGCCGTGCGCAAGCCATTCGGCCCAGTACCAGGGACTTGACCAGACAAGGCAATCACCCGCCACTCCTGTGAACGCGACCCGTGCGAACCTCGCGAGGACGTCGCCCAGCTCCAGCTGCTGAGCGGTCCGTTGGTAGGGCATGGGCTCGGGGAGCACCACCCTCGGGGCCGTCCAGGGGTCGATGACCGGTTGAGAGCTCCCGTCGATTATGTGGTGCGACAAGCCCAAATGGGATGCCACCGACGATGCGAGGGCCGCTTCGACGTCGCGCTCGGGCCCGCCCAGAGAGAGCGTCACCGCCAGGATGTCGGCAGCGCCACGCCCAGCCAGAGCCACCTTGGCGCTCGCCGCCACGCTCGTCGAGTCCATCCCTCCAGTGAGCTGTAAGGCGACAGGGCCCGCCGGGAGGCGGTCGCGCACCGCGTCGTCGGTCAACTCGCGAAACCGCTCCGGGTAATCCTGTGGGCGTGGGAAGCGCACCAGAGGGAGGAAGTCCGGTAACCGCCAGTACCGTCGGGGTGCGGCGAGATAGCCCGCTGACCAGTTGAGGCTGTGGGCGGGGGGCACCCGAGCAATGGCTGTGAAAGTGGTGCGGGCATTGTTGCTGCTCCACCCGGACAACACGAAGTCGGCAACCGCCTCTTCATCGAGCTCATCGGGCACACCAGGGTGAAGGCGCAAGGACTGCACCGATGTCGCAACG
>DATJST010000272.1:0-10584 GCA_035503975.1 Acidimicrobiales bacterium | reverse complement strand
AACAGCTCGTTGGTCGTCGGGTACAGGTCGAGGGTGAACCCGCCGAAGTCCTCCATGGCCCACTTGTTGTCGTTGGCCGGGCTGGAAACGTCGTTCAGGTCGCCGACTATGTAGTTGAACTCCTTGGACTGCAGGGTGATGTTGATCCCCAGTTGCTTGGCATTGGATGCCAGCACCTCGTCCTGGGAGCCGACCACGGCGGGCGAGTTGGTGTAGACGAGGTTCCAGCTGAGCGCCGTGCCCGCGGGGATGCCCGCTCCGCACTGGTTGGCACCGGTCCCGGGGTTCTGGCAGGTTGTCGTCCCATCGGGGACCACCTTCCAGCCGTGGGAGGTCAGCAGCGTCTTGGCCGTCGAGACGCTGAAGGGGAACGGGTCGGTGGCCGCGTTGGACGGCGTGAACGGAGAAGACGGGATGACCGGCGTAGGCCCGTAGGCAGGGCCGGCGGCCCCGTCGAACACACCGCGCGACTGGATGACGGCCTGCTCGTCCTGGAGGTGCGCGAGCGCCTGGCGGATGTAGAGCTGGCTGATGATGTTGTTGAAATCGCCCGTGGTGTCTTTGAAGTTGTAGTCGACGTAGCTGAAGCCGAAGTCCGGCGCGCCCCACACGTTGTAACCGAGCGACCTCAGCCTGCCCACCTGGGCCAGGTCCGAGAAGTCAACGAACCCGACGTCCAGGTTGCCGGTCAGGAGCTGGTTGAACTCCGACGACGTGGACGTGAAGTACTCGTCGTCGATCGTGGTGATGTGCGGCTTGACCGGTCCCGAGTAGGCCGTGTTGATCGTCATCGTGTTGGCCCCCGTCGCCGGGTCGTAGGTGACGATCTTGTACGGGCCGTCCACAACCTGCCACAGCGGGTTGCTGCCGTAGGTCTTGAGGTCCTTGGACTGCGTGTTCAGGAACTTGTAGATCGACTCGGCGGTCTTCAGGCTGCTGAAGTTGGAGATGATCGGGCCGTTGGCGCTCGTTTCCGCCCAGGCCGCCGCCGGTAGTGGTTCCAGGGCGCCCAGCTGCTCGAGCCAGTCGAAGTTCGCGTTGTAGGTCTTGTTGAACCGGATGATCAGCGTGCTGGCGCTCGGGGTCGATATCGAGACCACGTCGTCGGGGTAGAGGCCCGGCGTGTAGTCGCCGTCGTTGGCGGGGCTGATCTTGACGGCCGCCTCCGTCATCCAGTAGTCAAAGGCGAGGTCCGTCGAGGTGACGGGCTTGCCGTTGGACCACATCCAACCTGGGTTCATATTGATCGTGACGACTTTGTTGTTGTCGGAGAACACCGGGGCCTTGCAGATGCTCTGGCTCAGGTCGATGAACGGCTCGTCGCCCTTGGGAGACCACCAGCAGGGCCGCCACATGTAGGCCTGGAACTGGTCTACGTCGTAAACCGACAGGTTGGCGCCCGGGGTGATCGGGAAGATGTAGGTCGGGCTCGCCCCTGGCGGGATGGCGATCGAAAGCGTCCCGCCCGACGTAGCGGGGAACCTCTGTGGTGGCAGGCTCCCGTACGTGTTGCTGGAACCGTTGTCCGCGATACGCGCCGTTGCGCTCGCCCTGGGAGCGGCACCCGAAACGCCGCTCGTCGCAACCAGCATTAGTGCGGTTGCCGCCAACGCAACTCCGGCGCACCCAGCCTTTCTCAATGCCCGCATATGGGCCCCTTTCCGGGTTGTCTCACGTAGCCTTAACGATGGCTACACCTCCTCGTAAGGTATACCAGCTAGGCGCCCGATGAATGTCAGGCTGGCGCCAGCGCCGCCAGCGCCGGCTGGAAGCGCTCCGCAACGCGCGCCGCGGTGCCGTCTCAAGCCAGGCTGACCAGCTCTAACAGCCCGTCGTCCCAGGCATCCTCGGTGCCTTCGGGCATCATGAGCACTCGGTCCGGCGCCAGCTCGGCCACGAAGCCGGAGTCGTGGCTGACCACGACCATGGTGCCGGGCCAGTCCGACAGGGCTCGGCCGATGCCTTCGCGCGAGGGCGGGTCGAGGTTGTTGGTCGGCTCGTCGAGCAGCAGGCAGTTGTGGCTTCCGGCCACCAGCTGGGCGAGCGCGAGCTTGGTCTTTTCCCCTCCCGACAGCGTTCCTGCGTCCTGCGTGGCCTTCTCGGCTACCAGCCCGAACATGCCGAGCAGCCCCCGCAGTTCCACCTCGGGGGCGCCCGACTCCTGGCGCATGTGGTCTAGTACGCTGCGGCCGGCCACGATGCCCTCGTGCTCCTGGGCGTAGTAGCCGACCGAGACGCCCACGCCGGAGCGCCAACTGCCCGTGGTCGGGTGGACGAGCCCCGCGAGGATGCGCAACAAGCTGGTCTTACCCGCCCCGTTCAGGCCCATGACCAAGAGCCGCTGGCCCCTTTCGACGGCGAAGGAGACGTCCGTGAACACCGGATTGGCTGCGTCATAGGCCTTGGCCAGGTTGTCAGCTTCGATGACCATGCGGCCGGTGTGCGGAGGAGGAGGAAAGTGCACCCGGTAGCGCCGCTCTCGCCTCGCGGGCGCCGCGACCGCCGTCCTGCGCAGCTGCGAGACCCGCTTGTCCAGGGTCTTTGCGATCCGCGCCCGCTTTTCGGTTTGGTGGCGCATGGACTCGGCCAGGTCGGACAGGCGCTTGATCTCGGCTGCTTGGCGGACGGCGAGCTTGGCCTGCCTGGCCTCACCCGCCTTGCGGGCGGCCACGTACTGGGAGTAGGTGCCCTTGTACTCGACGAGGGCGCCGTCGTCGAGGTGGAGGACACGAGTAATAGAACTGTCCAGCATTTCGATGTCGTGGCTCACCACGAGCAGGGCACCCCGGTACGCCCGGAGGAACCCGACCAGCCAGGCCTTGGCGTCGCTGTCCAAATGATTGGTCGGCTCGTCCAAGAGCAGCACCTCGCTCCCAGCGAAAAGGATGCGGGCCAGCTCGAGGCGGCGTCTCTCGCCGCCTGAGAGCACGCCCACGGGGAGGTCCAAGCGGTCCCCTGACAGCCCGAGCCCGGCTACGAGCCGCCGCACCTCGGCCTCGGCGGCGTAGCCCCCGGCCGCCGCGAAGCGCTCCTCGGCGCGCGAGTAGCGGTGCACGGCGCGTTCGGAGGGGTCCTCTTCCATGGCCAGGCGAAGCTTCTCCATGCGATGGGCCGCCTCGTCCAACTGGCGCCCCGACAGCACGTGGGCGAGCCCGCTCGCCTCCACCTCTGTCGCCAGGTGACGGGGGTCTTGGCTGAGGAACCCGAGCGCACCCTGCAACCGCACTGAGCCACCCGCGGCTGCCAGCTCTCCGCTCAGTACCTTGAGCAGGCTCGTCTTGCCTGCACCGTTACGCCCTACGAGGCCCACCTTGTCCCCTGGCTTGACGGCGAAGGACGCGCCGGCCAGTGTGAGCCGGCCACCTATCTCCACGCTCAGGTCGTGGGCTTCGAGCATGCTTTCCATGATGGTGGGTAGCTCGGGCCGAGGTTGCTAATTACGCGGCGCTCGCGGCGGGCCCTGGTGGCCGGGTAGGCCTCGCGCGTCCGCGCAAGGCAGACTGGCGTGATGGTCGAAGCCTCAGCGGCCGGGCCTGCGCCCGCGGGCGGGTACCAACAGCGCGCCCGGGCCGCTCTCGACGACATGCTCGCCAACTTCCCCGAGGAGGCCACCGCGCTCGGTGACCATCGCTTCGACGACCGCCTGGACGACCTGTCCGAGCCCGGTCTGGAGCGGACCTTGTCTGTCCTGCTCCACCACCGCCAGATGCTCGCCGAGGTGGCGCCGAGCGCGCTTACAGCTGATGACCGCGTCGACCTGGCCATGCTGCGCAACGACCTTGACCGGCGGATATTCGAGATCGACGAGCTGGGTTCGGCTCGCTGGGACCCTCTGGTGTACAACCCGGGCGAGGGGTTCTACCCTCTGCTTACCCGTGACGTGGTCCCGCTACCAGACCGGTTGAGGGCCATTGCCGCCCGTCTCGAGCAGGTGCCGCAGCGCCTAGAGGCCGCGGCCCGCCAGCTCGAGGCGCCCCCTCGTGCCCACGTGGAAACGGCCATCGCCCGTCACGCGGGCACCGTCGCCATGGTCAAAGACGACATCGAACGCCTTCTCGCTGGCGAGCCGCGAATGCGCGCGGTGGTGGAGCCGGCCCGCCAGCGGGCACTGGACGCCCTGGGGGCCTTCGGCGCAGTCCTCGAGCGGCTGCTCGAGGGACCGCACCGGTCGTTCCGGATCGGGGCCACATTGTTCGAAAAGCGCCTGTCGCTGGCCCTATGTTCGCCTCTGAGCCCGGAGGAGGTGCTTACCCGGGCGAGACAGCGCCTGTCCGAGGTCAGCAGCGAGCTAGAGGAGGCCGCCGGCGATTACCTGCGTGCGGCGCGTGAGCCACCCGGTGGCAACGTGGTGCAACGCGCTCTCGACCAGCTGGCAAACAACCACCCCGACGACCCCACCATCGTCGCCGCGGCCGAGGCCGCTCTTGCTCAATGCGCCGATGCCGTCGCCGCGTCTGGCATTGTGACGCTGCCGGACCAGCCCATGCGCATCGAGTTGATGCCCGTCTTCCGCCGCGGCGCCGGTGGGGCGTACTGCGACGCTCCCGGGCCACTGGAGGAGGGGGGCGAGACCTCGTTCGCCATCGAGCCGACCCCAGACGATTGGGGCCCTGATGAGAAGGAGTCGTTTTACCGCGAGTACAACCACGCCATGGTCGTCAACCTGACCGTGCACGAGGCCATGCCGGGCCACATGGTGCAATTGGCCCATGCGCGCCGTTTCCGGGGCAGCACGGTGGCCCGCCAGGTGCTGGCGAGCGGCTCGTTCGTCGAGGGCTGGGCCGTCCACGCCGAAAGGATCATGGCCGAAGGCGGCAACGGGGGGCTGCCTGTACGCCTCCAACAGCTAAAGATGCAGTTGCGCGTGGCCATCAACGCCATTCTGGACGTCTCGGTGCATGCCGGGGACATGACCGAGGAGAGTGCCGCCGAGCTCATGACGAGACGCGGCCACCAGGAACGCAGCGAGGCCCGGGGCAAATGGAGGCGCGCCTGCCTCACCTCGTCGCAGCTCTCCACCTATTTCGTCGGTTACTCGGAGCTCGCCCAGGTATTCGCCGAGCTGGACGTTCGCGGCAACTACGACCGAGTGCTGGCTCATGGCAGCCCACCGCCTCGGCTGCTGCGCGAGCTTCTGTTGGCGCCCGCGCCTGGTCCGGAGGCTTCCCGGGACGTGCCTCAGGTCTGAGCTTGGGCCTGAGACTTCGCCCAGGCGTCCAGGAACCAGCTCGACGACCACCTCTTGTCTTCGCCCACGCCGCTGACGACCTCGGTGCCGATCTCCTGGCATACCGTCCACTCGGGGATGCTCCTTTCGTCCACCCGGTCACCACCCTTGGTGAAGACATGTGGCCGCAAGCGCCGCAACGCCGCCGTTACCGTACGGTCACCTTCGATCTCGAACGGCACCACATAGTCAACGCCTCGCAGTGCCGAAACGATCAAGCAGCGGGTCTGGAGGTCCTGGAAGGGCTTGCCCTTCTTGGCGGCGAGGAAGGCGTCGCCGTTCACGATCACCACGATCACGTCCCCGTAGTGGCGCGAGTCCTGGATCGAGCTGATGTGCCCGGGGTGGATCGGGTCGTAGCCGCCCGAGGTGGCTACGATGCGGCCCGCTGGGCGAGCCGCGTCAAACTCGTCGAACGTGACGATGGGCGCTCCGAGTGATTGCATCCCTCGATGATTACGCCTCTGGCGGGATTAGCGCTACTGGTCCATAGGGCGGGGTAGGCCGCGAAGGTCGGCGTGGGTGCGGGCCGCCTGGGGCTTCACGCGTTCATCACAGGCTCCTCATGCTCCCCAGGTGCGAACCAGGCAGCAGTTGGGTAAGTCAGGTGCGTACCCGACCTCTTGCCGCCCGAGCTTCGCCCCGGCTCACCGCCGGGCGCCCCGCGCGGGCGCGCGCCCGCGCCCGCGACGCGGCCCTTATGCAGCTGGGCCAAGCCCAGACCGCGGGCGCTGCAACGCGCCGTCCGGTTCCTTGCTCGCCGTCGCGCCAGTTGCGTCGCCGGCCTGCTCGCTATGGGCCTGCTCGCGGCGTCGTGCTCGGTCCAGGGGGGGCCGTCCGCGGCGGCAGGCCCTTCGCATCCCGTCAACTCCCCGGCCGTGGCCCAGCCGCTGAGTGCCGCCGAAGGGCTCGTGGTCGCCTCGGTCCGCGCCGGCATCACGGCCAAGGACATAAAGCCCTCGGCGGGCCGCAAGCTGATCGCCGAGCTAGATGGTTTGTCCTCGGGGCCTGCTTTGGTGTCGAGCGGGCAAGAACGGCAAACGTTCGACCGCCTGGTGGAGGACTTCTACAGCGATGTCGAGCATGCCTCGGTGAGGGGTGTGGGCACCATCGGCACAATGGCCGACGCACTCGCAGGACTGGCCATGGCGCTCGGCACAGTTGTACCCGTACCGGCGCCGGCGCAGAGCCTGGCGTTACGTGCGGTCGCGTCCACCGTTCGCGCCACGACCACGACTTTGGCCAAGCACACCCCCTCGGGCTCGAAGGAGGCGGCACACCCGGGGACCACGCCCGGTCGTGGACGTGCGGCGGCGGGCCGCAAAGCCTCCTCGACCGCGGCCGGCCCGCATCTCCCGCCCACGGCTCCCGGCGGCGTGCGCCACCATGTCAGCACCCGCGGAGCCCGGTCGGCGCCACCCCGCGACTCTGGCGCGACCACCGGCCACCTCCCTGCGTCGACGACAACCAACAAGCCAGCCAGCCAACCGGCACCGACCACCAGTTCCGTACTACCGGCCGAATCGGGGCCTACGACGCCCGCAGCGAGCCCGACCACGACCAAATCGGGCCCGACCACGACCAAATCGAGCCCGGCCAAAGCCAAGTCGACGCCGACCACGACCAATTCGGGCTCGACCACGGCGGTACCGGCGCACAAGTTGCGCCGACGCGACCGACAAGTCCCGAGGCAGGTGCCCCAGCCGCGGCCGCGGACCGCGCCCCAACGGCACCGCCCGAGCACCACGTTCTGGCTCCCTCCTTGGGCCGGGACCCCGGCCTCGGACCAACCCGGCAATGGTCCGGTCCCCCAGGCCCGGAGGCCAGCCCCTGCTCCCCGGGCCCGCCAACGCCAATCTACGCATCGCCGGCGGCGGGCGCCGCCCAAGCCTGCCGCTAAGGGAAACCCTGCTGGGCAGGGCCACGGGCACAAGACGAGCCGAGGCCGCCCTCGCCGGACCGGCGCCAGGAGCTCGGCTCGGGCCAGGTCTAGCACGACGACGTCAACGGTGCCGCGGCCGCGGCGGTCCAAGCCGCGGCCGCGGAGCACCCGCCCGGGCGGCCCTCCGGTAACCAAGCCGCCGCCTCCCCAGACGACAAAACCTCCGCCCGTCACCCAAGCCCGGGGTACAAACCCTCCGCCGCCAACGAGCACCACGACGGCCCAGCCGCCGTCTACGACGACCACGGCCACCGTCCCCGTCGTCACGGTCCCCGTGCCGACGGTCCCCGTGCCGACGGTCCCCGTGCCGACGGTGCCGGTGTTGACCACCACCACGATCGCCCAGGCCACGACGACGACCGACCCGGCGACCACGACCACGCGGCCCACCACCACGACCACCCGGCGTACTACTACAACCACTCGAGCTACGACGACCACGACCACGCGGCCCACCACCACGACCACCCGGCCCACCACCACGACCACCCGGGCGACCACCACCACGACCACCCGGGCCACCACCACGACCACCCGGCCGGCTACCACCACGACGCGGGCGACCACCACGACCACCCGGCCGGCTACCACCACGACGACGCTGGCCACCACCACCACGACGACGCTGGCCACCACCACCACGACGCGGGTGACCACCACGACCACCCGGCCGGCCGCCACAACAACCACGCGGCCGGCCAGCACCACCACGGTCACTCCACCCCCTCCCACCGTGCCGCCTGCGGTACCTCGTTCGACGGCGGAGGGCGCGGCCCCTCGGGGACTTCTGGGCTAGACCTAGCGCCGCCAGAGGCTGGGCGGTCCCCGCGGCCGCCAGGAGCCCGCGGGCGCTACAGGGTCGCGCGACTGTCTTCTTGGAGCCGCACGGTGCACAACTTGTCATTGCCCACGGCGTGACGGGGGAGCGCGTATCACTTTTCGCGCGCGCCGGGCCTCCGGGCGCGGAGCGCTGATCAGTTATGCACCATAGAGAGCGTGCAGAAGTTGTCCCCGCTCCACGCAGCCGCGCGAAAGGTGTGCTCCGCCCGGCCCGACCGAGCCGAGCCGTGTTCACCTTTCGCGCGGCTCACATCTGTAGGGACCGAACGGGCACGGCAGGCGGGATGGTGCCCCGAGGACGCCTGCGCCTCCGGCCCTTCAAGGCGCCGGTAGCGCCGTGCCTGCGCCCGCCACCGCCGCCGTGCCTGCGCCCGCCACCGCCGTGCCCGGCGATCCGGTTTGCGCGCCGCCCAGCACCGGCCCGCTCCGCCGCTCCCGCTCGCCCAAGTAGTACAAAACGACGAGGGTGACGAGGCCCAGCAGCCACAGTTCGGGGTACCAAGCGAAGCCTTCATAGCGCAGGACCACCTTGTGCTGCCCTTTGCTCAGCTCCACGCCGACCAGCGCAGGAGCCAGCATCTCGGTCGAGACGGCTTTGCCGTCGACCCACGCGTGCCAACCCGGGTCGAACGCCACCGAGGCCAGCAGCGTGCCGGCGGTATGCATGTCGACCTCGGCGCTCAGCTCACCGTCCGCCAACTGTGGCCGGACGGAGATCACGTAACCAGGCGCCGGCAGCGGTTCGCTCAAGGGAACGCCGGCGGCGCTCGCTTTGGCCGCGCTGCTGGGCCGCCCTGGCCACGATACGGCCCAGTCCTGGCCTTGGGCTACGGTATCGAGCAACAGCAACGACTGGGGGCCGATATCGGCGCGGTCGGCCGCCAGATTGCCCGTAATCTCAACAAGCTCGACGTAGCCTCCGGGGTTGTAACGCCACAGGCTGTAGTTCCCGCTGACCATGACCTCGACCGCGGGCACGGGCGGCAACACCCCTGAAGGCAGGAACAGGTAACGGATGCCGTACAAGCTGTAGTCCGCCGGGTTGTCCTCGTCGAACTCGTCTTCTGGGCCCAACATCAGTGACGTTGTCGGTACCACGTAGGTCATTTCGTCGACGTCCTGGTCAACGAGGTACTTGTAAACCGGGACGTAGCCGACCAAAAACCGCTGGCCCCAGTTGGAGGAAAGCCCTGCATAGGCGCGGCCGCCGCCGTGGCTGCGCACGTACGCTATCAAAGGCGCGATAGCTCCGCCCTCTGTAGCGTCGAGAGAGCGCTGCGTGGCGATCGTGGACGCGTCGGCCCGGTCATAGTGGTCGAGCCCTATCACCGCTGGCCACGACCACGCCGCCAGGGCCACCGCAAATATCCATGCCGCCACCGCGCGAGCCATTTTCGTCTTATTGAAGTTGGCGACGAGGCGGCACCACAGGCTCCATGCCCCCCTCACACCGAGCCCCGCCAGATAAACGCCAGCCAATTGGGTGCCCATCTCGAAGCGGCGGAAGTACAGGTCGGCGTGGGCAGGGACCAAGTCGATCAGCGCGCCCCACGTAGTCGAGCCGAAGCTCAGCAGATAGCACGCCGCGAGCAGCGCCACCATGGCCCGGGCGAGCGGTTCACGCCTCCAGCGCGCCAGGGCCCAGATCACACCCAACAACACGAGCACGCTCACCACAGCCAGCCACCGGCGGGCATCGAAGATCTCGCCCTTGAAGAGCCAGCCGAGCTCGGTGCGGGCTCCGTAACCGCGCACGTAGGGCGTCTCAGCCAGCACCTCGTTTATGGCGGACCACTTGCTGAGCAGGAACAGCGGCACCACAACCCAGGCGGCTGAGAGCACCGCCCCCGCCAGGAGCACGACGCCCCGAAAGAGGCGTTGTCGCAGCTGGCCTTGCGCGATTAGAGCCATAATGCAAACACCGAAAAAGGCCAAGTACCCGCAAAGGAAATGGAAGGCAAATGTCAAGCCGACGAGGAGCGCCGCCGGCCAAAGGAACCTGGCGTCCTTGAAAGCACGCCAGGTCGTGGCCCAAGCGAAGGGCAAGGCCCACATCCCGAACAACTGGGTCCACACTTCGGCGCCGCCGATCCACGAGTACGCGCCTCGCTCGAAGGCGATGCCCGTGAAACTGGTCACAAGGGGCGAGATCGCGGCGGCCACAGCCGCGGCTCCGGGCGTCAACCCAAAGATGCGTCCTGACCAGTAAACCGCGATCGGCCACAAGGCGACCAGCAGGTACAGCGCCCAACGAAATGCGTTGTCAGCACCGATCACAGTCCCAGCCAGGCCGGCGAGCACCGATCCGAGGCTCTGGTAATGCAGGTACTGGGCCGAACCGAGGCCCACGTCGGGGAACCAGGTAGTGAACGGCAGGTGGCCCGCGTCTAAAGCCTTGGTGGCTGCCTGCACCATCGCCTCGTGGACGGGCGCGTCGTAAAGGTAGGCCACGGGCTTTAGTGCGGCCCGGAAACTCCACAGATTGGCGGCGACTACAACGCCGATGAGCGTGGGGCAGACCAGCTCTCGGGGTCGGCGCACGGCCCGCAACTGTAGGGGCCGGTCCCTGGGCCCG
>DATJST010000271.1:0-29900 GCA_035503975.1 Acidimicrobiales bacterium | reverse complement strand
TAAGGGGAGGTGAACAGGCCGCTCTTACCGGGGGTGCCCGCAGGGAGCTCTGACAACCTATGCACGGATAGCGACAACTTGTGCACGCCCACTCCCCCAGCTTTGCTGGCCCACTCCCCCAGCTTTGCTGCCTCGCACGGGCGGCGCAGGTGGCTACCAGTGGGCCGAGTCAGGTCCAGGCGTGTCGTCCGGCAGCTCGTCGAGGTCTTCGGGTGCCACGTCGAGGATCTCGAGCGCGGGGCCGCCGGAGGCATCGCGCTCGTCGTCGGCATCGTCAAGGCCCAGTCCTTCCAGGTCCCCGGGCGCGAGGCCCTCCCTGTCTTCGAGCAGGTTCTCGTCCGGCGCACCATCGTCGACGCCGACATCGACGCCGCCGTCGGCCCCGGCGGCGGCAAGCGGGCTCACGTCCCAGCCCTCGTCGCCAGTGGGCCGCGGCTCATGCGGGCCGCCGATACCGTCGGGGTCGTCCATGTCGCCGTCGAGGAGCGCCTCTTGCTCGGGGTCGTCCAGCCTGGCCCCGGCTTCGTCCAGCTCGGCCTCGTCCACCACCAGCTCCGTGTCGAGGTCGCGCTGGCCTTCGGGGCCGCCGGAATAACCTCGCTGCAGGTCGTCGTCGTCCAACGCTTCGTCAAAGCTCTCATAGGCTTCGTTCTCGTCGGGCGGTTCCTCGAAGATTTCTGTCACCTAGCCACTATTACCAGCGGAGAGCTCGCTTGGTACTCGTGGCGTTCGCACGGCTGTCATAACAGTGCGCGAGAGGTGCCCCGGCACCGGCCAGCGAGCCCCGCGGCCGCTCGATATGAGCCCCCTCGTACGTGGCACGACCTGCGACATTTGGGAGGGCGAACGGGCGCCTGGTGGATTGCCGATTGTGAGCCCTCAGATGTATCGTGCGTGCAGTGTCCCGCCTGAACCCGCGAATATGAACTCAGTGCACCCGCCCCGTGGGGTGGCCCGGTAGCGGTGATGCCTGACGGTGACAACGCCTGAGGGTGAAAACGTGAGCATGGCGGCTGGCAAGATAAACGAGTGGCGCGAGCCGTGGCTGGAGGCCGCTCCCCTGGCCCGAGCGGACCTCGCGCTACCTCGGGTCGGTCTCGGCACGGCGGCTATCGGCAACTTGTTCTCGCCGGTGAGCGACGCCGAGGCGGGGGACATGTTGGCCGCGGCGCTGGCACGCGGGCTCCGTTACTTCGACACGGCCCCGCTCTACGGTCACGGGCTGGCCGAGCAGAGGTTGGCAGGTGCGGTCCGCGGCACCCGGCGCGACCAGCTCATCCTCTCCAGCAAAGTCGGGCGGTTACTGCGGCCGGGGGCGCCGCTCGACGAGACGCAGCATTTCGAAGGCGAGCCGTTTTACAAACAAACGCCACCGCTTGGGCCGGTCTGGGACTTCAGCTATGAGGGGGTCATGGCCTCCGTCGCCGAAAGCTGCGAGCGCATAGGAGTGGAGCGGCTGGACATGCTGTTGCTGCACGACCCCGACGACCATTTCGCTGCGGCCTGCGGCCCTGCTTACGAAGCCCTTAAATTCCTCCGGGCCACGGGCATGACCAGAGCGATCGGTGCAGGCATGAACCACACGCCCGTGCTCACCCAGCTCGTCCAGGAGTGCCAGTTGGACGTGGCACTGGTGGCCGGGCGCTATACGCTCCTCGACCAGAGCGCCCTCGCTGATCTGCTGCCCGCCTGCCTTGCTCGCGGGACCTCGGTCGTGGTCGGCGGGGCGTTCAACAGCGGTGTGCTGGCGGGGCCGACGGCGGGCGCTCGGTACAACTACGTGCCGGCCCCTGCCGCCGTCCGCCAAAAAGCCGAGCGGCTAGAAGCCGTCTGTGCCCGCTACGGCGTCGCCCTCCCGGCGGCGGCCCTGCAGTTCCCCCTCGCCCACCCGGCGGTGAGCAGCGTCCTGATCGGCTGCCGCTCGGCCGCCGAGCTCGAACTTGACCTCTCGTGGCTACAGGTCAAAATCCCTCCAGCCTTGTGGGCTGACCTGCGCGCCGAAGGCCTTTTGCCGCTGGACGCGCCTGTGCCGACCACAAGTTGAGCCCATGCTCATCGACGCTCACCACCATTTTTGGGACCCGTCGCGCCACGCTTATCCATGGTTGGCCGGGGAAAAAATGGCACCGCTGCAGCGAGCGTTCGGGCCGGGTGACCTGGCACCCGCGCTGGCAAGCGCGGGGGTCGGTGGCACGGTGCTGGTCCAGACGATATCGAGCTTGGAGGAGACCAGGCAGTTCCTGCAATTGTCCGCTGCTACCGAGTTCGTGTCCGGCGTGGTGGGTTGGGCGGACCTCACCTCGCCCGACCTGGGCGAGGAGCTGGACGGGCTCCGGGCTGGGCCCGGCGGTAGCAGGCTGGTGGGCCTCCGTCACCAGGTGCAGGACGAAGAAGACCGCGAGTGGCTTGGCCGCCCCGACGTCCTGCGCGGCCTCGCCACCGTGGCCAGTCGCGGCCTGGTTTACGATCTCTTGGTGAGGGCGCGGGAAATCCCTGCTGCGGTGCGAGCGGTGGCCGCCACGCCCGACCTGCAGTTCGTGGTCGACCACCTGGGCAAGCCTGCGGTCGCCTCGGGCGACGACCACGAGTGGCACGCCCGCATGCCCGCGTTGGCTGCGTTCCCGAACGTCGCAGCCAAGGTTTCGGGCCTGGTCACCGAGGCGGACTGGGACAGTTGGAGCGCAGCGGACCTCGAGCCCTACGTGCATGCGGCCCTCGGGTGGTTCGGCCCGCAACGGCTCATGTGGGGCTCGGACTGGCCGGTCTGCTTGCTCGCCGGCGGTTACACCGAGGTCTTGAACGCCGCCCGCGAGGCGTTGGGCGACTTGTCGCCCGCCGAAGAAGGAGCGGTCTTCGCGGGCACCGCAGCCCGCGTCTACGCGCTCAACAAGGGGTGCCGCTAAGGAACGTGGCACCAACCAACAAGTGGGACTACCAAGACTCGGACCTCGTCGCCCCGTGCGCTCCGGGAATTCGCACCCGCGTCCGGGAGCGCGTCTGGGGCCAGCTCGCCCAGCCCGACCGGGCGTGCGGTGTCACACCGCTCGAGGTGTCGACCGGTGTGACGCTGTGCGAGCCCCCGTTGGCTACGTAGATGGTCGTGGCCTAGCCGACCGGGCTAGAGGCCCAAGCGGGCACGACACCACTGAGCCCGGCGACGCAGCCAGTCAGGACCGCTGCCGACCAAAGAACCCTGCGCCCTCTCCGAGCGCGACGCGCCGAGCGACTCAAAGTTTCTCTGCCAGCCTAACTAGCGCGGCGATCTTCGGCTTCGACACGGCCTTGGTGTAGACGAACGCCGCATAATCCTTGGTACCGACGAGCCCGGTGATCCCCTGAGCGGTGATCCCTCCTTCGGTAAAGGTGAAGTAAAAGGCTGTCATTCCGAGGCCAGAGTACGGGACGAGGTCCATCTTGATCTTGTGCGCCTGGGCGATCCCGTTCTTCAGCTCGGCTGCGGTGAGTGGCCTCGAGGTGACCTCGTAGCTAAGGCCGACGGTCTTGTCGAGCGCGGCGAGGTTGGTCTGCGACCCGTACGTACAGGACGTCACCACGGCAGAGATTTCGTAGTTCTGCTTGGTCGGCTTCAAATTATAGGTATCGGCCGCAGGGGCAGGGACGGAGAAGCCGACGATCGCCGAGACCGATGCTGCGCTCACTTTGCTGCAGGTGGCCGCTGCCGACAGAGCAGGGCCCGACGACGCCTGGGCGACAGCCGGGACGAAGACGGGGCCTGTCATGCTGGCGATGCCGAGGAGCACGGCGAAGGACCGGAAAGAGCGGCGCACTGGGCGGGTCGGCCGGTGGGAGGAGGTGCTGCAAGTCATGGGGCTCTCTTGTCTGGTGGCTCTTGGCACACCGAAATAAACGCAGGCACAGTCACCTGCAGTGCAGCGCGGCCAGCTTACGGCACACCGGCGGGGGTTGATCTCAGGGCGCACATAGAGACTGTCGCAGGTGACGCCGTCCGCGCGCCCGCGTCGGCAGGGAGGTCGCCACCCCTCTTGGGCCTCTGCCCGTGGTCTGACGCTCAGAGTGGTCGGAGTCGTGTGCCCGCGGATGGCTGTCCGTGACGGCTTCTCAGGAGACCGTCGACGGGCCTGACAATGCCAACCACGGCCGGTCGAGAGGGACGGCTGCAAACCAGTCCTCAGGAACTAAACCTTGACGAGAATCGGACGGACGCTTGACGTCAGCTTTGGGTGTACCCCAACTTGGCACCAAGGAGGTCTCCCGAGTAACGGTGCCAAAGTGGCCAACAATAGATCTACTAACAAGTGTTCTCTGCAACGCAAACCAAGCCGACGCCACTGACTACGGCGGGGACGTGAAGGGCTGAGCGCGCCTGGCCTAATAGGCGGAGCGTGTTCCAAAACCATCTCCGGTTCGGCCATGTTGGCCAGCGAAGTCGACGGCATCCCGGTCCGGCTAGGGTCTCGGGGATGACGAGCGCCCGCTACCCAGCATGCGGCCTGAGCGGTCTCTGCGCAGCGCGGGGAACAGCGTGACCCCCGTGCGGGGTACATGGTGGCGGGCCGCTGCGGTCCTCGGGCTCGTCCTCGGGGCGGCGGGGGCCCTCATCGCAGGCGGCGGCTCGGCTAGCCCCGCTCAGGTCCCCGCCATCCCCGCCATCCATGCTCAGACAGCGGCAAGCCTTTTGCTCGACGAGTGCGACCCGGGGGGCTACGTCGCGTGCAACCAGCAGGCCGCGTTCCTGTCAGTGCCTATCGCGGACACGGGCCTGTCGCTCACCTACTCGAGCCAGTGGGCTCCGGCTCGGTCGGACCGTCCGGACTGGTCCGCGAGCAACCTGGGCCTCGGAGGTTGGTCGGTCAACGTGCTGCAGGGTTACGACGCTGCCCAGGGGGTGCTCGTCGGCGGGGACGGGACGTGGCGGCTGGCCCAGGCGGTGCCCGTAGGCTCCGGCGACGTCGCCGTGCCGAGTTACGACGGCACACTCGGGTACGTCTTCAACTCAGCGGGGCGGCAAGTGCGCACGGTGGACGGGCACTTGGGGATGACGCTGCTCAGCTTCGCCTATGACCCCGCCGGCGCTTTGGAGCAGATTTCGGGGACGGTCAACGGCGCCCCCGTGGGCCTCAGGGTGCGGCGGGCGTCCAGTGGGGCCCCGACGGCCCTGGTTGGCGTCGACGGCGCGCTGACCTCGCTCAGCTTGGGCCCAAGCGGCGACCTGGTCGCGCTGCGGGGCCCGGGGGGGCCGACCGCCAAGTTCACCTGGCAGTCGGGCGGGCTGGTGACCTCAGAAACAGACCCGATGGGCGCCATCACCCACTTTCGCTACGGCTCGGGCGGTCTCTTGGTCTCTCAGACCGGTCCCGACGGCGTCACCCAGCATCTGCGCCGGTCAGCTATGTCGACCAGCGTGGAGGTCCGCGTCACGACCGGCCTTGGGCGCGTCTCGGCCTATTACACCGAGCTTTTTGGCAGCGGCGTGCGGCGCCGCTACATCGCTCCGGGTGGCGCGATCACGACCGAGACGACCCAAGCCGACGGTTCGTTCTCGTTGTCGCTGCCCGACGGGACCACCAGCACGGTCGGCGAGGTCCCGGGCACCGGATGGGGGCTGTCTGCTCCGGTGCTCTCGCCCGTTGTCACGACCGCCGCCGGTAGCCCGACGTCGCGGACCGAGGTCCACCAGGACCTGAGCGAGGTCGACGGGATGCCGTACACCGTAACCGGGACGGTGACGACGACGGTCAACGGCGAGCCGTGGGTTGAGAGCTTCGACCCGGCCGCACGCACCACGACGGTCGTCGACCCCGCCGGGCTCACGACGGCCAACACCTACGACTCGGGAGGCCGTCTCCTCGCCACCTCGACGCCCGGCAGCCCCAAGGTCACGTTCGCCTATAACGCCAAGGGTCGTCTGGCGGGCGAGACAATCGGGGTTGGCCGCCTTGCCCAGACGACCCGTTGGGCGTACGACGCTCAGACGGGCGCGGTGACGGTGACCCGGCCCGACCGCAGCACCATAACCGAAGGCGTGGACACCGCGGGCGACCCGGCGACCATCAAGGGACCGAACGGCGCCACGGTCATCGAGACCTACGACGCCGACGGCCTGCTCACCGCGGTGCAGTCCCCGGGCGGGGCGACCTACGCGCTGGGCTACAGCGCCGCCGGCCGCCCCACCGCGTTCCTGGCCCCGTCGCTCAGCACGGGCACCTCGATCGAAACGGCGACGTACGACCGGGATGGGGAGCTGAAGAGCATCTCGGGGCTAGGGACCAAGCCAGTGACGCTCGCCTACAACGCGGCAGGCGAGGTGACCGGCGTGAGCTTTGACCAGGGCACCGCCACGGCGTCGTACAGCCCCACCACGGGAATGCTCTCAGCTGCGAAGGACCCCGACGGCGTCAGCACCACCTTCGGCTATTCCGCCCGCCTTCCCGACAAGCTCACCTGGTCGGGCCCGGTGCGGGGATCGGTGACCGACAATTACGACGCCAACGGCCGCCCGGTTTCGGAAAGCGTGGACGGGGGGCCGGCAACGACCTTTGCCTACGACGGCGCCGGCAACCTGACCACGGTCGGCCCTCTCTCGCTCGTCCGGAGCGCCACAACAAGCCTGGTAACCGGGTCCACCCTCGGCGCTGTTCAGACCGCCTACCGCTACGACGCCAACGACTTGCTCATCGGGGCGACCACCACGGCCAAGGGCCGGGCCCTAATGTCTCTCGGCTACACCCGCGACGCTCTGGGCCGGGTCACCTCGGTGGCCGAGAGCGGGCCCGCCGGCGCAAAGACGACGACTGATTACACCTACAACTCCGCCGACCTGCTCTCGACGGTCATTGTCAACGGCCGCAGGGTCGAGGCCGACAGTTATGACGAGGTGGGCAACCGGACCGCGGTAACGACCCCGGCCGGGACGACCAGGGCCATCTACAACGCCGACAACCAGCTCGTGAGGTGGGGCAAGGCGTCGTACTCGTGGGCCACCGACGGCAACCTGTCCCGGGTGAGCGACGGCGCCGCTACCACCTCGTACTCCTTTGATGACCTGGGCCGGCTCCGCCAGGTGCGTTTGCCCGAAGGCGAGGTAGTCACCTACCTTGTCGATGCTCAGGGCCAGCGTATCGGCCGCGAGGTGGACGGCCGGCTCGTGGCGGGCTATCTCTACGACCCGGCCGGCCAAGTCGTCGCCGAGACAAACGGCGCGGGCACGGTGGTCGCCCGCTACGGATATGACCAACTCGGCCATCTGGCGCTTGTAGAAGAGGGCGGGAACACCTACCGCGTCGTAACCGACCAAAACGGCAGCCCTCTGCTGGTCGTGAACTCGAAGAGCGGAGCGGTCGCAGACGCGATCACCTACAACCCATGGGGCCAGGTCACAAGCCAGACCGCACCCGGGACGCTCCCGTTCGGCTTCGACGGGGGCCTGGTCGACCCGGCGACCGGTCTGGTCCATTTCGGCGCCCGCGACTACGACCCGACAACCGGCCGCTGGACTGAGCCCGACCCGATCGGCTTCGCCGGCGGCGACGCCGATCTCTACCGCTTCGCGGCGGACGACCCCATCAACAACGTTGACCCGACCGGCCTCGACTTCGGGTGGAACGTCTCATGCCTTGAGTCTTCGGCCGTTTGTGGTGGGTATGCATGCGAGGGCACCTGCAGCTTTCCGTACCCCGAGAGCATACCGCCGGCACCAGGAGCGTCATGCCTGAATGCCTTTTACTGCTCCGCTTCGTCCTCGCCGGGAAACCCTGACGGGGACCCTTTCGGGGAGTGCGCGTTGGAAGCGTCGACCTGCAATACCTCAAGCGCACCAAGCGCCCCGACCTCACCTCCAACTTCAGGTTCTAACGGCAATCTCCCGCCCGGTTGTGACTCCTTCGGATGTAGCGGCGATCCCCTTCCCGATTGTTCGGCCCTCGGATGTAACGACAATCTCCCGCCCGGTTGTGACTCCTTCGGATGTAGCGGCAATCCCCCGCCCGGTTGTGACTCCTTTGGATGTTCCGGTTCGTATGGCGACACTCATCTCACAACCGGGGGCGAACTCCACTACAACTTCCAAGCGGCCGGCGAGTTCACCGCCATTGAATCGCCCGACGGGCCAGTCGACGTACAGGTGCGCCAACAGCCCGCCAAAGGAGAGACATCGGTCACCTTTGCCACCGCGGTGGCGGCCAACGTGGACGGCGACAGGGTCGGGGTCTATGCCCTTGAGCCGTGGTTCTTGCGGGTCAACGGTACGGTGGAGACCGGTGCCGTGTTTAGGGAGCGGTTACCGCATGGAGGCACGGTGACCCGCAACGGTGACAGCGTCACGGTCCGCTGGCCCGACGGGGGCGAGCTTGCCATCGCGCTCTTCAACAACTTCGCCTTTTCCAACTTCGCCAACCTCTCCTACAGTTTCACGCCGGCGCCAGGGACCGCCCCTACCCTGACCGGCCTGCTCGGCACCGGCAACACCTACACGCAGTTAGTGGACAGCAGCGGCACGACCCTCTTACTGTCCGACCCCAAGTTCGAAAAAAAGCTTTACTCGCAGTTCGCCAATAGCTGGCGCATCAGCCGGGCAGAGTCGTTGTTCGACTACCGCCCCGGCGAGAGCACCGCCACCTTCACCAACCTGAAGATCCCGTACTCGAACTACACGGTCGCATCCCTGTCGGCGTCGGCTAGGGCCAAAGCAGAAGCAATTTGCGGCGCCCTCGGCGTCCGCACAGAGCCGTTGCTCGACGACTGCATACTCGACGTTGGTGTCACCGGTGACCCTGGGCTTGCCGCTGCCGAGGCACAGGTCGCGGCGGCCGGCGTCACGACGCCGACCGCGCCGTCGCCTGTGGCGGCTGGCGCGCTCGGCTTCGCCGAGGCCTCTAACCTCAGCTTCCCCGGCCATTCCGGCACGGTCCTGCACGGGGTCTCCTGCCCGAGCGGCTCAAGGTGCGTGGCCGTCGGCCAGGACCTGGGGAACTACGCCGGCGCCAACGGCACGATCGAGATCTCCGACACGGGGGCCGGCTGGACGCCCGCACCTGTGGCTGTCCCATCGCCGCCGCCGGCTCACGGGGTCGACACCCTGGGGTCGGTGTCGTGCTGGGCGCCGGGGACGTGTGCCGCCGTCGGCGACTACGAGAGCTCTAAGGGCACCTTGCCACTGGTAGAAACCGAGACGGGTTCTGTTTGGCAGCCGGCGGCCAGCGTGGCGCTGCCGGCCGGTGCCACCTTTACGGCGGCGGTGCTGAACGGCGTGTCGTGCACCAGCTCGGGGACGTGCCTCGCCGTCGGCGGCTACCAGGAGGGCATCATCGCCGGCCATGCCATGGCGGTCCTTAGTACCGGGGGCCACTGGGCTGCCGGCGCCCAGGCCCTAGAGGTCCATCTACCCACCGCCTCGGACAGCAGCCCCGTCCTCAACGCCGTGTCTTGTGCGGGGACCGGATGTCTAGCCGTGGGGGGGTACGAGAAGAGCTTCTATGTGCACCCGGGCATGGCGGTGGCCGAGTCGGGGGGCCATTTGCAGCGCGCGGTGGAGGTAGTACCGCCGGCCAGTGACCCAACGTTTGTCGAAACCACCCTCAGCGGTGTGTCCTGCACCGGCCCGGCCACCTGTGCCATCGCGGGCACTTATCGGGACCCCACAGGCGGCGTCGTCCAGGCCATGGTGGCCAGCGAGGTCGACGGGGCCTGGCGACCCTCGGTCCCGGTCAAGCTCCCGGCCAACGGCAGTGGTGCCGGGGCGAGTTCCCTAAATGGCATTTGGTGCCACAACGTCGGCGGCCTGGTCCCTCAGTTGGCGCCCAACTGCGTGGCCGTCGGTTCCTATTCCGACAATGCCGGGGTCACCCGGCCCATGTACGTCGACGACACCGACGGCCACTGGGCCCAGGCCGTAGAGCTCGCCGTTCCCGCCGCCGATGGGAGCGCCAGCCTGAACGGGGTGGCCTGCTCACCCGGTGGCGTGTGCGCCGCCGTGGGGACCACCCAGCACGGCGACGGGATCGTGGCCCTATCGACCGCAATGCATGTCGTGACCCGGACGGTCAACCCCTCCCGGTAGGTCTTCAGGCACGGTACCCAGGCTTCCGTTCCGCAATAGACCTACGCCTCCGGTGCGTCGTCGGGATCGTCACTGGCCATGGCCTGGTTACAATCGGTCGATGAGATATATCCCCCGCGCCCAGGGGCCTTCACTAATGGCGCGTGGCTCCTACCGCGCTGAGCCGTCAAGTGGGCAAATCTCGTTGAGGGCGGTGTTCGCTTTGACCGGTATAGCCTGCGCGGCCCTAGGGCTCCCAGCGTCGCCGGCCGGCGCGACGAGCACCGTCCACCCGGCCATGACCGTGTGTGGCGCCACAAGCGGCCCGAGGCCCCAGGCGCCAGCCAACGGCGCTCCCGGCACGGCTTCGGGCCATTGGACATATCCAGGTCTTTGTGCGCTGATCCGGGCGAGCTATTACGCCGCCTACCGCCGCGACCCCAAGCCACAGGACCTCTTCAATGTCTCGGCCGGCCTTCCCGAAAGCGACATTGAAGAGCCCGGCATTGACGACGCCGGTGTGATCTATGGGCGTACGGCTGGCACCAACTCGTACTGGGTGGTCGCCGACATATGCTTCCGCTCCCCCACCGGCTGCGAGGACATGGGCGCTTTCCAGGTCTTCCACCGCAGCGGCCCGAACGGCGATTTCGCCTATGGCACCTTCGACATTTGCAGCATCCCGCCCCCTTTGGCCAGGCTGTGGTTCCCCGGGGGGAGGGGCCCCATGGGCACACATTGCCCTGAAACCGGAAGTGGTGCTACCGCGGCGCAGGTTGCCGCGGCCCTGAGCGCGGCCACGCCTGGGATGGGCCACGACATAGTGGCGATCAGCGGAGGGCGCTACGAGGCGGCCGTCTACGACAAGGCGGCCCACATCGATTTCTGGGAATATTCAGCGGCCAAATGGGCTGAGGTTGGGCGGTCCACCTACCCAACACTGCCACCGTCGCCCTCCCCGCTCGACAGCGTCGTCGGCCGTCAGCTCACCGGGATGTCTGACGCGACCTTCATTGCGACAGGCATCTTTACCGGGGACAGCACCGGTCAGGCCCTGGCGTTCGGCAAGGGCCCGCGAGGTTGGGGGACGATCGCCTGGGAACCAGGGAACGTCCTCGTGCCAACCGGGAACGGGTCAACGAACAACACCACACCCGGCATATATTTCAAAGAGCAGTTCTCGGGCGGCCAACTTGAAACGACATCTCTCAACCCGTACTTCAGCACGGCTACGGGAGCCGAGTTCCCGTTGAACACGTACTGGTCCTGGGACGTCTCGGCGTCGCATTTCGTCGACGCTAGGGACAACTCGTTCACGTCTTCTTCCAAACCCAAGTGGGGTAAGTCCCTAAAGAGCAGTGGGCCAAGGCTAACGCAGTGCTCCAAGACGCCGCTCACAGGGACCTACGAGGTGCTGGCCCAAGTTGGGACGCCAACCTGGTCCGCTCGCCTGGGTGAGGGCCTGCCGGTGGCCGTCCACGCCGTAGAGGCTAACGCTGTCGGGGGGATCTGCGATTCGCAGGTATTGCCCGGGACCATGCCGATCGTCGTGAACGGCGCGACTGCAGGTGACAAGAACTACGTTTTGATCACCGCCCCTGCTTGGCTCCTCGACATCCCGAGCTTTGGATCTGGCCCGCTGACCGTCCGATCAGCGCCCGTGGGCACTACTCCTTGGGTGGTCCCTCCTTCGCTTCATATCGCGACCATCGTCTCGGACCTCGGTGTCTCGGCACAAAACGCGTACGGGGGCAACCCCGAGTCGCCCGTCGATGCAGTTTGCACCTTTGAGCACGGGGTCATTGTCGGCTTCGTGGTCAACGGCAGCGTGTGAGCATCGCCCGGCTGGCGAGCCCGACCGGAGACTTGAGTTCCCCTTATTGGAACAGGGAGGTTCAAGGTCGCTGACGGAGCGGAAGAGCGAGTTTCAAAGCGAGCTGGTGGGCTGGCTGTCGTAGGCGATGGGTTGCACTTAGCGGTGAGCGACGCCGCCTTTGACCGAGTTCTGACCAGCCACTTCTACGGGCATCTCCCGCTTGGCGAGCGTGAGACTTTCCTCAGTAAGGTGAGCCGAGGAGTGGCAAGAGCGGGTGCTCAACGATGGATCCCACGGCATCACCGCCGTCGGCGAGCTGGGTCATGGGCCGTGGTCATGGAAGCGGCGGCCTCGGTACCGGGTCTGGCGTAGCGCTGCAGCGACCGGAGGTTTTGGTGACCGCTCTTGGCCATCAGCAGGGGCAGGTTGACACCGGCCTCGGCCAGATGTGTCAGAGCCGAGTGGCGCAGCTGGTGTAGTGCCCAGCCCTTCCTGGCGACCTTGAGCGAGCTGTGCTTGAACAGGTACTCGGCCCGCTCGTAGGACAGCCGTCCCCGGCCTGTGACCGGGCACAGGTCGACCGCTGCCGGTGTGCGGGCAGGAGCCGGGCGGCGTTCGGCCAGGAAGATAGGCCCGGCCCGGCGATCGCCGATCAGTCGTGGTAAGAGACAGGAGCTCGCGATGCTCGCCCTGCATATCCTCCAAGCGGCGATGGTGTACGCACGTGAAACCCTACGGTGTTGTCCGGCTCAACATGACCACCCGCCTCGCCCTCGGCCAACCTCTGAGCCTGTCCCATGAGACCGATAACTGAGCTACTTGTCGGTTGGTGCCACGTTCCTTAACGGCGACCCAACAAGCACCGAGGCGGCGCGGCCAGGGCCTACTCACGCCAAGACCGCCAGCATGGGCACCGACGTCAGGTGCTGAGCCGGGGCACGGCACCTTCACCTGGTCCGGCCTCCGCCCCCAAGCGGTTGCGCAGCCACAGTTCCACCCCGGCCACGTGCGCGGCCGCGCGAGCGGCCGCGATATCTGGGGCGTGGTGCTCGAGCGCGTCCAAGATCGCCAGGTGCTCACGGCGGGTCTCTTCGTGGGCTCGCTCGTTGGTGACGCCGCGCCACACCCGGGCGCGGTGCGTCGGGCCAGAAATCGATTCGAGCAACGAGGCCAGGACCGAGTTACCGCAGTAGCTGACCAGGCGGCGATGGAACTCGAGGTCGTTGGCGACGAACACCTCGATCGGCGCGTCCGGCGGCACCTCGGCCAAAAACGAGCGCAGCTCGCCGACCTGAGCCGGCGTGATGTGCATAGCCACCATCGCGGTCGCGGCTGACTCGAGCACCCGGCGCACGGCCAGGAACTCGAGCACCGAGTCGTCCCGGTGAAAGTCCACGACGAAGCTCATCGCCTCGAGCAGCGTCTCGGGGCCCAGGCTGGTGACATAGGTACCGTCGCCTTGTACGACGTCGAGGATCCCGACCAAGGTCAGGGAACGCACCGCTTCACGGAGCGAACTGCGTGACAGCCCGAGCTGCGCGGCCAGGTCCTCCTCCTTGGGCAGCCGGTCGCCCGGCTTGATGGTGCCCGACTGGATCATCTCTTTGATGCCGTTGATCGCCTCGTCGGTGACCGCCGTGCCCTGGCGCCGGCTGCGCCGTGGCGGGCGCCCCGTGCCAGGCGCCATTAGCGGTGGCCCTGCACGGCTCAACGCGGCGCCAGTCTCAGGCCTGACATGCCGCCGTCCACCGCCAATGCCACCCCAGTGGTAGAGCCGGCGAGCGGGCCCGCCAGGTAGGCGATCGCCTCGGCCACTTCGTCGGCGCTCACCAACCGGCCCTGAGGTTGCCGCCGCTCGAGCGCAGCCCTCTCGCCCTCGGGATCGGCTGCGGCCGCGAGCAGCCGGCCCACCCAGGGCGTGTCGGCCGTGCCCGGGTTGACGCAATTGACCCTTATCCCCTCGCGCAGGTGGTCCGCAGCCATGGCCAGGGTCAACGAAAGCACCGCTCCCTTGCTGGCGCTGTACAGCGCGCGCCGCGGGAGCCCTGCCGTGGCTGCTATCGAGCAGGTGTTCACGATGGCGGCGTGGGAAGACTGGCGCAAGTACGGGAGCGCCTCGCGGGCCACCCGGGCCATACCGACCACGTTTACGTCGAGCACCCGGCGCCACTCCTCGTCGCTATTGTCCTCGACCGTGCCCTGGGCGCCGATGCCGGCGTTGTTGACCACGATGTCGAGCCCACCGAGGAGGCCGACGGCCTCGGCTACGGCGCGAGCGACGCTGCCCGCATCGGACACGTCGCCGATAACCGAGTAAGTGCCAGGCTCGTCGGGGCCGGCCACGAGGTCGAGACGGGCGATGGTCGCCCCCCGGGCGGCCAACTTGCGCGCCGCGGCCAGCCCGATCCCGGACGCACCGCCTGTGACAAGGGCGCGCAGCCCCGCGAAGTCCTGGTCAGTCACCACTCCCCCTCCCTCGCCAGCTCACCCAGAGCTGAGCCGTCGCCCGGGGAGGTCGCCGCGCCCGCCCAGGCCGCGCCCTCGGGGTAGCGGTACGCCCTGATCGACTCGGCGCGCATGGTCGTAGATGCACCAGGCTGCAAAGGTAGTACGTAGCGGCCGCCCTCAACTCGGGCGGGGTCGGTGAAGTGCTCGTGCAAGCCGTCGATCCATTCGGTCGGGGCGGCCTGGCCCGAGCGCAGGCGGGCGCCGTCCAGGTAGGCATGGTTGAACAGGGCCAGGTGGCGCACCAGCTCGCACAGGCCCACCCCGCCCGCGTGCGGGCAGACAGCTGTACCGAACTTGGCGGCCATGAGGAGGTTGGCGATGTTTTCGTTTACGCCCGCCACCCGGCAGGCGTCGATCTGCATGATATCGAGCGCCGCGCACTGCAGGAGCTGCTTGAAGAGCACGCGGTTGGCGACGTGCTCGCCCGCCGCGACGGGCACATCGACGGCGCGGCGGATGCGGGCCAACCCCAGTACCTCGTCGGGGCTGGTCGGCTCCTCCACCCAAGCCAGGTCGAAGCGCGAGAGGGCCTGGATGCGCCGCACCGACTCGTCCACGTCCCACACCTGGTTGGCATCGACGGCCAGGGCCACGTCCTCCCCGATGGCTTCCCGGGCCAAGCCGCAGCGCCGCAGGTCGTCGCTCTGGTTGTCGCCGACCTTCAACTTGACCAAGCCGAAGCCCGCGCGCACCGCCTCGCGGCAGAGCGTGACCAGGCGGGCGTCGTCAAAGCCGAGCCAGCCAGCCGACGTCGTGTAGGCCGGAAAGCCCTGGCGCTCGAGCACGGCGACGCGGCCGGCGAGGCCAGCCGAGCGCTCCGCGAGCAGGTCGACGGCCTCGCTGGGGTCGAGCACGTCGCTCAGGTAGCGAAAGTCCACCAGGGACACCAGCTCTTCGGGGGAAAGGTCGCAGAGCAGGCGCCACAAGGGCTTGCCAGCTTGCTTGGCCTTCAGGTCCCACATAGCGTTGACCACGGCGCCGATGGCCATGTGCATGACACCTTTTTCGGGCCCCAGCCAACGCAGCGGGCTGTCCCAGACCAACCGCCGCGAAAAACTCCCCAGGTCGGAAAGCACCTGCTCGCAGTCCAAGCCCACGACCAGGGGCTCGAGACAGCGGATGGCCGAGAGCTGCACCTCGTTGCCCCGGCCGATCGTGAAACTAAAACCGTGCCCCTCGAGCGGCGCCCCGTCCAGCTCGGCATCCACGCGCACGACCACGTATGCGGCGGCGTAGTCGGGAGCGGGGTTCATGGCGTCGGAGCCGTAAAGGCGCCGTGAGGTCGGGAAGCGGATGTCGTAGGTGTCAAAAGCGACGAACTTGCTCACGGCGTGGCGCCCTTATTCCGCCGCCGCGCGGCCGCCGATGACCCGGGCGAGTATCAGCGCGGCCAGTATGACGGCGCCGTCGACGGCGAACACCCAGTACTCAGAAACCTGGGAAATATTCAAGATATTTTGGACGATACCGAGCAGTGCCACCCCGGTGGCCGCCCCGAGCATGTTGCCGCGGCCCCCCTGCAGGCTGACCCCACCGATGACGGCGGCCGCGAACACGGGGAAAATAATGCCCTCGGGGTAGCCCTGCAAGGTCGAGACCTGCGACGTCTGCCCGGCCTCCATCAAACCGCCAATGGCGGCCAGCACCCCGGCCGCGACGTAGACGCCGATCCGGACACGGTCCACCTTGATACCCGCCGCCCGGGCGGCCTCACGGTTGCCGCCGACGGCGTAAATGGCCCGGCCCACCCGGTGGTAGCGCAGGAAAAGCCCAACTCCCACAAAGACGGCCACGCAGAATATCAACGACACCGGGATGCCGCCGGTACCGTCGCTCGAGCTGAACAGGTAGGTGGCCCCGAGGTAGGTGAAGGGCCGGGGCAGGTTGAACAGCGACTGGTCGTGGACTACGCCGTCCTGGAGGCCGTAAAGGGCGATGGTCATCGCCAGGGTGACCATGAAGGCGTTGAGGCGGCCCTTGACGATCAGCAACCCGTTGGTCATGCCTACGCCCGCTCCCACAGCCAGCAGCACCAAAAGGGCCAGGTAAGGGTTGAGCATGATGCCGGCGCCGTAGAGGTTGGTCGAAAGGATCGTCCACGCAGCCACCATCGGGGCCAGGCCATAAGTTGACTCGAGCGAAATGTCGATGCCGCCGGTCAGCAGCACCAGGCTCTCACCGACGACGGTGAGCCCTTGGGCGGAGCTGAACTGACCGATCTCGGTGAAATTGTTCAGCGACAAAAACGCTGGGTTGATCACGCGCCCGATGATTATCAGCAACACGATGACCGGGATGAGAGCCGTTTGGCGCAAGCCCGAGAGCAGCCGTTGAGCTCTTTGGTTGCCCGGGCCGACCGGCTGGGGTGCGCCCTTGAGCACCGGCGGCGCGAACGTCGTGCCGCTCACGCCGCCGGCCCTTCACCCGCCATGTCGATGCCCTCGCAGGCAGCGATCAGCTCGGCGCGGTCAAACGGTGGGGAGGCGAACTCGCGGAAGACCTGCCCCCTCAGCATGACCAGGGCGCGGTGGCAGATCACCAGGTCGTCGAGCTCCTCCGTGGCGACGAGCAAGGCGGCACCGCTCGCTCGGGCGTACCCGGCGAGCGCACCGAGCAGCAAGGCTTTGGAGGCAACATCCACCCCCCGGGTGGGCGAAATGGCGACCAGCACCCCGGGCGCAACGATGATTGCCCGTGCCACCGTCACTTTTTGCTGGTTGCCCCCTGAGAGCTCAGCCACGGGTTGGTCCGGCCCGGCCGCGACCACCTGGAGCGACGCGAGCAGTGGCGACGCCGCGGCCAGCCGCCGGGCGCCGGTCGAAAAGCCGAGGCGGCCCGAAAGCCGTCGGGCGATGGTCATGGTCGTGTTCTCGACGACACCCAACTGGGGCACGAAGCCCTGAGCGCGCCGGTCTTCGGGCACGTAGCCGACGCCGCGGGCAAGGGCGCGGTCCGGACGCCCGGGCGCCAGTGCGCGCCCATCGACCAGGACGCGGCCAGCTGACTGCGCCACTGCCCCGGCGACGACCCTGCCCAGAGTTGCCGCCCCCGAGCCGCGCAGGCCAGTCACACCGAGCACCTCACCCGGGGCGACCTCGAGGGAAACGTCCTCCAGGATGCCGCCCAACGGGTCCTCGGCACGCACGTGGCTGACGCTCAAACGCGGCCGCCCGTGGTCGAGCGCCCCGCGCTGGCCACCCACGAGCTCGGGGTGCTCAACTTTGCTGGTGGCGCCCACCATGGCGGCGACGAGGGCCTGCTCGTCCACTGCGCTGGTCGGGCCGCTCAGTACCAGTTCGCCGTCACGCAGGACCGCCACTGTGTCGCAGATCTCGAACACCTCTTCCAGGTGGTGCGATATGTACAGCACGGCCACCCCGGCCTCGATCAGCGCCCGCACCCGCGCGAACAGGCGCGAGACCGCCGAGCGCTCGAGAGCCGACGTCGGCTCGTCGAGCACCAGGCACCGCGTGCCCAAAGCGACGGCACGCGCGATCTCCACAACCTGGCGTTGCTCAACGGAGATCTCGGCACACGTTTTGCGCTCGTCGACGTGCAGGCCCCACTCGCTCATAACCTGGCGCGTCCCGGCCCACATGGCTTTCCAATCGATCGCGCCCCACCGGTTGGCGGGGTACCGGCCCAAATAGACGTTCTCGGCCACCGTCAGCCAGGGCACGACCATCGAGTGCTGGTAGACGGTGGCGATCCGCCCGTGCCACGCGGTCGGGTCGCTCAGTGAGGGCGCGGGGCGGCCCTCGAAGCTGACCGTGCCCCGGTCCGCCCCTGTCAACCCGCTCAGGATCGATACCACGGTGGACTTCCCGGCGCCGTTGCGGCCCACGAGGCCAAGGCAATGGCCGTGCGCGAGGCGCAAGCTCACGCCCTTTAGGGCCTGGGTGTTGCCGAACTGCTTCCAGAGATCGTGCACCTCGGCTGCCGGCGCAGGACCTGGCCCGCCCGGGTCGGCGCTCGCCCAAGGGGCGCCGGCGCTCGGGCCGGGCGCAGCGCCCGTGGCGGGAGGACTGAGGGGTTGTGCCCCGATGTTGTGGTCGGTTGGTTGGTCCATTTCATCCCCCGGTCGGGGCCGGCACGTCGCCCGGTGGCGGGAGAACCTCGCCGCCACCGGGAGATGCCCACAAGAGTCCTGGCTAATTTAGGAAACTGTGCACGGGTTGCCCCCGTGCTGTTTGGTGTACACCCATCCCCAGGTGGAATGGTCGCTCACGGGCGTCGTAGCAACCGTGCCGCCGAGCGTCGTCCCATTTATCGTGTAGCTCTTCAGGTGCAAAGTCATTGCCTTTTGAGTTATGAATGGCGCCACGATGGGATAGCCGAGGTTGGTGTCGCCCGAGTAGGTCTGGCTCACCAGCGACAACCCGCTGAAGCTCTCACCGGCACGAAGCTTAACGCCTTGGATCGCGTCGATGGCGAACTTGAGCGACCATTCGGCGTACAGGTTGGCCGGCTGCGACTGCGCGGCATCCGTGGCGCCATGCTCGATATTGCACATCTCAAACGGCACGCCGTCGTCGGCGACGAAGGAGATGTGCCGCGCGCCCACGTTGTAGTTGCGCAAGAAGCCTGTACCCTGGCCGTAAATCCCGACGATGCCCGTCTCAGGGCTGCTCCACTGGCTGTAAATGCCTTTTAGCTTGCTCGTGTACAGGTTGTAGGCCGTATGGGCGTCGGACACCGCGGTCGTGTCGTCCCAGACCGTTGGGTACTTGAGGATTGTCACGCCCGGGTCGTTCACTTTCATGCAGGCGTTGAAACTGTTGGTGCGGTCGGCGCCGTTGGAGGACGCCAGGTCGCCTTCGAGGTCGGCCACGTCGCCCGAACGGAACTGGGAGCTCATGAGCGCACAGGCATCTTCGCCGTATATGAGGTTGCTCGCGCGGACCACGACGTAGGCGTGGCCCGAGGACAACGTCGTGTCCACGCTGATGATATTGGCGTGGTGGGCGGCGACGAACTGGCCGACCGCCCCGCCCAGGCTGTCGGCGGACTCAGGGTTGACGATGACGGCCTTGACGTGCTGGACGGTGATAAGCGACTCGATAGCCGAGTTTTGCGCCTCGACGCTGCCGTTGGTCGGAGTCGTGGTATAGAGATGGACGTTGAGTTGTTTGGCGAACTGTGATTGGTAAGCGTCGTAGGCGCTCCAGAAATCAGTGTTGCTGTAGGTCAGCACGACGCCGACGTTGTATGTGGTGCCCGCCTGGGCATGGCGAGCCGGGCTGGCGCCGGCTGCGGTCGTGTTGACGGCCATGGCCAGGGCAGCTGCGCAGGCGAGCGCCGCCCCACGTTTCAATATCGTCATTTAGGGGTTCCTCCCTATGTCGGTGCGCGCGCGTCCCGATTGGCAACGCGCGCTAGTTGCCCCTTCCTTGGGCGACCGGCCGGGGGTGGGCTGGCGCCATCGAGGTGCGCCCTTGACGCTGCGCGCGTTCCTGGATGGCGAATGATCAGAGGTCTGAGGTTATGTACGTCGGTTGCGGTCCCCGGCTCCCTTTCGGCTTGTGCTCCCGAAGTAGCGCCCATTAAACATCCGATGACTTAGCCTTGTCAACCCGCTCTTGTGTGGTGCACCAAAGTTGGCCTCGCGCAAGCCACGCAGCCCCCCGGCGCGACGGTCACCCGGTCACAAGTCGCCGAGGCGGAGCGACACAGCGGGCGAGTACCACAAGCGCCCGAAGTAGCACACCTTGAAAAGCGCCCAGGTCTCCAGGCCGCCCTCGAGCGGTGCGGTCACCCGGGCGTGGACGCGCGCTTTGCCCCGGGGCGGGACGCGCAAGGCTTGCGCCCAGGGGCCGAGCAGCGGCCAGGTCTCCAGGGGCGAGACCAGCTGCACCTCGCCCCGCAGTTCGCCTTGGGTGTGGTTGGCCACGAGCAGGGCCATCTCGGCGCTGGCCCCGGGGGCGACGACGAGCTGCGCCTCCTCCAGGTCGGCTTCCAGCTCAGCGGCAGCTTGGCTGCCGGGGTGCGCGAAACGGGCGGGGAGTTGGCCGTCGCCGCCCGGCGGTGCCAACCTCGCCACCACGTCCACGGTCATGACGTCCTCTTGGCACTGGCCGGCGGCGTCGGTCGTACGGGCGGCGACGAAGTACCGGCCCGGCTGGCACTTGGGCGGCACCGAGACCTGTACCGGCTCCTGCATGTAGGCCCGCGGAGCGAGCGAGTACGGCTTGGCCTTGGGGCTAGCGCCCCAGCCCGGCGGCACGACGACCTCGACGGAGCCGGCCTGGGTGGTGCGCGCCGCACCCGAGGAGACCTGGGCCACGACCTCGACGTGGTCACCGGGCCGGGCAACAGCCGACACGGTGAGGAGGTGGACCGCGACTGCCTGGTTGCCCATCGGCGCGGCCCCCTTGTTGTGCAGCCAGTAGCGGCTGAAGACGGGCTCGGCTCGTTCTGCGCCGGCGACGACCGGGACCTGGTCGCCAGCTGGGCTGTTGGCGGTCGCGGCCCCCTCCCCCACCACGCCCGCGAAGCTGAGGCGCAGGGTGGCGATCTCGCAGCGGCCGAGCTCGACAGATGTGCTGCGCTCGGGCCCGGTCGCTTCGACCGCCAGCTCGCCGCGCTCTTCGCGTTCAGCCATGTCGCTCAACTGGGCCCTTTGCAGTGGCCAGACCGTGGCCAGGCGAGCCGTGGCGGGCTGACCAGAAGCCTCGTAGGCCCGCAACGTCAGCTCGTTGGTCGCTGCTGGCGCAGCGCGGGCAGGGTCGTCGCTCGACGCGAGCGGGTTGCCGGCTGGCTTGAGAGCGGCCACGACCACCCGGCCACGACCCGAGCTCGGGAGCGACAGCAGGCTGGCCCGGCCCGGCACTGGCGCCGGCTGGGCGCTGGAGGCGCTCGCCCGCAGCGCGCGGTTGTAGGCCTGCGCCGCCGGCACGCAGCCGGCTTCGCGCCAATCTCCAGCACCGAGGAAAAGGGCGTGCTCGAAGCGGTGGCTCCAGTGCTGGAGGGCGAAGCCAGACCCATCGGGGGCGCTCCGTCTCGGCGGGTCGATCCAGACCCCCGAGGGCCAGCCCGTGCAGGCGCGGAGCAACGAGACATGGAGCGCGCCGGCCACGTCCACGGCGAAACCCGGGGTCCCCCGGTTGAACATGGCCGCCGTCCAGGCCGGCACTTTCCCCGGGGAAGGGACCAGGGCCTCGGGCTGGGCTACGTGCACCCGCCCCGTCTCCACGGCGCTCGCCAGCCGCTCGGCGGCTTGCCCAGTGCCGTCGGCGCCGGCCCCGGCCACGACCAGGACCCCGAGGTCGCGGGGGCCCCGCAGGTCGGCCCCCGGTTGCCATAGCTCGGCGAGGGCTTTGGCGGCCGGCACCAGGACATGAGCCCATCCCTGACGGGCCAACTGGTCATCGAGCTCGGCCTGGTAGCACGGGTCGGCCGCGGCCAGGACACCGGCCACAAAGGCGTTGTCCCCGGGCCCACCTGCGGCGATGCGAAAGTCGGGCAAGTTGGAATCACCGAGCAATGCGCCGTAGCGGTTGGCGCCGGCCCGGGAGCACGTGGCGGTGACCCCCTGTTGCAACAAGGCGACCACCAGCTGGCGCGCCCAGGGTGCCGCCTCGGCGCCGTCGGGCACGATCACCTCGGCGACGCCGACCGACTGGCTGTGGCCGTCGCGGCCGGGACGCGGCCCCGCCTCCAAGACCAGGTTGGGGCCCACGCCGAACCACTCGGCGGCCGGGCTGTCGAGCGTCCAGGGGTGCACGGCCGAGTCGACGTCCAAGAGGGCGAAGCTGCGCCCGATGGCGGCGTCACCGACCGCCGACACCGCCGAGCCCCCGGCCAGCGTCGTCGGCACCCGCAGGCGCAGGAGGTGGTCGGCCTTGGCCCAGCCGTGGATCTCAGTGCTCAGCTCGACCCGCTCCAGGCCGGCCCAAAGGGTGACGACCTGGCGGTAGCGAAACCCGGCCAGCTCGCCTTCGGCCACGACCCGCTGGCCGGCGGGAGACGCCTCGCGCCACACCGTCGCCGGGCCCGAACGCGAGCGTGCCGGTGGGCCCGACGGGCTCAGGTGCCAGGGGCCTTCTCGGTAGCGCGGGTGCTCGGAGTACTCGGCGTAGACCAGTAGCTCGTTGGCGACCTCTCCTGCGGGCACGAGGTCGAGGCCGGCGCCACGGTGGCGGACTGCCACCAGGCCCCCGCCCTGGATCGGGTCGGCGCGGACCTCGAAGAACTCGTTCTCGGCGACGCAGCCCTCGCTCCGCTCCCACTCGCCCGCCTCGGCGCCGGCGACCAGGCGGTACGTGTTGTAGCCAAAAGCCGGCACTTCCGCCAGGAACTGCAGCCGGTGCTCGGCCGTGCGCCCGGCGCTGCGCACCGCAGGCACGGCGCCGCCGTTGCTGTCGCGCACGGCCAGGGTGCCCGGCGCGGCGGCTGCCCCGGCCAAGTCCAGCTCGACCAGGTCCAGGCACTCGAGGCCGGTGGTGTTGGTGACGATGACGGCGTCGCCGTCGCCCTCGCCGGCCAGGTGCCCGAGGAGCACCTCTCGCGAGCCTTCCGCAACCGAGCGCGCCAGTTCGTAGGCTTCCCGCCAGCCGGCGAGCAGGTCCAGGTAGACCTGGTCCGACTCGGAGCCGGTTATGCCGTCGTGGTGGGCGCCGAAGACCACCTGGCGCCAGGCCTTGTCCAGGGCCCGGTAGGGCACGCTGGCACCGAGCACGCTGGCCAGGGCGGCCATGGCCTCGGCCTCGGCCAGCTCGGCCTCGGCCGAGCGCTGCGCTTGCTTGGTGTCGATGTAGGACACGTCCTTGCCGGTGTAGACCGGCCCCATGTCGCGGCTCTGGGGCGTGGGCGCCCTGCCCCGGGCGGCGAGCTCGTCGCGCACGGCGGCGAAGAACTCCCGAGGCAGGCCGACTTCGAAGCGCGGCCAGGCGTAACGCTGCTGCCAGCGGGTGACGATGTCGGCCAGCCACCTGCTGGGCGGGGCGTAGTCGGTGCCAACGGGCAGCAGCACCACCGGCACGGCCGAGACCTGCGCGAGCCCCTCGAAGAGCTGGTACGCCCGCCACATGGCACCCTCGGCGGTGAGCGCCCGCTCCAGGTCCCAGCCCGCCGAGTAATGGAGCGCCATGTAACAGGTGAGCAGGCTCCGGCCGTTGGGCGCGACCCACTCGAACTCGGAGGGGAACTGCATCCAGCCCGTCGAGCCGGTGTCGTGCGACGGGCCCCACTGGTGGAACGGCCCTCTCGCCCAGGCCGAAGACGTCAGGCCGCAGTCCGCCATTATCCCGGGGAACTGCGGGTCATGGCCGAAGACGTCCAGTTGCCAGGCGGTCGCCGGCTGAGCGCCGAGGACGTCGCGCTGGAACCCGAGCCCGTACACGGCCGCCCGCACGGCGGTCTCGGCCCCCGTCAGGTTGGTGTTGGGCTCGTTGTAGGTGCCACCCACGATCTCCAGCCGACCGGCCTTGAGCAAGGCCCGCAGCTCGGCGCGCCGGTCAGGGTAAAGGTCCCAGAACGGCTTCAGGTAATCGACCTCGGCGAGCACGAACTTATAAGCACGCGAAGCCCGGGCGCGCTCCAGGTGGGCCTCGACCAGGCTCAGGCCACTGTGCTGGAACGACTCGCGCCGGTCATGGGCCCACATCAGCTCGTCCCAGCCCGAGGTGTAGCCGGCCTGGGTGTTCCACCACACCGGGTCGTAGTGGAAGTGCGGCACCATGAGCATGCGCCAGCCCGGCTCGCGGGCCACCACCGTAGCCTGGGCCTCGGCAACGCTGCGGCCGGCCCGGGCCCTTACCTGTAGAGGCACTTCGCTACCGGCGGGGTGCGAACCCGCGGCGATGGCTGCCACCTCGACGACTACCCCATCGGGCACGGGTCCCGGGCCCGAGTTGTAGCCCGGGGCGAGGCGGAGCCCGGGGTCTGCGGAGGGCGCCCAGGCCGGCCCACCGGGCTGGCCGGCTTGCGTCGGGTCGAGCCGGCCGCGCCAAACGCTGTCTTCACCGCCGGGCCCGTGGGCATGCACCTCGGCCTCGACGTCGCGGCGCGCTCCCTCGACCGTGACCCTCACCACCTGGTACAAGCCCTGCCCCTGGTCCACGAAACAGTACGTCGACTCCACCGCTGTGATCTTCATGTCGTCCATCTTTCTCGGCGTTTACGCTTGCCAGGCTCGCGCACCGACCTGGGGACCGCCCGGCCCGCCGCTGATCGTACCCTGCCCACGCTGCGGCACGCCGCCCCCGGGCCAGCTTGTTACAATCTCGCCCGAGCTCATGGACCGCTTGTGAAACAACCCGATTTTCTCGGCCGCTACCGCATCCAACGGCTAGTCGGCACCGGCGCCTTCGCCTCCGTGTGGCTGGCCCACGACGAGGGCCTCAATGCGCCGGTGGCGGTCAAGGTGCTCGCCGACAACTGGGCCAGGGACGACGCCGTACGCGAACGCTTCTTTGCCGAAGCCCGCTTGCTCAGGCGCATCGACGACGAGCGGGTCGTACGGGTCTACGCCATCGAAGAGCTGGCGGACGAGCGCCCCTACATCGTGATGGAATGGGCTGACCGAGGGACCCTACGCCAGAGGCTGGACGCCTCCGCGAGCGGCGCGCTAGATGTGTGCGAGGCGGTCGAGTTGGCGGTGCAACTGCTAAAGGGCCTGGAGGTGCTGCACGCCATGGGTATCGTCCACAGGGACGTCAATCCCTCCAACGTGCTGTTTAAAACGGTCCCTGAACACCGCAGAAGAGGCGACGAGCTCGAGCGGCCGCTGCTCGGGGATCTGGGGTTGGCCAAGGACCTGTTCAAGGCCAGCGGGTTCACATTGCCAGCTGGGACCCCGGGCTACATGGCCCCAGAGCAGCGGCGTGGCACTGGCATCGTCGACCATCGGGCGGACTTGTACGCCATCGGGGCGATACTCAACGAGATGCTCGTCGGGACCGCCATATTGGCGGCTCACGGGCAGGCCACCACCAACTTGCAAGCGCTCGAGGCGCGCGTGCAAAGGGACGGGCTTGGGACCACCGGCGCCAAGCAACTCGAGACAGTGCTCAACCGAGCGCTGGAGAACGATCCCGCGGACCGCTACGGCACCGCAGGCGAGATGGCTGAGGCCCTCTCGGAGCAGCTTCGTGGGCGACCGCCGCGAACAGGCCCTCCCCTCAGCGGCGGGTCGACCGTCCGGAGTGGTGGCGAGGAGCTGCGGCTGCGCCTCGCCGGGACCAACCTGGCGGCCACGGCACCGGCGATCATCGGCCGAGAGAGCGAGATCGCCCGTGTTACGACGTTGCTCGCCGAGAGCAACGTCGTAACCCTCGCCGGTCCTGGTGGCGTCGGCAAGACCCGGCTGGCGGCGGCGGTCGCTCACGCCCGGCTGGGCAAGCACCGGGACGGCGTCTGGCTGGTCGAGCTGGCAAAGGTGCTCGACGACGATGCCGTCGCCGTCGAAATCCTCGGCCAGCTCGGTATCCAGGACCAACCGCGCAAGACCGCCCTGGCGCGGCTCGCCGAGGTGTTGGCTGCCCAGCACCGCCTGCTCGTCCTCGACAACTGTGAGCAGGTGGTCGATGGCTGTGCCGTCGTGGTGGACGCGCTCAGCAGAGAGTGTCCGTTCGTCCGCTTGTTGCTCACCAGCCGGGAGCCATTGCTGATCGAGGGTGAGGCCGTCTTCCGGGTGCCGCCGCTCTCGCTCCCCCCCGAGGGAGCGAGGTCGCTCGGGGACCTGGCCGGTTCGGGGGCAACCGCGCTATTTGCAGAGCGGGCACGAGCCCAAAGTCCCGCTGGCTTCGAGCCGACCGACGAGCTTGCCGGCTCCATCGCGTCCGTGTGCCGTCGCCTAGACGGGATGCCCCTGGCCCTCGAGCTGGCCGCAGCCCGGCTGCGCTCCATGTCGCTTTTGCAGGTGCTCGAGCGCCTCGAGCATCGTTTCGCCCTGCTTACGAGCGGCCAGCGCATCGCACTGCCGCGCCACCGGACATTGAAAGCCACGGTCGACTGGTCCTACGACCTGCTAACAAGCGTGGAGAGACTGCTCTTCGCGCGCTTGTCCGTGTTCGTGGACGGCTTCGACCTCGAGGCTGCGGAAGCCGTCTGCGGGAGCGGTGCCCTCGCCCCGAGCGAGGTCGCCGGTGCCCTCAGCTCGCTCGTTGACAAGAGCTTGGTCGTCGCCGAACGCAAGGGCAATGGCGTCCGCTACCGCCTACTGGCAACACTCCATGAGTACGCAGCGGAGCGCCTAGCCGACGAGAACGCCCGCCTCGGGGAACTCGATGAAGCCAGCGCCCTCCACTCGGACTACTACCTCGCGCTCGCCGAGAATGCCGGCGGGCACTTGGACGGCCCCACGGCCTTCACGTGGCTGGACCGCCTCGACACCGAATTAGCAAACATACTCCAAGCGATCAACCATGCTCTTGCGACGCCGGAGGGCACCGTGCGGGTGTTAGACCAATTCTGGGCAGCCCGGCACTTTTGGATTTACGCCCGCCACCCAGCGCAAAACCGCGCCCTCCTAAATCAGGCGATACAAAAAGCCGCGGCCGATTTGACCGCCGGCCGCCGGAGCAGAGCCCTTCTGTGCCAGGGCCGAATGCTTTACGTCATCGATCGTAAGACCGAGCTGCTCCAGCCCATGCTAGCCGCTCTCGCCTTGGCGCGCGAAGCCGCCGAACCAGAACTTGAGGCCCGGTGCCTAATCGAATGCTGCCTCGCAAGTGTTCTCGCCGCGGACACGGGGACTGCCAAAGGGTTTGGAGTGGAAGCCGTCGCGTTGGCTCGACGGCTTGGTGACCCCTTGCTGACGGCTTCTGCGCTTGGCTATTACGCCGTAGTGCTCCACTACAGGAATTCACCCGAAACCGAGCCCACATTCATTGAGGCGCTTGAGCTAACTGAGCGAGCCGGAGCCGTCCGGACGGCGACCGTGCTGCATGATAATTACGCCAACTTCCTAATGAGTCAAGGCCGTCTGCCAGAAGCTCGGCAGCACCTCGAGACGGCACTCGAGATCCAAGACAAGAAGCTTACAACACGCTCGTTGTTGGCCCACCACGGCCTTGCCTGGGTGTTGCTTCAGAGTGGTGACGTGCAGTGCGCCGCGATGGACCACGCTGACGTGCTCCGCGCGGCATCCATGTACGGCAACCTCTTTTGGGTTGCAACCGCCGTACTGGCACTGGCGTGCTGCGCCACACACCTCGGACCGGTCGAGCTGGCGGCAACACTGCAAGGGAGCGCAGACGCTTTGATGGCGCCCCTAGCCGGACAATGGGAGCCACCACAATCTGATATCCGAGCCGCTCACGTCGCCGGGCTTCGGGAGCGGCTGGGCTCAGACTTCGACCGTCTTTACGCTGAGGGCACGAGGTTGGGTTATGACGAAATCGTCCGGCTCTCGCTTAGCGTCCCAAACCGCCGGTAGACGCAATACCCAGCCGTGCGGCCTCAAAGTCACCGGGAGACCGTCGCGGCTACGGCGACGAACACAAACTTGTCAGGCTGCCACCGCATGACAGCAACGCGGACGCTCCTAAGCTTGCCTGGTGCGATGCCATATCTCTATGGTCCCCGCGGTAGCTAGCGAAGCTGAGCGGACACCGGCGCTGGGCAGATGGACACCGGGCTCTGCATTTGGTCTGGGCGCTTCGCTTTGGTTCGATCGGCGCCTACTGGTGCCAGCGGTGCAAAAGCGCCACTCAACTAGCGTTCCGGTGTAGGCGCTGCCAACGCTACCGGTTGCCCGCACATTGAGCTCCAGCTAACGGAGAGGCGTTGGCCGGCTTACGAGCACGCTGGACGTAGGCGTGAGCCGGGGGCGGGCCTACCGGAGCACAGAGTTCCGCATGGCCGTCGTTGTTTGGGGCTTTCCGTTCGGAGTTAGCAGGACGCCCATAGCGCTGGTCAGGACCTATGAAGAACATGACGAGGATCCGCCAGATCGCCGCCGGCACATAATCGTAACGGCGCGGAGGCGCGGCGTCCCGTTGTTATCCCAGCCCGCCCTCCTGACGTGGCGAGAAGTGGAGCAAATCGAGCAGCGCCTCCTTGATGGCGGGGCGGCTGCCGAACACTAGGAGCAAAGCCGCTTCTCGGCTCGTTCTCTCGCCTAGATCGCCACCCAGGGCCGATCTACTGCCGCGCGTCGTCGCCAGCGCGTGCGCGGCGCGTACTGCGAGCTCGCAGGCCGCTGCCCGGGCGGCAGGCACGTCCGCTCCCTGCGCTCGGTCGAGGCGCTCGCGGGCGCCCATGAGTTGTGCATCCAGCGGCGATGGCCCGAGCATGAGGCAGCAACGCTTGGTTACCCCGAGAGCGAACGACCCGTTGAGTCGCAGACGCTCCGCGTTTTGAGTGCCCTGTTTGAGGTCTTCTTGGCCGAGAACTCGGGCGGGGCCTACCACCAGGTCATTGAAGCGCAGCTGAACGGTTCGCGTCGCGTCCATAGCCGACAGCCGAAGCGGCGAGGCTGAAAGCCCCGGCTGCTCGCAGGCGTCCAGCAGGACAGACACCGCCGTGTCACCAGGGCCACGGGCCACGACAACCAGAAGGTCCACGATCCCCCAGCCGCTCACCCAGGGCGCCTCTCCTTGGAGCGTCCACGTCTTTCCTGTCCGCGCGGCTCGCAAGCGGGGCGGACCAGGCATAAGGCCGGTCAGGACGACGCCGCCCTTGGTGGCACCCGATATCACCCCAGCTCGGTACCGACTCCGCAAGCTGACGGGAACAGTCGTGTCGAGCATCGCTCCGAGCAGGCGGAGGTGTTGCACCCAGACAAATGTGGTGGCCACGCAAGCGGTGGCTAGCTCTTCTATTACTGCGCACAACTCGGGGTAGCTGAGCCCCAGCCCTCCGATCTCCTCAGGAGCGAAGATGCCGTACAGGCCCGCGCCGGCCAAAGCCTCGACATGACCGGCCGGCAATGCGTGGGCGGTGTCGACGGTCCCAGCTGCGGACCACAACAGCGATTGCAGAGATCGGAGCCGGCCGCGCAGTGCTTGGTTGATCGTGCCGAGGGCCGGTGATTCCAAATCGGCGCGCACATGGCCCGAGAGGTCCCCGAAACCGTCCATTGTATGCCTCCCAATCGAGCCTGTCTCATCTCGCTCCTACGGTACGCGGCCCGCTTGTGCCGTGCTGCCCGTAGGCACCGCCCCGGGACGTCGCGCCTGGGGAGGAACAGCGAAGGGTCGGCCCGGACGCGGGCTAGTCAGGCGACCCTGACATCTAACGAGCGGCGACAAGTCTAGGTACTGCATGGCCGCTCAGTACTCTTGCCGCGTCGTGGCGTTTAGACCGGTATACTGTCCCATGCGTACCGAGATTGACAGCTTCAAAAGTCGGCCTCGGAATTCGTACATTGCGCTACACGCAGCGGCGAGATCCCTTTCAAACCAGCCATGCGTATAGCCGAGTCCGTCCAAGCTTATTGGAGAGCTACTCGCAAGCTCCGGCGGCTGAAAGCGGCCTTAACGTTTTTGTGTCATGCAAGACAACGTTTGTAAGCGATAATCGGCTGCTAGGGCCTGTGGGCTATGAGCCCAGAGGCTCCCCTGACGATCGACGGTCGATCAGTTGTTGAACCAACCGGCACCATCGCCGGACGGTCCG